>NZ_JBHWKQ010000004.1:0-279788 GCF_042730865.1 Streptomyces sp. NPDC059897 | reverse complement strand
CTCTATTCGGCATTGCCCCGGTCGCGGCTCTTTAACACCCCGGCGGGGGGGTAATTTCTGGGGGGGGGTGCCGGTTACGGCCCCTTTGGGGGGGGGGCGGGACCCCCCCCGCCCCCCCCCGCCCCCCGGCCGCACCCGCCCCCGCCGCACCGTTCGCCCGCCAGCCCGCCGCCCCACGGAAGGATCCCGGTGGCCGCCTCAACTCTCGTTACGGACAAGGCCCGTTCCAAGGTGCCGCTGCTGCACCGCCTCGACGTGAAGGGCGCACCGTACGCGTTCGTCGCGCCCTTCTTCGTCATCTTCGCCGCGTTCAGCTTCTACCCGTTGATCTACACCGCCTGGATCTCCCTCCACCAGGTCGAGCTGTCCACCTTCGACGTCATGTCGTGGCGGGGTCTGGACAACTACACGGCGCTGTTCGCCGACGAGCGGTTCTGGAACGCGCTGCGCAACACCGTCACCATCGGCGTGATCTCCACGGTGCCGCAGCTGCTCATGGCCCTGGGCCTCGCGCACCTGCTCAACTACAAGATGCGCGGCTCGACCTTCTTCCGGGTCGCCGCCATCACCCCGTACGCCACCTCGGTCGGCGCCGCCGCGCTCGTCTTCACGATGCTCTTCCAGCGCGACTTCGGGATGATCAACTGGGGTCTCGGTCTGATCGGCATCGACCCGGTCGACTGGGAGAACTCCACCGGCGCATCGCAGACCGCCATCTCCGCGATCGTGATCTGGCGGTGGACCGGCTACAACGCCCTGCTCTACCTGGCCGCCATGCAGGCCGTGCCGCTGGAGCGTTATGAGGCCGCCGCCATCGACGGCGCCAACCGCTGGCAGCAGTTCCGCACCGTCACGGTCCCCGGCATCAGGGCGACGATCGTCTTCACCATCGTCCTGTCGACCATCGGCGCGACCCAGCTCTTCGGCGAACCACTGATCTTCGGCCAGGGCCCCAACGGCGTCACAGGCGGCACCGACAACCAGTACCAGACGCTCGGCCTGCTGCTCTACGAAGAGGGCTGGAAGAACTACCAGATGGGCCGCGCGGCCACCGTGGCCTGGGCGATGTTCCTGCTGCTCGTCCTCGTCTTCGTCCTGCAGCGCGTGATCTCGCGCCTGCGCAACCGCACGCACTGACCGGGGGAGCCACGCCATGACCACCGACACCGCTCCGGTCCGCACCGGCGCCGCACGCCGCGGGGCCGTCGAACGCCCCGCACCCGCCGCCCGCCGCAGGCGCCTGCGGCAGGGCGCGGGCAAGCAGCACCACGCCGGGCCCCTCGCCTACATCCTCCTCGGGCTGACCGCCCTCGTCTCGCTCTTCCCGCTCTACTGGACGCTGGTCGCGGCCTCCACGGACAGCGCCCGGATCTCGCGGACGCCACCGCCGTTCCTGCCGGGACCGAACCTCTTCAGCAACCTGTCCCGGGCCTGGACCGAGGCCGCCATGGGCAAGGCGATGATGAACTCGTTCATCGTGGCCGGCGCCATCTCGCTGTCCACCGTGCTCTTCGCGACACTCGCCGGTTTCGCCTTCGCCAAGCTCCGCTTCAAGGGCCGCAACGCCCTCCTCATGGTCGTCATCGGCACCATGATGGTGCCGCCCCAACTGGGCGTCGTCCCGCTGTTCATGATGATGAGCGACCTCGGCTGGGGCCAGCAGCTGCCGTCCGTCATCTTCCCCACGCTGGTCAGCGCGGTCGGCGTGTTCTTCATGCGGCAGTACTTCGCCGAGGCGCTGCCCGACGAGCTCGTCGAGGCGGGCCGGGTCGACGGCGCGCACTCGCTGCGCATCTTCTGGTCCATCGTGCTGCCGATCGCCCGCGCCCCCATGGCCGTGATCTTCATGATCACGTTCGTGCACGCCTGGAACGACTTCTTCTGGCCGTTCATCGCCCTCGACATGACCAACCCGACGGTCCCCGTGGCCCTGACGCAGCTCAGCGCCGGCTACGTCCGCGACCAGTCCCTGATCATGGCGGGCGCCCTGCTCGGCACGCTGCCGCTGCTCGCGATGTTCATCGTCTTCGGCCGCCAGATCGTCGGCGGCATCATGCAGGGCGCCGTCAAGGGCTGATCAGCCCGCCCGACGCTCTGCCCCTGCGTCAACTCCCTTTCCCGTAATGCCCGTTCATCCCGTAGGAGTCCTCCATGTCATCCGCGCTCACGTTCCCCGCCGACTTCCTGTGGGGCACGGCGACCGCCTCGTACCAGATCGAGGGCGCCGCTCAGGAGGACGGCCGCACACCGTCCATCTGGGACACCTACGCCCGTACGCCCGGCAAGGTCCTCAACGGTGACACCGGTGACATCGCCTGCGACCACTACCACCGCTGGGCCGAGGACGTCGAGATCATGGCCGACCTGGGCGTCAAGGCGTACCGCTTCTCGCTGGCCTGGCCGCGCATCCAGCCGACCGGCCGCGGCCCGGCCCTCCAGAAGGGCCTCGACTTCTACCGGCGCCTGGCCGACGCGCTGCGCGAGAAGGGCATCAAGCCGGTCGCCACGCTCTACCACTGGGACCTGCCGCAGGAGTTGGAGGACCTGGGCGGCTGGCCGGCCCGCGAGACCGCGGAGCGGTTCGCCGAGTACGCGGCCCTCGCTGCCGAGGGCCTCGGCGACCACATCGACACCTGGACCACCCTCAACGAGCCCTGGTGCAGCGCCTTCCTCGGCTACGCGTCCGGGGTGCACGCCCCCGGCCGCACCGAGCCCGTCGCCGCCCTGCGCGCCGCCCACCACCTCAACCTGGGCCACGGCCTGGCCGTTCAGGCGCTGCGCTCCCGACTGCGCCCGGCCGCCGAGATCTCGGTGACCCTCAACGTCCACCACGTGCGCCCGCTGACCGACGCGGCCGGGGACGTGGACTCCGCCCGCCGCATCGACGCCCTCGCCAACCGGGTCTTCACCGGCCCGATGCTGCGCGGCGAGTACCCCGACGACCTGCTGAAGGACACGGCGCCGCTGACCGACTGGTCCTTCGTCGAGGACGGCGACCTGAAGGAGATCAACCAGCCGCTGGACTTCCTGGGTGTCAACTACTACTCGCCGACCCTGGTCTCCGAGGGCGACCCGGCCCACGGCAACGACGGCCACGGCGCCAGCAAGCACAGCCCCTGGGTGGGCGCGGACCGCGTCGCCTTCCACTCCACACCCGGTGACCGGACCGCGATGGGCTGGACGATCGACGCCTCGGGCCTGGAGGAACTCCTCCTCCGCCTCGGCGCCGAGCACCCCGGCCTGCCCATGGTGATCACCGAGAACGGCGCCGCGTTCCACGACTACGCGGACCCCGAGGGCAACGTCAACGACCCGCAGCGCATCGCCTACGTCCGCGACCACCTGGCCGCCGTGCACCGCGCGCTGTCCGCGGGCGCGGACATCCGCGGCTACTTCCTGTGGTCCCTGCTGGACAACTTCGAGTGGGGCTACGGCTACAGCAAGCGCTTCGGCATGGTCCACGTCGACTACCCGACGGGGACGCGGACGCCGAAGGCGAGTGCGCGGTGGTATGCGGGGGTGGCGGCGACGGGAGTGCTGGAGGGCTGACGGAGGGGGCGGGGATGAAGGGGGCGGCGATGAGGGGCGGGGGCTCGACACCCGCCCCGCATCCCCGCCCCTACCGCCCGACCGGAAGCGCCGCCCGCCGCCGGAACAGTTCCTCCGCCGCGCTCTGCGCCCGCCGCCGAACCCCGTCCGTGTCCACGCTCAGCACCTTCCCGCCGGACACCCGCATCTCGCCGTCGACCCACACGTGGTCGACGTCCGCGGCGGATGCGGAGAACACCAGGTGGGGGACGGCGTTGAAGTCCGGGCCGTGGAGGAGGGGAGTGGTGTGCAGGGCGCGCAGGTCCACGGTGACGACGTCGGCGCGCTTGCCCGGCACCAGGGAACCCGTGACATCGTCGAGGCCCAGGGCGCGGGCGCCGTCGCGGGTGGCCATGTCGAGGATGTCCCACGGGTCGCCGGTGGTCGGGTCGAGCGAGGTCACCTTCTGGAGCAGGGAGGCGAACTTCATCTCCTCCAGCAGGTCGAGGTTGTTGTTCTCCTTCTCACCGTCGCTGCCGATGCCGACGGCGATGCCCCGGCGGCGCATGTCGGCGACCCGGGCGGGGCCCGACGACAGCTTCATGTTGGAGCAGGGGCAGTGCGCGACGCTCGTGTCCGTCTCGGCGAGGAGATCGAGTTCGCGGTCGTCGAGCCACACGCAGTGGGCGATCACCGTGCGCGGTCCGAGGATGTCGCGATGGTGGAACTCCTCCACCGGGCGGCGCCCGAACTGCCGCAGTGACTCCTCGACTTCCCACGCCGTCTCGGATGAGTGGGTGTGCAGGCCGGTGTCGAACTCGTCGGCCAGGGCCGCCGCAGCGCGGAACGCCTGCTCGCTGCAGTAGAAGAGGTGTTCCAGGCCCACCCAGGAGCGCACCCGGCCGTGGGCGTACGTGCGGTACTCCTTCAGCAGGCGGCGGTTGGTCTCCAGCGTCTCGAAGTAGTCGTAGCCGGGGAGATCGGCGACGTAGGGGACGAGCGTGGCGCGGATGCCGACCTGTTCGGCGGCGTGCGCGGAGCCCTCCATGTGGCGCCACATGTCCATCACGGATGTGGTGCCCGCGCGCAGCGACTCCGTGTAGCAGAGCAGCGAGGCGGCCTCCGCGATCTCGGGGGTGAGGGCCTTGTGGGCCGGATCCACGTAGTCGCGCAGCCAGTCCCACAGGGACTTGGACTCGGCGGTGCCGCGCAACAGGCCCGAGTGCAGATGGGTGTTGTGCAGGCCGGGGATCACGGCGTGGCCGGTGGCGTCGACGATGTGCGCGTCGGTGGTGGCGAAGGCCTCTGGGCGGTCGACGGCGATGATGCGGTCGCCCTCCAGGAGGACGGATCCGGGGTCCAGGACCGTCCTCGTGCCGTCGCAGGGGATGACGATGCCGTTGTGGATCAGTGTGCGAGCCCGCCCGTGGTGTGTGTGCGTCATGCCCAGAACCCTTCGTGGACCGAGGACGCCTCCGCGTGCAGGCAGGGGCCGACGACAGTCACCTGCCGCTGCCCGGCGGCCAGCACCTGCCGGCAGGGCAGAGCCATCGTCGGGTTCTCGGGGTTCGCGCCGGTCAGGGCGAGGAGTTCGTCCTCGCCGAGGGCGTACGCGACCCGGCCGATGCCGCTCCAGTAGACGGCTCCGGTGCACATCGCGCACGGCTCGGTGGAGGTGTAGAGGGTGGCGCGGGCGAGTGTGTCGCGGTCGTAGGTACGTGTCGCCAGGCGCACCAGGTTGGTCTCGGCGTGCCCGGTGGCGTCCCGCTCCGAGACGACGGTGTTGCCCGCCTCCAGGACCTGCTCGCCGTCCAGGACGAGCAGCGCGCCGAAGGGATGGTTGCCGCCGGCGCGGGACTTCGCCGCCGCGGCGATGGCGGCCCGCAGGAAGGTCTCGTCCTGCGTGGTGGGCGCGGTGGTGATGGTCATGCCTGGCTCCTCAACTTCTCGTGCGGCGTGGCTGGTTGGGGTCGGTCGGACGCGCGGGGACGCGGACACACCACGGTGTACGCGGTCCCCGCCACCGCGAACCCGACGAACAGGCCGAACGGACCGAGCACCGGATGTGCCTCGGCGAGCGGCCCCGTATAGAGGGACTGGTTCATGAACGGCAGCTCGGCCGCGACGGCCAGGAGCACACACGGCAGGCCCCGGCCGAAGCGGTGCCGGGTGTCGTACGGATCGGCGAGCGCGCGCCGCCCGCGGCCCCAGTACGCGACGATCATCACCGCGCCCCACGGCGCCAGCCAGTAACCCGTCATCAGCAGGAAGTCGTTGAGCTGCGCCGCGAAGTCGCCGTGCCCCGCGTACCAGGCGAGCGCCGTGCCGAGGCCGCCGACGACGAGGACGGACACCCAGCGGGGAATGCTGAACCCGGCGACGAGCGCCGCCATCGCACCGGAGTACAGGTCGATGACCGTGGAGGCGAGCGTGGACAGGAGCAGGCACAGCAGCACGACGGTGCCGAGGGCGTGCGGCAGCAGGCCGCTGACCATGGCGCTCGGATCGTCGAGCGCGCCCACCGTGCCGAGGGCCGCGCCGAGCGAACCGATCCACACCCCGGCGAGCGCACCCCCGCCGCCCGCCGCGAGGAACACCCGCCGCGGCGAACTCTGCGCCGGCAGATAGCGGCTGTAGTCCGAGGCGTACGCGGACCAGCCGAGCACGCGCGCCGAGGTCACGGCGACGACCAGCAGGAACGCCGAAGCCGAGCCGTCGGCCGGTGCCACGGGAGCGGTCGCGTGCGCCGCGCCGAAGCCGTACACCGACATCACGGCGAACACCACGACCAGAACCACGGCCAGGACCCGCTCCACGGTGTGGATCAGCCGGTACCCCACGACCGCGATGCCGAGCTGCGCCACCGCCATCAACGCGAGCGCGGGCCCGAAGCCCATGCCCGTCAGATCGCGCAGGATGAAGACACCGAGCAGCGAGTCGACGACACACCAACCGACGCCGTTGACCACGGTGAACGCCGCGGACGGCAGATTCCCGAGCCGGCCGAACGGGCCGCGCGACTGGACGAGTTGCAGCACACCCGTCAGCGGCCCGCGCGTCGAGAACAGGCCGACCAGCGCCGAACTGAGCAGCGTGCCCGTGACGATCGCGAGGACGGCGGGCAGCAGGTCGAGGCCGAACACCGAGGTCGACAGGGCGCCCACGCTGAGCGTCGCGAACTGCACGTTCGCGCCGAACCACAGCGTGAACAGCGACCAGGGACGGCCGTGCCGCCGCGTGAGCGGCACGGGTTCGGCTCCCAGGCGTTCGATGGCCGAGGGGCGATCGGAGGTGGGACGTTCGGGGGCGGCGCGCATGGTGGGCTCCTCACCAGGACAGGACGGGAGTACGGAGCGGGGTGGTGCGGGTGTGCGGGTGCGGGTGCAGGTGCGGGACATGCGGCTCGTCGCGCGACTCGGTCGATGCGTGAACCGGTCGTCGCGTGTCTCAGTGAACCGGCGTCGCGGCGCTCGCGGGATTGCAGATCTCTCCAGACGAGCGGCCCATTTCGCGCGGTGGGCCCGTACTATGCTCCAAACCCCTTGCACGCCGGTGTGCATGCCTGTAACACGAGTCGCCCGCCCCTCCCGTGGGCGGTGCGGAGGAGGCCGACCGGTGGAGCTCGCCGAACTGCTCGCGATGCCACGACTCGGGCTGCGGTCCGTCGTGGCGTCCCCCGTCGAGAGCCCGCGCATCCGGGGCGTCTACACCACCGACCTGCCCGACCCGGGCCGTTACCTCGACGGCGGGGAACTCGTCCTGACCAGCACCACCTGGTACCACGAGCCGCGCGACGCCGATGTGTTCGTCGCCGCCCTGGCGGGCGCGGGTGTCGCCGCGCTCGTCGCCGGAACCGCGGACGTCGGCACAGTGCCCGTGCCGCTCGCCGACGCCTGCACCCGGCACGGCCTGACACTGCTCACCATCGACGACGACGTGTCGTTCGCCGCGCTCACCGAGACCGTGCACGCCGCGCTCGGGGGCGGCCACCGTCGCGCGCCTTCCGTGAACCTGCACCGCGGACTTGTCGCCAGCATGGCCGCGGGGGAGGGGGCCGAGGGACTCATCGACGTGTTCGCGCGGGCCACCGGCGTGTGGTGTGCGGTGCTCTCCGCGACCGGGGCGCCGCGCGCGGGCGGGGTCCCCATGGTGAGCGAGCGGCAACTCGCCCGCGCCCACCACGACGCACTCGGCGCGGGCGGCTTCCCCGCCGTGCGCACCGTCTCCGGCCGCGGCGAACTCACCCTGTTCCCCGTCGAGTCACCGGCCGCGCGCCGCCCGCCCTCCGCGTATCTCGCCTCCTTCGGCGACTACCGGGACTGGGCGCCGGGCGTGGCCGACGCCGCGTGGGAGGTGTGCGCGCTGCTCGCGCTCGACGGCGCCGCGGCCCAGGAGCGCCGCCGCGTCGAGGCGCGCTTCCTGCGGGAGGCCGTCGACCTGCTCGCCGCCGGCCGGGAGGAGGCGGCCGCCGCCCGGCTCACCAGCCTCGGCCTCGACCTCGGCGCGCCGCTGAGCGCCCTGTACGTGCGCACCACCGGGGGCCCGTACGGGGCGGAACTCGCCGCCACCGTCCTGGAGGACGTCGCCGAACGGCTGCCCGGCAGCTCGGTGCCGATACCCGCCGAGGACGGCTCGTACCTCATGCTCGTCCCCGAGGGCGAGCACGACACATCAGGCGCCGCCGAGCGGCTCGCCCCGCTCCTCGCGGACGGTCACGCCGCCATCGGCACGGGGGAGCCGGCCACGGGCACGACCGGCCTGCGCCGTTCCCTGGACGAGGCCCGCAACGCGCTCCGCGTCGCGGTCCTCGAAACCGGCACCGTACGCACCGCCGACACCGGTTCGCTCTCCTCCTACCAGCTCCTGCTCGCGGCCGTCCCCGACGACGTGCGCCGCTTCTACCGCGACCGCCTGATCGGCGTCGTCGAGAACTACGACGCCGCGCACGGCAGCGAACTCGTGGCCACGCTCAGCGCGTTCCTCGATGCCTCCGGCTCGTGGCAGCGCTGTGCGGAGCAACTCCACATCCACGTCAACACGTTGCGCTACCGGCTCCAGCGGGTGGAGCAGCTGACCGGCCACAGCCTCGCCACTCTGCGCGACCGCATCGACTTCTGCCTGGCGCTGAGCATCGGGTGAGAAGCCGTGTCAGTCCCGCGAGTTGCCGAACAGCACCCGGTAGCCGATGAGAAGGACGAGCGAGCCCGCGATGGCGGCGATCCACGTGGGCAGGTCGAAGAAGTCCTTGGTGATGGGGCGGTCGAGGAAACGGGACGACAGCCAGCCGCCCACGAAGGCGCCCGCGACGCCGATGAGTGTGGTGCCGATGAGGCCGCCCGGATCACGGCCGGGGAGCAGAACCTTGGCGATGGCTCCGGCTATGAGGCCCAGGATGATCCAGCTGATGATGCCCATGAGTTGGTCGTTCTCCGTTCGCGTTCGTACCTTGCTTGTTTGCGCAACTCTATAGGTGTGCGCGGGTGGGTACGGAGTCCCATGGGCTTCGGGTCGGCGGTACGGTCGGCCGGGCTGTGCCGGTCTGTGTCGGTCAGTGTCGTTCCGGGCTGATCCCCGCCACCGCGAGGCCGAGCAGTGCCTCGGCGCGGGCGGTGGGATCGGGGTGGTGTTCCGTCGCGAGGGCGAGGCCGACGGCCAGCGTGATCAGGTCCTCGACCGTGACCCGCGAATCCACCGCGCCCTCCCGCGCGGCGCCGCGCAGCAGCGGCTCGCCCGCCTCGATCAGCGCCGCCGCACAGGAGTTGCCGCCTACGGGATCGTGGTCCGCGTCGTACGAGAGCGCGGCCGCGAGCCCGCGCGCGGTGACGCAGTAGGCGAGCACCTCGCCCAGCCACTCCAGTAGCGCGCCCCGGCCGTCGTCGTCGCGGGTGTCGAGTTCGTGTGCCCGTGCGCACAGTGTCTCGATCCGCTGCTGGGAGACCGCTTCCAGCAGTGCCCGCCGGGTCGGGAAGTGTCTGCGTACGGTCGCGGAGCCCACCCCGGCCACGCGCGCGATCTGCTCCAGCGAGGCGTCCGCGCCGTGTGCGGCGACCTCTTCCTCGGCCACGGTGAGGATCCGCTCGTAGTTGCGCCGGGCGTCGGCGCGCTGCCGCTCGACCATGTCATCAGCTCCAGGATTGCTAAACGGCGGGGTCCGCCATATCGTAGCCGAGCAGAAGTGGCGGGCCCCGCCGTTTATCTTGTCGAGGGAGTTCACTCATGTCTGTTCCGCATGTCGATCCGACGCAGCTTCATGACCCCGTGCTCGTCACCGGCGCCACCGGGCGGCAGGGCGGCGCCACCGCCCGGGCGCTGCTGGCGGCGGGCGTCCCCGTACGCGCCCTGGTCCGGGACCCCGGCACCGAACGGGCCCGCGCCGTCGCCGCGCTCGGCGCGCGGCTCGTCACCGGGGATCTCCTGGACCGTGGCTCCGTGACCCGCGCCGCAGAGGGGGCCCGCGCCGTCTTCTCGGTCCAGATGCCGCTCTTCACCAAGGAGGGCGTCGACTTCGACAACGAACTGGCTCAGGCGGCCAACCTCGTCGACGGTGCCCGTGCCGCCGGCGTGGAGCAGTTCGTGCACACCTCCGTCGCCGGCGCGGGGCAGCACACCGAGGTGCCCGGCTGGGCCGAGGGGCACTGGGACTTCATGGCACCCGCCCTCGGCACCAAGGCCGCCATCCAGGACCTGGTCCGCAAGGCGGGCTTCGCGCGCTGGACCCTCATCAAGCCGGGCTTCTTCATGGAGAACCTGCTGCCCTCCATGGCCTACCTCTTTCCGCACGGTATCGACGGCGGCCTGATCACACTCATCAAGCCCGACACCCGGCTCTCCCTCACCGCGGTCACCGACATCGGCACCACGGCCGCGGCCGCCCTGACGGACCCGGACCGTTTCCACGAGGTGGAGCTCGAACTGGCCAGTGAGTACCGGTCGATGGCGGAGGTCGCCGAGATCCTCAGCCGCGTACTCGACCGGCCGATCACCGCGCCGGACCTGACCCTGGAGGAGGCGCTCGCCGCCGGAATGCCGCCCATGGGCGCCTCCGGTGCCTTCATGAACGCCGCGAGCCAGCCGGGCCGCCCGGAGTTCGCGCGAGCCCTGGGTGTTCCGCTGACCAGCTTCGAGGACTGGGCGAGGGACAACCTGCGTCAGTTGGACAGTTAGTCGGTCACTTGGTTGGTGCGGTCGCCAGCGCGACGTCGATGGCCGTCCACGCCATGCCGGTCGCCCCGTCGAGCACGGCCCGGTCCGCCGCCGGTGTGACGCACGCGGCGGTGAACTCCGGCTGGTGGTTGACCGCGGGCGCGCAGTCGAGGCCGAGCATGGGGTGGATGGTCGGCACCACATGGGAGACGTTGCCCATGTCGGTGGCGGCGCCCGCGACGCTGCTCGGCAGTTCGGGGAAGCCGCGGCCGAGCGCCGTCGCGTTGGCGACCCACAGGTCCAGGAGTGCCTGGTCCGGGCGCAGGTCGGCGTAGTCGGGGCCGACCGGCACGGTGGACAGGTCGCAGCCCGTGGCCAGTGCGCCGGCCTCGAAACAGCGGTACACCCGCTCCGTCAGCGGTTGCAGTGCGTCCAGGGTGTCGCTGCGCACGATCCAGTGACCGCGGCTGGCATCGGGGATGACATTGGCGGCGGAACCGGCCTGCGTGACGACGCCGTGGATCCGGTCGGAGGCGGCGGTCTGCTGGCGCAGCAGCCCGATGCCCACTTGGGCGAGGGTCATGGCGTCCGCCGCGTTCACGCCCCGTTCGGGATAGGCGCCGGCGTGTGCCGGCTTGCCTTGGTAGGTCACGTCGAGCTGGGTGACGGCCAGGCCCGGCATCGCCGCCATCTCGACCGCGGCCGGGTGCACCATCATGGCCGCGTGCACGCCGTCGAACGCGCCGCGTTCCAGCATCAGCACCTTGCCGCCGCCGCCCTCCTCGGCGGGCGTGCCCAACACCCGTACGGTCAGGCCGAGTTCGTCCGCCAAGGGGGCCAACCCGATCCCGGCGCCGACCGCCGCCGCGGCGATGATGTTGTGGCCGCAGGCGTGTCCGATGTCGGGCAGCGCGTCGTACTCCGCGCAGATCGCGATGTGTGTCGGACCGGTGCCGATGGTCGCCTCCACGGCGGTCGGCAGGTCGCAGTACCCGTGCCGGACCGCGAACCCCGCGTCGCTGAGGGCATCGGCGACCCAGCGGCTGGCGCGATGCTCCTCGAACGCCAACTCAGGGTGGGCGTGGATGCGGTGGGACAGGGCGATCAGGCTGTCCTCGGCGTCACGAATGTGCCGTGCCGCGGTCTCCTTGGCGGCCATCACCGGGCCACCGCCGGGGAGTTGGCGGCGATGTGTACGGCGGCGGGCCGGGTCGCGGCGTCGTACGCGGCGCGTGCCCCGGTGGCGCCCATGCCGCTGTCGCGGGCGGGTTCGTAGAGCCGCTCGGGGCCACCGCCCTGCCACTGGTTGACCCAGACGACACCCACGGGCAGGTGTGCGGCCGCCGTGATGTGCTCGGGGTCGTCGGTGTAGACCGTGGCGGCGAGGCCGTAGCGGGAGGAAGCGGCGCGGGCGAGGCCCTCCTCGAAGTCGGCCACGACGGTGACGGGCGCCACCGGCCCGAACGTCTCCTCGGTCATCACCAGCATGGTGTCGTCGACCCCGGTGAGCACGGTCGCCGGGTAGAAGTAGCCGGGACGCTCCGGCACGGCCCCGCCGGTGTGCACGGTGGCGCCCTTGGTGACGGCGTCCTCGACATGGCGCCGTACGGTGTCGCGTTGCCGGGCGTCCACGAGGGGGCCGAGCACGGTGGCGGGGTCGAGGCCGTCGCCGATGGTGAAGGTGTGCGCCGCGGCGACCAGGGCCTCGACGAACGCGTCCGCGATCCGCTCATGGACGTAGATCCGTTCCATGGAGGTGCAGATCTGGCCGGTGTTGATGAACGCGCCGAACGCGACGGCCTGCGCGGTGGCCACCGGGTCGACCCCGGCGTCGACCACGACGGCGTCCTTGCCGCCGAGTTCGAGCACGCAGCGGTGCAGGCGTCCCGCGGTCGCCGCCCCCACGGCGCGGCCCGCCGCGACCGAACCGGTGAAGTGGACGAGTCGTACGTCCTCGTGCTCCGCCAGCGCCGCGCCGGTGCGGCCGTCGCCGAGAACCAGGTTGAGCACGCCCGGGGGCAGCCCGGCGAAGGCGGCCAGCTCGAACAGCCGCACCGTGGAGAGCGGGGAGCGCTCCGAGGGCTTGACCACGACGGTGTTCCCGGCGGCGAGCAGCGGCCCGAGCGCGCCGAGGACCATGGCGACGGGGAAGTTCCACGGGGTGATCACGGCGGTGACACCGAGCGGATGGCGGACGATGTCGGTCCGCCCGCCCGCCGGGCCCGCACTCCCACCCGTACTCGGACCGGTCACCGTTTCGCCGAACGGGTAGGTGAGTGCCTGGTCTGCGGCGGCCTTCAGCCCGGCCACCGCGCCCTCGACGAACGTGTGCCCGATTCCGACGGGCTTGCCCATCTCCCGGCATTCCAGTTCGGCCAGTTCCGCGGCGTGGGCGGCGATCGTGTCGGCCCAAGCGTGCAGGTGTGCCACGCGCCGCGCCACGGGGAGCGCGGCCCACGCGCGCTGCGCGGAGCCCGCCGCGGCCACGGCGCGGTCGACGTCGGCGGCGCCGCTCGCTCGGAAGCGCGCGATGGCCTCCTCGGTGGCGGGGTTGACCACATCGAAGGCCACGGCGGGGACGACGGCGTCGTCCCCGCCGGCCGGAACCGGTTCCTCCCACCGGCCGCCGATGAAGTTCTGGAGGGTTTCCATGGTGGGGGCCGTTTCTGTGCGGTACGGAGTTCTGCGCGTCACGGGAGGCGGTGTCAGGCGTCGAGCCGGTCGGCCATGAGCTCGCCGGTCATGATGGCGGCGAGATTCGTGTTGGCCCGGGGCACGGACGGGAAGACCGAGGCGTCGACGACCCGCAGGCCCCGGACGCCCCGCACCCGGCACGCCGGGTCGACGACCGTCCCGGCGGCGTCGGGCGCGCCCATCCGGCAGGTGCTCGTGCCGTGTTGGGCGTCGAGGACCGTGGCGAGCAGGTGGTCGTCGAGGGCGCTGTCGTCCGCCAGGGCCGCGAAGAGTGGGCCGTTCGCCTCTTCGACCGATCCGCCGAGGACGGCGACCGTCTCCGCGCTTCTGCTCAACTCGACGAGGGCGCGCACCCCTTCGCGCATCGGGGCGAGGTCGCGTGCGTCGGAGAGCATGCGCTGGGCGACGTGCGGGTGCACCGACGGGTCGGTGGACACGAGGGTGAGTTCACCGCGCGAGTGGGTCCGGTTCAGCCAGACACCATAGGCACCTGCGTGTGCCTGGGTGTTCGCGGTCGCCATGGCCAGGACGTTCTGGTTGAGCGACACGAACATGAGGTCGTCGGAGTGTGTCCCCGTCCGGCTGGACCAGCGTACGCACACGTTGGTGTGTCGGTCGTGCGGCGACTTGATGGCCGCTTCGGGCCGCAGCGGCAGCGAGAGCACCGTCATGGCGTGGTCCTGCATGCCGACACCGACCGGCAGGTCCTGGCGCACCTCGATGCCCAGCGCCCGCAGTTGGGCGGCGGGGCCGATGCCCGAGCGCAGCAGGATCGCGGGGGAGTGGATGACCCCCGCGCTGAGGATCACCTCGTCCGCGTACTCGGTGACGAGAGCCCCGTCGATCACCGCGCGCACACCGACCGCGCGGCCGTTTTCGAAGACGACGGTGTCCACGAGCGCGTCGCCGCGGATGGTGAGACCGGGCAGGTCGCGCCCGGCTTCGAGGTAGGCGTCGTTGACACTGACACGGCGCCCGTCGCGGGAGTTGATCGGGTACGGCGAGACACCATGGGCGCCGGGGGCGTTGACGTCGGGTGCCCAGTCGAACCCGGCAGCCAGCGCCGAGTCGGCCAGCGCCCGGTCGATGCTTCCCCAGTCGTCCTTCGCGGTCCGGTGGATCGGGGTCGGCCCGCCGCGGCCATGGTACGGCTGGTCGCCGAACGCGTCGTCGTCCTCCAGCTTGGCGAAGTACGGCAGCACGTCCTCGGGTGCCCAACCGGTGCAGCCCAGCCGGGCCCACTCCTCGAAGTCCGCCATCGGGGGCCGGATCGCGATCTGGCCGTTGACGGACGAACTGCCGCCCACACCACGGCCGCGCCAGTACGGGGCCTGCGGCTGCTTCTCGGTCCGCGAGGAGTTCAGGCCGTTCCACACGAGGTGTTCGGAGGCCGCGGGATCCATGAGGGCGACCACGGGGTTGGGGGAACGCCACGCCTCCGGCAGCTGCGCCGAGCGGTAGTCGGGGCCCGCCTCAAGGAGGAGGACCCGCCGGCCGCGAGCGGCGGCGCGGACGGCGAGCGCCGCACCCGAGGAGCCCGCGCCGACGACGATCAGGTCGTGAGCCTGCTGAGCCTTCCCGCCCTGAGTCTGCTCGCCCTGAGGTTTCTGGTGCTGTGACATGTCTACTCCTTGATGCGGGAGCGTCCCGCACCGGTGACTGCCGCGCGGATGCTGGTAATGTGTCGCACCAAGGAAAGTTCAGTCAAGAATGAATTTTCAGTTTTTTCCGTACGGGGAGGATCGGTGCCGCCAACCGCCGACAATGGCTCAGCCATGGGCGACGGGTCGCTCGTCGAGGACTTCGGCCGGCGGATCGGGCGCGCGATGGGATGGCCTCCGATCGCCGGACGGCTGGCGGGCGTCCTCATGCTCAGCCCCGACCCCATGACGCTGTCTGAACTCCAGGAAGTGCTGGGGGCGAGCAAGGGGTCGACATCGGAGATGACCCGCCTGCTCATCGCGAACGGCACGGTCGAGCGGGTCAAGGTGCCCGGCGTCCGCCAGGCCGGTTACGTATGGCGCGACGACGCGTGGAGCGGCTGCCTCCAGCACCAGCTCGCCCAGACCGAGCAGCTGCTCGAACTCGCCGAGGCCGCGAAGGAGCGGGGCGCCGGCATGCCGAAGGTGCAGCAGGCGCGGCTGCGCGACATGCACACGTACTACGAGTTCATGGTGCGGGAGCTGCGGCGCCTGCTCGACGAGTACCGGCAACTGCCCGCCGGATAGCCCTCAGTCCAGGTCGGACATGTCGAGCACGAACCGGTAGCGGACGTCGTTCCGCTCCAGGCGTTCGAGGGCCGTGTTCACCTGGGCGGACGGCAGCAGCTCGATGTCGGCGGTGATGCCGTGTTCGGCGCAGAAGCGCAGCATGGCGGCGGTGGACGGGCGACCGCCGCTGCCGGCCGAGCTGAGCTTCTTGCGGCCGATGAGCAGATCCAGAGTGTCCACGGTGACCGGTCCGAGGTGACCGAGGTGGCTGAGGGTGCCATCCATGGCGGTCACGCGCAGGTAGGGGGCCAGGTCGTGGGGCGCCGAGATGGTGTCGATGACGACATCGAAATGGTCGCGGACCGCCTCCATCCGCTCCGGATCGGTGGACACGACGAACCCCTGCGCGCCGAGGGCGCGCGCCTCCTCGGCCTTCTCCGGGGACCGGCTGATGACGGAGGCCGTGGCGCCGAGCCCGGCCGCCATCTTGACCGCGAGGTGTCCGAGGCCGCCCAGTCCGGCCACGGCGACCGTGCTGCCCGGTCCGACGCCGAGCGCCCGCAGCGGCTCCCAGACGGTGACGCCGGCGCAGAGCAGAGGTGCCGCGGCGGCCGCGTCGAGCCCGGCCGGGAGGCGGTGGGCGAACCGATGGTTCACGACGTACTCGCGGGCGTACCCGCCCAGCGTGGTCGATCCGTCCTGCCGGTCGGCTCCGCCGTAGGTCAGGGTCGGGAACTCGCGGCAGAAGTTCTCCTGGCCGGCCCGGCACATACGGCACTCGCCGCACGAGTCGACGATGTTGCCGACGGCCACCGGATCGCCCGGGGAGAAGTCGGCCACCGCGCTGCCGGCCTCGCTCACCACGCCGGTGAACTCGTGCCCCGGCACGAGCACTTCCTTCGCGTCGCTCCCGTGCGCCCGCAGCGCGTGCAGATCCGTGTGGCAGACGCCGCAGTAGTCGACGCGTATCGCGATGTCGTCCGGGCGCAGGTCCCGGCGCTCCAGTGGCGCGCGGCGCAGTGTCCGCGTCGCGCCGTCCGCTCGCCATCCCGTCGTGGAACGCATCGCACACTCCTTGGCCAGACCCTCAGACAGACTGTTCGGTCTGTTTGACAATAGGTGCATGCGGGCCGAGAAGCAAACAGACGAGTCTGTCTGTTACGGTGCGGTCATGCCCGACCAGCCATCCAGCAGCCGCGGAGCGGCGACGTACCAGCGCATCGTCGACGTCGCCACACAGGAATTCGCCCAGTACGGCATCGCCGGCGCACGCGTCGAGCGGATCATCGCCGGAGCGCGCACCAACAAGGCGCAGCTCTATGGCTACTTCGGCAACAAGGAACAGCTCTTCGACGCGATCTTCTTCGCCTCACTGGAGCGGATCACCAATGTCGTCGCCATCGACGCCACGGACCTCGCCGACTGGGCGGTGCGCCTCTACGACGAGTACCTCGGCCGCCCCGATCTGATCCGGCTCGCGACCTGGGCCCGCCTGGAGCGGCGCCCGACCGGGCACCTCGTCGCGGACCACGACCAGTACGACGACCGCAAGCTCGGCGCCATCGCGGAGGCCCAGGCCGCCGGGCGCATCCGCCAGGGAGACCCCTTCGACGTGATGGCCATGGTCATCGCCATGTCCATGGCCTGGTCCCCGGTGAGCAACGTCTACGCCGCCTCCGCCGAGGAACCCGCGAGCGTGCACGACCAGCGGCGCGCCCTGCTCCGCGACTGCGTGAGCCGCGCGGTCGCCCCGGAGGTCGGCCCGCAGTAGGCGCCTGACCGCTGATCAAGTGAGGGAGAAGGGCGCCCAGTTGGCGAGCCGGAAACCGGAACCCTCATGGCGCACCTCGAACGCGCCGTGGCCGGGCAGGTGGGCCGGGAGGACGAGGGCGTTGGTGTCGGCGGCGTGCGCGAACATGCGCGCACGGCTGGCGCGGGCGCCGTCCTCGTCCTCCTCGAAGCAGCTGTTGATGTGCGGCTCGTGCACCTGGATCGCACCGTGCAGAAGGTCGGCCGCGAAGATCGCCCGATCGCCCGCCGACTCCAGATGGATGATCGAGGTGCCCGGTGTGTGGCCGGGGGCCGACTCGAGACGGAGGTGGGAGTCGATGGTGTACGAATCGTCCCAGGTCTCCACAAGGCCGGCGTCGGCGACCGGTTCGACGCTGTCCTCGTAGACGTTCTGATTGCCCCGGCCGAACACGGTGTTGTGGAGGTTCTCCGGCTTCCAGTACTCGAAGTCGCGGCGCGGCATGAGGTACGTCGCGTTGGGGAACGTCGGAACCCAGTCCCGGCCCTCGAGCCGGGTGTTCCAGCCGACGTGGTCGTCGTGCAGGTGGGTGTTGACGACGAGGTCGACATCCTCCGGGCGCACCCCGACGGCGGCGAGATTCTCCAGGTATCCGGTGTTCAGGTAGGACCAGATCGGTTGCAGCGGACGGTACTTGTCGTTGCCCGCGCCTGTGTCGATCAGGATGATCCGGCCCTCGCTGCGCAGCACCCAGGACTGGGTGGCAGCACGGGTGAGGTCGCTCCGCGGGTCCCAGTGGTGGGGTGCAAGGAGGTCGGTGTGTCGCTGCCATTCCTCCGGCCTGCTGTTGGGGAAGAAGACATCGGTCGTCATCGGGGTGGTGTCGGAGAACTCCATGACGCGGTGGATCTGAACGTCGCCCAGTTCGAGGGTGGTGACTGTCGGTGCTGCGGTGCCGGTCGTGGGGGAGGCGTGGGGAGACATGGCTCTCCTTGGTGGCTCGGGTGGCTCGGGTGGCTCGTCGCCGTGGTGGCCTTGGGTGCCGTCCACCCTGCGGGCGGGGGATGCCTCGGCGGTATCGGTCACCTGACTGCACTTGCACTTGCACCTGTACTGGGCCCGTCTTCGTACGATGTGGGGGAGGCGGAGAGGGCTGGTGGACGACGTGGTCAGGGACGCGGAGCTGCGCACGCTGCTCGCGGCGGTGCGGAATCCGGGGCCGAAGGGCCCGCTGGTGACCGTGGTGGGAGCGCCCGGCAGCGGCAGGACCACCCTGCTGGAAGCCGTCGCGGAGCGGTTCGCCGCGGACGGCGGACGGGTGCTGCGGGCACACGGCAGTCGGTCCGAGAGCGGCCTGCCGTACTCCGGCCTGCACCAGCTGCTGCGTCCGGTTCGCGAGGGCATGGAGACACTGCCGTCGCGGCAGCGCGAAGCCATGCATGCCGCCTTCGGTCTGGCGGAGCGGGAGGCGGATACGGACCGGGCGCCGGATCCCATGCTCATCGGGATCGCCGTACTGGCCCTGCTGTCCGAACTCGCCGCTCGACAGCCGCTGTTGGTGGTCGTGGACGACGCGCAGTGGGTCGATCCGGCCTCGCTCGACGCCCTCTCCTTCGCCGCTCGACGCTTGTCCGCAGACGAACCCGTGACCCTTCTGGTCGCGCGGGACGGTGTGCCGCGAGACACCACCGCGAGGGAGACGGTCCTCGAACTGGCACCGCTCGACCGGAGCGCGGCGGCGCGGCTGCTGGACCTCCAGCCCCGGGTGCCGGCCGGACTCGTCCGGGACCGCGTCCTCGACCAGGCCGAGGGCAACCCGCTCGCGCTGGTGGAACTGGCCCGCGCCACCACCGGTGCCACCGCCGGTGACGACGGTGTGCCTGGCCCCGACGGCCCGCTGCCGGTCAGCGACAGGCTGGAGCGGCTCTACGCCGACGAGCTGGCGGCCCTCCCCGACGCGACCCGCCGCGCCGTGGTCCGCCTCGCCACCGCGCACACCGAGGACCCCGTACAGGCGGTGCGGTCCTGGCTGCCCGACGTCGCCGACCCGGTGTGGACTCCCGCCGAGAAGGCCGGGCTCGTACGGCGGGGCGGGGGACGGCTGCGGCACGGCGATCCGCTGTCCCGCCTCGCTGTCTATCAGGCGGCCCCCGCGCACGAGCGGCAAGCGGCACACCTCGAACTGGCCGAGCTCTTCCGCGAGCAGGACCCCGACCGGCATGCCTGGCACCTCGCCGCCGCCACCTCCGGACCGAGCGCGCGGGTGTCGGCCGCACTCGAGGCCGGCGCGGACCGGGCGCGACGGCGCAGTGGCCACGCGGCCGCCGCGCACATGTTGGAGAGGGCCGCGGAACTCCACCCCGACCGGCGCGAGAGCACCCGGCTGCTCACCGCCGCGACCACGACGGCGGTCCTCACCGGCCGACTCGACGCGGTCGAACGGCTCGCCGCCCGCACCCGCTCCAGCACCGACGATCCGAAGACCGCGGCCCTCGCGGACCTCCAGGTCGGCCGGCTCATGTCCCTGACCGCCTCGCACAGCGCCGCCTTCGGTCAACTGATGCGCCCCGCCGCCGTGTTGGCGGACCGTGGGGCCTCCGGAGCGGCGCTGGAAGCTCTCGCCGCCGCCGCGGTGGTCCGCTTCTACTCCGGTGACACGGCCCAGCTGCACGAGATCGAACGCCTGCTGCCCGTTCACCCCGGCCCCGAGTCCGGCGACCGGGAGTGCCTCCTCGCGGCCTGGGCCGGAACCGTCGCACACCCGCAGGCGGCCGACCCGCACCTCGTATCGCAACTGCCCGCCCTGGCCGTGGCCGCCCGCAAGGAGCCGGAGACGCTCACCCTGCTCGCCGTCGCGGCCTGGCTGCTCGACGAGACCGACACGGCGGCACGGACCTTCGACGACGCCTTCGCCTCCTGGAAGTCGCAGGAACCGCTGCCGGACGGCCTCGGAGGGGTCGCCGCCCTCGCCTACCTGGAACAGGGGCGCTGGGCCCGCGCCCAAAGCGCCTGCGCCGACCTCGAAGCCGTGGCGTCCGGTGCGGGCCTCGACCATGCCGTGGCCTGTGCCGTCTCGACCGAGGCGCTGCTGCGGGCCCTGCGCGGGGACGTGACCGGAGCCCGCGACCGGGCCAGGCACGCCCTGTCGCTGGTCGACCCGAACGAGAGCCGTTCCGTCCTCGTCCTCGCCCACCGCGCGTTGGGCACCGCCGCCACCGCCGAAGGCGACCACGAAACCGCCTACCAGCACTACCGGATGCTCTTCGACGGCCGGGGCACCGCCGCGCACTACCACCTCTCGTACCCGGCACTGCTCGAGCTGGCGGCCGCCGCGGCCCGGACACACCACGAGGTTGAGGCCACCGGGATCGTCGACGGAGTCGAGGAGTCCTTGGCGTACGCGGGTGCTCTCGCCCCTCGCAGGAGTGCCCTCGTCCAGCTGAGCCGGGCGGTGCTCACCCCCGCCGACGAGGAGGCCGACGCCGAGCGGCACTTCGCCGCCGCCCTGGACAACCCGGCGCTCGGCCGCCGGCCCTTCGAGCAGGCCCGGGCCCGATTGGCGTACGGGCGGTGGCTGCGCCGCCGACGGCGGATCGCCGACGCCCGTCAGCCGCTCGTCGAGGCCGAGGCCGTGTTTCGGCGGCTGGGCGCGCAGCCATGGGCGGCGCGGTCCCAGTCCGAACTCAGGGCCGCCGGAGACCGGAGCGGACCGGCGGAGCCGGACGCCTTCGCGACACTCACCGCCCAGCAACAGGAGATCGTGCGGCTCGCCGCGCGGGGCCTGACCAACCGCGAGGTGGCCGAGAAGCTCTACCTGTCCCCGCGCACCGTCGGCTCACACCTCTACCGTGCGTTCCCGAAGCTCGGCATCACCGCGCGCGCCCAACTCAGGGACGTGGTCGATGCGGTGACCGCCGACGCGGACATGGGCTGAGCCGCCCCCGGGCCGATGGGCCCATGGGTGGCTCGCACATCCCGGCCGATCGGACCGGAACCCTGGACGGTCGGCCGACGCGGAGCCGGAGAACCCCGGGCTAGCGTCCTTCTCAGCAGGCGACACCGCAGACACCACCGTCGCCACCAGTGACGCCACGGAGGGGAAGCCACCATGGACCAGCGAACGTCCACCCATGACATCGGCCTGGCCACCGAGTTCGAGAAGGACGTCTTCAATCTGCTGCTGGAGGCGGTGCGCGCGGCGGCCAGGCAGGAACGCGAGGACCTCGGCACGGAGAGCGTCCTGTACGCGCTCGTGTCGGGCGACTCGGCCGTCGGCTCCGCGATCGCCCCCGGGATGCGGGCCTCCGGCTCGCTCGGCGGGTCGATCGGGTGCCGGGGGACGTCCGTGTGGGTCAGTGCCGACGTGGGGGACGGCGCGGCGGGGAGCCCGGACGACGAGCGGGAGATCGACGCCCTGTGGCGGGAGGTCCGGCACGAGGAGGCCAAACGGCGACGTCGGGAGAACCAGAAGAAGGCGAAGAAGGAGAGGAAGGGGAAGGAGGCAAAGGAGGAGAAGGAGGGGTGGGTCCCGGGGCCCGTTCAACTCCCGCCCATGACCGGCGCGTTGCGATCCTGTCTGCGGAAGGCACTGGAGGCCGCACGGGACGAGGGCACGGTTTCGGTGCGCGTACGTCATGTGGCGCACGCCCTGGTCGAGTTGCCCGGGACGCGCGCCCGCGAGGCCATGGTCGTGGAGAAGCTGGATGTCGCGGCCGCCGCGATCGCGCTGGAGGCGTTGCGGGGGAGCGACGAAGTGCCGGAGCCCACCGCGGTGTTCATCCTGCGCAAGGCGGGGACGTTCGGGAAGAGCGGCAATCCGCTGGCCCGGAAGTTCGCCGCCTGGGTCTTCGGCGGCGGCGCGGGGTTCGGCTCCGCGCTCGTGGGCGCGGTGCGTTCGGAGGCGCCACGGGTGACGGTGCGGCGGGGCGAGCCGCACACGCGGGCCGTCGACACACTGCTGGGCATCCTCGCGCTGGACCGGTCGTTGCGCGTCGCGGGGCGTGAGCTGCCCGAGCAGCTGCGGTCGGCGAACCGAGGCGCGGAACTCCTGCGCCGGCACGGAGCCCGGCAGGACACCCTCGCCCGTGTCCTGCTGCCCACCACCGGCGTCGAGGAGGGCGAACCCGCGGAGGTCAGCGGCCCCGCCGACTTCGAGCGGCGGCTCCTGCACGTCACCCAGTTCACCGCCTCCCACCACGGCTCGCCCACCGTCGGCACGACACACCTCCTGGCGGCGCTGCTCGACGAGACCGGGACGGACGCCGGGTCCGCGGCGGAGATCGAGCGGGTGCTGACCGAGAGCGGCGTGGACGTCGACGGGCTGCGTGCGGAGCCGGAGCTCCGGGTGCCCGGCGGAGCGGCACGGCCCGCCTGAGGCCGGAGTGGACGCCAACACCTGTGAAACGATCAGCCGTTGAGAACGGAATCCGTACGGATTCACAGTGATTCACAGCGGCCCACACGGATTCGCGCGGATTCGTGCGGATTGGCACGGAGGAAGTCATGAGCCCGGTAACGCGACCGTCGTGGGCGCGGGTACGCCGCGAGGCCGCCGCGATCCGCAACGCGGTGCGGGCCGCGCCCCGGCGAACGGTCGTGATCGAGTCGGTACTCGCCGGCCTGGTCCTGGTGTGCTCGCTCGTGCCGGTGCCTCTGATCCCACCGGCTCACCCCGTCCCTGTGGCCCTCGTTGGTGTGTGGGCGGCGCTGCTCGTGCCCGCGCGGCGCAGGTACCCGACCCTCGCGGTCCTTGGCTGCATGCCAGTGCTCGCCGGGGAGAACGTGTGGGCGACGGTGGTGGTGCCGTGTGTCGTGTGGTCCGCCGTACGCCGCATCCCCTCCGCGCGGCGCGCCTGGGCGGCGGTCGGGGCGACCGCGGCAGGTTCCGTGCTCCTGGCGGTCGTCGGTCAGGCACAGAGCGAGTTGCCTGCGTTGCCGTACCTGGTCACCGGCGCAGGCCTCGCCGCACTGTTCGTCCTGCTGCCCGCGCTGTCCGGCAGGGTCATGGGGCACCGGCGCCCGCTGCTGGGGCTGCTGCGGGAGCGCAACGCCTACCTCGAACAGGCTCGCCTCCTCACCGACGAGGCGGCCCGTATGGAGGAACGCACGCGCATCGCCGCCGAGATGCACGACCTGCTCGGCCACCGCATCGGCCTCATCTCCGTGCACGCGGGAGCCCTCCAACTCGCCGCCGAGAAGCAGGCACCCCCGCTCGCCCCGCAGGCCGAACTGCTGCACACCACCGCCGGAACCGCGATGGACGAACTGCGCGGCATCCTCGGCGTCCTGCGCCACCGGTCAGGCGAGGACATCGGCGAGAGAGGAACCCGCGAGGACCTCTCCGCCCTCGTCGTGGAATCCCGGAACGCGGGCGTCGACGTCGAACTGCACTGGAACGGCCACGAGTTGCCGGACGCGGACGCCCGCACCCGGCAGGCCGTCCACCGCGTCACCCGCGAAGGACTCACCAACGCGCTGAAGCATGCGCCTGGTGCGCGTGTACGCGTGACGTTCCAGAGCGAAGACGGCAGCGAAGGTGAAAGCCAGGGCAGGGGAAGGGGCGGGGGCGTGGGTGAAACGGTGGTGATCACAGTCGTCAACGGCGCCCCGCCGACGCCCCGTTCACCCGGAGCCGGGAACCGCAGCGGACTCGTCGGCCTCCACGAAAGGATCAGCCTGCTCGGGGGCACCATGCACGCCGGTCCACGCCCGGACGGAGGCTTCGCCCTCTCCGCCCGGATACCCGTGCGGCCCGACGCGCAGTCCGCGTACGCCCTTTCGTCGAAGCCACTGTCCGACGGAGCGGGCTCCCGGCCCCCGCTCTCCACGGAAGTCCTCACATGGCCCCGCATCCTGGGAGGCGGCTGCGCGGCGCTGCTGGTGCTGCTGCCGACGATCGGCGGCACCATCGCCCTGTTGATCATGGCCGTTCTAGACTGAGCCGATGATCCGAGTCCTGATCGCCGACGACGAGGCGCTGATGCGCACCGGGGTCCGGCTGGTCCTCGAGCACGACGACGAGATCCGCATCGTGGCGGAGGCGCAGAACGCCGGCGAGGCCGTCGAGGCCTGCCGCGTGCACACCATCGACGTCGCCCTCCTCGACATCCGCATGCCGGGGGACGGCATCACCGCCGTCGCCGAGATCGCCCGCCACGCGCCGCGCACCCGCGCGGTCATGCTGACGGCCTTCGGCGAGGAGCCGACCGTCACCAGCGCCCTGCGTGCCGGAGCTTACGGCTACCTCCTCAAGGACACCGGCCCCCGCGAACTCATCGACGCCGTACGCCGTGCAGCCGCGGGCGACCCCGTCCTCGCCCCGCAGGTGACCCGCCAACTCGTCGACTTCCGGACCCGCATGGGCCGCACCGGCGACGCGGCGGCAGACCGGATCGCCGGCCTGACACCCGCCGAGCGTGACATTCTGCGGCTGCTCGGCACCGGCCTGTCCAACGCCGAGATCGCCGCCCAACTCCACCTGAGCTCCGGCACGGTGAAGGCCCACATCAGCAGCATCCTCACCCGCACCGACTGCACGAACCGGGTCCAGGCGGCGGTGTTGGCGCAGGAGGCAGGGCTGCTCGGCTGACCCCGGTGTCAGTGGGTGTGGCAGATGAAGATCGGGCCGAGCCAGCGGGTGCAGGTGGGGGAGGGTGCGCTGGTCTCCGGCGGGGCGGGGGTGGTGGGCTCGGCAGGCTCCGTGGGCTCAGGTGTGGTGGGTGCGGGACTCGTCGGCGTGGTGGGCTCGGTCGTCGGAGTCGGAGTCGGCGCATCCGTGGACGGTGTCGGTGTCGGAGTCGGCGTAGGTGTGTCGGGCCGCTGCTCGGCCGGAGCGTCCTCCGGTATCGCCCGCTCGGCGGCGGGCGGATCCGGGGGAGTGGTCGGCGTGGCCGGGTCGCTCGGGGCCTCGGTGTCCTGCGGCTCGGCCGGTGCCTTGGGAGCGGCGGGCTTCTCCGTGCCCTCAGAGCCTTCCGGCGCCACCTCCGCCTCCGCCCCCGATCCGGCCGCCCGCTGCGACCGGTCCTCCGGAGCAACGGGCTCACGCGAACCGGAAGTTGACGGCTCCGACGACGGGGACGAGGGCTGAGGTGAGGAGGAGGGCGAGGAGGAGGGCGAGGACGGGGACGACGGGGACGACGGAGACGACGGAGCATCATCCCGCCCACCGGGTGTCTCGCTCTGCACCGCCGCCGACCGCTGCGGCGGCACCGTGTCACCGTTCCCCGTCAGCATGAGACCGGCCGCGACGGCGGCACCGGCCACCGACACACCGAGCACCCCGGCGACGGCTCCCTGCGCTTTCGCCCCGCCGGTCAGTGCATGTCGTACGCCGTGCAGCAGCCCGGTACCCGTGCCGTGTCCGCCCGCGGCGGCGCCGGTGGCACCGGCCCCGGCACCGGCCATGAGCGGCACCAGGAACTTCCCCGCCCCGCCGAGCACGAAGATCAGGAGCGCCGGACCCACCAGGGCCGGCAGCCGGTCGTTGGCGCGCAGCAGGACCGCGAGCCGCGCCCGGCAGTCGTCGCAGTCGTCGGTGTGTGCGAGGAGCTTCTCCGACTGGCGCGCGGACGCGCTGCCGCGCACATGCGCGGGCATCCGGTCCCAGTGGCTCGCGCACGCCGGATCGTCCGGGGTCCCCGGGTGCGCGCGCAGGAACCCCTGCCGCATGCCCTCCCGGGCACGATGCAGCAGCACGGCCGTGGCCCCGCTGCCCGCGCCGATGCCCCGGCCCACCGCCTCCAGCGGCTGACCCTCCGCTTCGGAGAGCCACAGGGCCTTCACCCAGCGCTTCGGCAGCTGCCCGAGGACCTGGGAGAGCAGGTCCACGGCGGAGGCGCGGGCGGCCGGGTCCTGGTCGCCGTAGGCCCCGGCACCGTACGCGTCGCTCGACACCTGCATCGGTTCGAGTCCTGCGTGCGGATCGAGGGGTGTCTCGCGCGCCGCCCCGCGCCCGGCCGAGGCCGCCAGGTTCCGCACGGTCGTCGTCAGGTACGCGGCCACGTTGTCGATGTCGTGCCCCGCCGCGAGGCGCCGCCAGACCCGGAAGTGCGCCTCGGCGACGAGATCGTCGGCGAGCCAGGCGTTGCCGGTGAGCGAGCGGGCGTACGCGACGAGGTGCGGCTGCTCCGCCTCGTAGATCCGCGCGTACGCGGCGGGGCTGAGGCCGCCCTCCGTGGCGGCGGGGGGCATCGGCGCGGCGGCGGGGCCGTCGGTCATGGCAGGAGTCTTCCGTTCCGTCCGACGTCGGCGTTGCTCATTCAGGCGCTCATTCGGTCAGATGCACATCCGGGCCTCCGCCCGACTGCGGATCGGGCGAGGGGAACGAGGAGGGCGACGAGAATGAGGCGAATGAGGCAAATGAGGAGGAGTTTGAAACCGTAAGCCACAAATGTCGGATTATGGGAGGGGTGAGTGGCACAGGTCACAACAAGGTTTTTCGCAAACGCCGTAATCCCGCACCCCGCCGCCGCGTCGAACGGGCACCTGGAACACGCAGCACTGAAAGGGGCCTGCCATGCCGACCACGCTGCCCGTCACGCTCGAACAGTCCGCCCGCGCCCGCCTCGTCGTGGCCGAGGGTCAGGGTCCCGAGCGCAGTGTCACCGTCACCCTGCGCTACAAGTCCGCCGACCCCCTCGCCCTCCAGCTGGTGTTCCCGGCTGAGGCCACCCTCGACGGGATCGAGGTGACATGGGCCTTCGCCCGCACCCTCCTCGACGACGGCCTGCGCCTGCCGACCGGGACCGGGGACGTCCATGTGTGGCCGTGCGGCCGCGCCCGTACCGTCGTCGAGCTGCACGCGCCGCAGGGGATGGCCGTCGTCCAGTTCGACACCTCGGTCCTGCGGCGCTTCCTGCTGGGCACGTACGCGCTCGTGCCGGCGGGCAAGGAGGACGTGGAGTCGGTCGTCGACCGAGCCCTCGCCACACTCTTCGGTCCCGACGCCGAAGGGTGACACCTGTCGGGGGTCAGCCTCGGGTGTCCTCGTCGACGGCGGGCATCGCCTCCCCGCCCGGGTGCCAGCGGTCGAGGAAGGGGGCCTGCCTGGCCAGGTCGACGAGTTCGATCCGCGCGCCGATGCTGTCCACCTGGTGATAGGCGAAGGGCCGACCGTAAGGGCAGCCGGAGAAGTCCACGGGCAGGCCCTCCGCCTCCAGCCGCCGGGAACCCTCCCGTACATCGCTGGTCCAGAAGCCGATGTGGTCGAACCGGGCCCCCTCGGGCGCGTCCCAGGGGCTGCCCGGCGGCCCTTCGATCAGCTCGATGAACGGCGGCCCGCCCGTGGTGAACACGATCCGTAGTCCCACTCGCCGAGCCGGTCGGACGCGGGCTCGCTCCACTCGACCCCGGCAGAGCGCCGGAAGTCCCGCATCGCCCGCTCGATGTCCGGGACGACGAAACACACATGGTAGAAGGCAGTCATCCACCCATGATCGAGCACGGCCCCGGCCGCGGACCCGCAACGGCCCGCGTCCGGGCGGCAGGTGAGCGCGACACCTGGGTAACAAGCGACGGACGGGGCGTGGTTCGGCCCGTGCGGCCCTCGTAGGATGAACGCCGTACGGTCAAACACGACGTGACGGTGTCGGACGGACAGGACAACGGGGGAACGATGACCAGCCCGACCCAGGCCCCGGAGCGGGCCCATGCCGGCTACGAGCCGCACCCGTACATCGGGGGACGCAACGCCGCGCTGCGGGTGCTCGCCGCGTGGCGGATGGAGTGGCCGGGCGCGCCCCGGGTCGTCATCCTGACGGGCAGCCCGGGCACCGGGTGCTCGCGGCTGCTCACGGGCTTCCTGATGCTCTGCGACCCGGAGTACCGCAAGGGGCTCGACCTCGACGCGTTCGACCCGGCGACCGTGCCGCCGGACCTGCCCGCGCCCGCGGTGCCCAGCGTCGCGGGGCTGACGGCGGCGCAGACCCTGTGGCTGCTCGCCGACCACTACGAGCTGTCCGCGACCCGCGCCGCCGACATCTACCCCGAACTGGGCCAACTCGCCGCGTCCGGGCGGCCGGTGACGATCGTGGTGCCGGATGTCGACCAGGCCGGGCCGGTGCGGGGAGCCGGAGAGCCCGCGCGACTCGTGCGGGACGTGCTCAAGCCTCTCGCCGCCGTGGAATCCGTACGCCTGCTCGCCGACGTGCCCCGCGAGTTGGCCGCCGAACTCGCCGAGGGGCTGCCCGCCGGCGTCGCCCGGATCATCGACCTCGACGCCCCCGAGTGGTTCGACCCCGAGGGGCTCGTGCTGCAGGCCGAGGCCCTCCTCAACCCCCAATTCGGCGCGCCCGCACTGCCGTTCACGACCGAGCCCGCCGCCCGGCGCGCCCTCGCCGAGGCGATCGCCCGGCACGCGGGCGACGGTGCGGGCAGCCGTCTCACCGTGCACCTCGCCGTGCAGTCGATCCTGACGCACCCGGAAGGCTTCGACCCGGCGGCCGAAGTGGAAGCGGGCCAACTGCCGGGCAGCGTGGGCGAAGCGCTCGACCTGCACGCCCAGCGGCTCGGCGCCCACCCCCGCACCCTGCGGCAGCTGCTCGCGCCCCTCGCCCTCGCCGAGGGCGAAGGCCTGCCCGTGCACCTGCTGACACCACTCGCCTCCGCCGTCGCCGAGCGGGACATGAGCGAGGACATGGCGCGGGGCTTGCGGCTCGCCGCCCCCTTCATCCGCCCCGTCGAGCGGGACGGCGAGGACATCCCCGAGGGCGAACAGACCCTCGTGGCTCTCCAGCACCCAGGCATCGGCGAGGCCGTTCGGGCGGGCATCGCGGATGTGTCCGGGGCGCAGGCACGTATCGCCATGGAACTGCTGGAGGCCGTGCCCGACCAGGACTGGGCCAGGGCCGGCGAGTACGTACGCGACCGCATCGCGGGACACACCCTGGAGGCCGGACTGCTGCCCCGGCTCCTCACCGACCCCAACCTGTTCGCCCAGGCCGACCCGGTGCTGCTGCGCGCCGCGGTGGAGGCCCTGCCGTACGAGCAGTTGGCGGCGCCGGGGCGCACGTACCTGCGCACCGCCCCGCTGCTCACCCGCACGCAGGCGCCCGCCATGCTGCGGGCGGCGTTCCTGGAGACCGCGTTCGTCGAGGACGGGCTGCCGGAATACGCGGCGGTGCTGCGCCAGTCGCTGCCGGAGCTTCCGTGGCACACCTTGTGGAGCGTGCCGGTCACCGGCGTGACCGGCGTGACCGTCGGGAAGCTGGCCACGGCTGGGGCGGACGGCGTCGACGAGGCTCCGATCCCGGTCGCCGTGAGCGTGGTGCCTCAAGGCACGCCGGGCGCAAGCCCGTTGAAGTCGGACGACCCCGATTCCCCCGCCGTACTGGTGCAGAACCTCACCACCGGCGCTGTCATCGACGACGCCGACCCGACCCGGATCCAACGCCCCTCGGACGACGAACGCGCCGCGGCGCCACTCGGGTTCAGCCGCGGCACCGACTACGTCCGCGTGTGGCATCGCGGCGCGCAGAAGGGCGACGAACAACTCGTCACGGCCCTGGTCTCCGCCACACCCCTCACGGGAACCGACCTCTCCGCCGAGGGCATCCTCCTGGTCGCCACGGAGGGCGCCGTGAAGGCGCTGCGTATCCGCCCGGCACGGCCCGAGCCGACCCCTGAGCCGGCCCCCGAGCCTGCGGCCGATGCCCGCCCGACCGCCTGACAGCGGGCCACCCGGCGCGGCGCCGCCGCCGTCGCCCGTCCGTAGTCTCGAAAGACTCGAATCGCCGAAGGGAACTCCGTGATCAGCCAGGAGCAGGCGCTCGCGACCGCCGAGAGGTGGCTCAACCCCGAGGGCCAGCAGAGCCGTGAGGTGCTTGTTCAGGAGTTCGACCTGGTCACGGGCAAGTGCAGGCCGCCGGCCACGTTCGGCCACTCCTGGGCCCGTCGTCAATCGCGCCGTACGATTCCGGGGGCTCTGGTGGCGTCCTCGTGAAAGTCACCGTGCTCCTGGACAAGGTTGCCTTCCTTGTCCCATTGGCGGCCGCTTACGTCCAAGCCGCGTTCGGAGTAGACGTGCTTTGCCGACTGGCCATTACAGTGCCATGAACGCCATTCGCCAACGTGAGCCCCCAGGCTGAGTGTTCCCTCTGACTTCAAGGACCCGTCAGGCCACCACCGGCGGTACGGGCCGGTCGACACTCCGTCGACATACGTCTGCAGCTGGATCAGTCGACCTTCTTTGTCGTGCGATACGACCTCACCCATACAGGGCTCACCCTCGGAATTGTCTCTTCTCCGGGCGACACCGTCCCGGCCTTGCAGGCCGGCCGCCCTCGGGTGCGCGCCTCAGCCGTGGGTCCGGCGCATGCTGCGGTAGAGGTCGATCGCGGATTCCGGAGGGAAGTTGGGGACGTGGGTGACGGCTCCGTCGGACTTGGAGATCACCATGTGGCTGCCGCCGGGTGGTGCCGGGACGCCGGGCGGCGGCGGGGCCATGACAGCGTGGACGAGGAAGCCGATGTCGAACTCCACCACGTGCAGCGACGCCGGGTTCCCCTCCAGGTCCAGCACTTCGAACCGGGACCGGGCGGCGGCCAGGGCCTCGTCGGCGGTGGTGGGGACGGGCTGCACCGGTGCCGGCTCGCCGGGCTGAGACACGGACCTTCTCCTATGCGGGGGCGGTCGGTGAGGCGTGGTTGCGGGGGTTCTTCGCCATCCGCTCCAGCACCTTGCCGATCTCGGTGACCTTCGTGGCCAGAGTGTACCCGGGGGACAGGATGGTCGAAGGTCCGTCGGACTCCTCGCGCCTTCCAACTCCGCGGTGGTTCACGGGAGTTATGAGGCCCCTGAGGTGTCGCAGATCCGGTGACCGGACCCGATGAGGGGTACATTCGACGACATGGGGGACCGTCCTGGCGGCGCGCCGCCGAGCCCCGAGACGCGCAATCTCGCGGCCCGCATCCGCGCGCAGCCGGCGGCGGCGCCGAACTCCGCGGCCGCGCAGGTCCTGTTGCAGACCGTCGGACCGGTCCTGACCAGAGTGCTCGGCGGCTGAGGCCCGGACTGAAGGAGGACGACTCCTCGCTGGTGGCTTTGATGGGGCCGCCCAACAGCAAGCAGGACTCGCAGGACGCGCCGAGCGCCCTGGCCAAGAAGAACATTCCTGTGGTCAGCGGAGTCCTCAGCCCCCGAACATCGAGGCCAGGACGTTCTACAAGGCGGCCCCCAACAACCGGAACCAGGGCAACGGCATGGGCTTCCTCGTGTGGGACTCGCGCGCCGACGACGACTTCGTCACCAACACCAAGGCGGAGCTCCTCAAGAACTTCGAGTATCCGCGCTCGAAGGACTACCGGCCGCCGAAGCCGTTCCGGACCAGCCCGGGCAGCGGAGGGACCTGCCCGAGCTGACGCGGTGGTGTGCCGGGTCAGCTCCCGGTCTTGGTGCCCTGGCCGGGCACCGAGCCGGACACGGGCGCGGCGTCCGCGTCCTCCGCCGCCCGCCACGGGGCGCCCGGCACCACCAGCGGGCTGCCGGTGACCGGGTCGGGGACCACCACGGAGTGCAGGCCGAAGACCGTGTGGACCAGGTCCGCCGTGATGACCTCGGCCGGTGGCCCCTCCGCGACGATCCGGCCGTCCTTCATGGCGACGAGGTGGTCGGCGTAGCGGGCTGCCTGGTTGAGGTCGTGCAGGACGGCGACGACGGTGCGGCCGCGCTCGTGGTTGAGGCGGCGTACCAGGTCGAGGACCTCCACCTGGTGGGCGATGTCGAGGTAGGTGGTCGGCTCGTCGAGCAGGAGCAGCTCGGTCTCCTGGGCGAGGGCCATGGCGATCCACACCCGCTGGCGCTGGCCGCCGGACAGCTCGTCCACCGGACGCTCGGCGAGTGCCGTGGTGTTGGTGTGTTCCAGGGCCTGCGTGACGGCCCGCTCGTCGGCCTCCGACCACTGCTGCCACCACTTCTGGTGCGGTTGGCGGCCGCGGGCCACGAGGTCGGCGACCGTGATGCCGTCGGGCGGGGTCGGGCTCTGCGGGAGGACGCCGATGGCCCGGGCGATGTCGCGGCCGGGGGTGCGGGCCAGTTCGGTGCCGTCGAGCAGCACCGTGCCGGCGCGCGGCTTGAGGAGCCGTCCCAGGGCGCGCAGCAGCGTGGACTTGCCGCACGCGTTGGGGCCGACGATGACGGTCACCTTGCCGTCGGGCACCTGCAGGTCGAGGCCGTCGACGACGGTGCGGTCCTCGTACGCCAGCGTCAGGGACTCGGCGGTGAGCCGGCTCGTACGCACGGTGCCAGGGGCGGCCGTACGGCTGTCGGTCGGGCTCATTTGGTGCCTCCGGAACGGCTGCGGCCGCGGGCGATCAGCCACATCAGATAGGGGGCGCCCACCGCTGCGGTGAGGACGCCGACGGGGAGTTCGACGGGCGAGAACAGCTGCCGTGCCAGCAGGTCCGCGACGACGACCACGAGCGCCCCGGTCAGCGCCGAGGAGAGCAGCGGGATCTGCGCGGTCCGGGTCAGCCGGCGGGCGATCTGCGGGGCGAGGAGGGCGACGAAGTCGACCGGCCCGGTGGCCCCCGTCGCCATCGAGGCGAACACGACACCGAGCACGGTCAGGCCGAGCCGCACCCGGTTGAGACGGATGCCGAGCGCCGTGGCCGTGTCGTCGTCGAAGGACGCCGAGCGCTGCGCACGGGCCGCCCACAGCACCGCCGGGATCGCGACCAGCAGGACGAGGGCCAGCGGGGCCGCCTGCTCGTAGCCGCGGCTGTTGAGCGAACCCGTGAGCCACACCTTCGCCTGCTGGGCGACGAGCGCGTCACCCTTGGTGAGGAACAGCTGGGTCAGCGAGCCGAGCGCCACCGAGATGCCGATGCCGATGAGGACGAAACGCGAGGCGTGCATCCCGCGCCGCCAGGCGAAGACGTAGACGAGCAGCGCCGCCCCGATGCCGCCCGCCACCGAGACGTAGGGCAGCGCGGTGTACGAGGCGAGGCCGAAGCTCATCGCCGCGACGGTCACCGCGCCCGCGCCGTGGGTCACGCCGATGATGTCGGGGCTGGCCAGCGGGTTGCGCGCGACGGTCTGCACGAGGGCGCCCGCGAGCCCGAAGGCGAGTCCGGCGAGCAGCCCGACCGTAAGCCGTGGCAGCCGCAGCGTCCCGACGACGAGCTGGTCCGGACTGGGCTTGCCGAGCAGGACGTTGACGACCTCGGCGGGGGAGACGAAGGCCTCGCCGACGCACAGGAAGGCGACGACGGCCGCGAGGAGCAGCACGGCGAGCGCGCCGGCGACGACGACCGACCTGCGGTGGACCAGGAAGCTGGAGCGGCCGGGGCGGAGCACGGTGTGTCCGGCCGGACGGATCCGGCGCTTCGGCGCTGTGGTGGTGCTGGTCATGCGGCGACCACCGCCCGGCGGCGTACCAGCGCGATGAGGAACGGCACACCGAGGATCGCGGTCATGACGGCCACCGGCACCTCCGAGGGCGGGAAGACGATGCGGCCGAGCACGTCCGAGACGAGGATCATCACGGGGCCGAGCAGCGCCGCGACCGGCAGCACCCACCGGTGTGCCGTGCCGACCAGGGCCCGCGCGATGTGCGGGACGGCCAGGCCCGTGAAGGCGATCGGCCCGGCGGCGGCCACCGCGGCGCCGGTCAAAACGGTCGCGGCCACCGCGCCCTGGATGCGCAGCAGGCCCACGTTGTGGCCGAGGTTGCGGGCGGCGTCGTCGCCGAGGGCGAGTGCGTCCAGGCCGCGGGCCGCGACCGCGACCAGCACCAGGCCGACGAGGACGAACGGCAAGATCTGGCCGATGACCTCGCTGTCCCGGCCGCTGATGGAGCCGACCTGCCAGAACCGGAACTCGTCGAGCGCGTGCGCGTCGGTGGTCACGACGCCGGAGACGATCGCGGCCAGGAACGCGTTCATCGCGGCGCCGGACAGCGCCAGCTTGACGGGCGAGGCCCCGCGGTAGCCACCGGCCGCAACGGCGTACACCACGACCGTCGCAAGCGCCGCGCCCGCGAACGCGAACCAGATGTACCCGGTGAGGCCGTGCACACCGAGGAACGCGATCGCGCACACCACACCGGCCGAGGCACCCTGGCTGACGCCAAGGATGCCCGGCTCGGCGATCGGGTTGCGGGTGATGCCCTGCATGACCGTCCCGGCGACCCCGAGGGCCGCCCCGGCGAGGATGCCGATGACGGTGCGCGGCACCCGCAGGGAGCGCACCAACTGGGCGTCGGGGCTGGTGCCTTGCTGCACCAGCGCCCGTACCACCTCACCCGGTGCGATGGGGCGGCTGCCGACGGCCAGGCTCAGCAGGACGGCGATCAGCAGCAGCGCCGCAGACCCCAGCAGCCAGGCGATACGGCGGCGGGTAGCTCGCGCCATGTGCCGCGCTCACTCTCTTGTCTTTCAGATGTCTGTCAAAAACGGGCTACTTGGTGAGGTGCCGGCCCAGGTCGTCGAGGACGGCGTCGGCCGCCATCGTGCCGAGACCGAGGTACCAGGTCTCGTCCGGGACATCGTAGGCGTGGCCGTCCTTGACCGCCTTGAGGTTCTTCCACAGCGGGTTCTTCTGCACCGTGGCCTTCTCGGTGGCGTTGGGCTTGCCGTAGACACCGGTGAAGATGTAGTCGGCGTCGGCCTGGTCGATGTTCTCGGCGCTGACCTCGGCGGCCAGGTCGGAGATGTCCTGGTTCTTCGGCCGCGGGATGCCGACGTCCTTGAGGATGGTGCCGATGAACGAGTCGTTCGCGTAGAGGCGGATCAGGCCCTCGGGCATGAAGCGCAGCATCGTCACGGTCGGCTTGTCGTCGCCGAGCTTCGCCCCGAGGTCCTTCGCGCGCTTCTCGTACGCGGCGAGGTTCTTCTTGGCCTGCGCGGTCTTGTCCAGGGCGGCAGCGTTGAGGAGGTAGTTCTCCTTCCACGTGAAGCCGGGGCGGATCGAGAAGACGGTCGGCGCGATCTGCGACAGCTCGTCGTAGGAGTTCGCGGCGCGCAGCTGGCTGCCGACGATCAGGTCCGGCTTGAGCGCGGCGATGGCCTCGAGGTTGAGGCTGTTGATGGTGCCGACGTTCTTCGGGTGGCCCGCGTCCTTCTTGAGGTAGGACGGCAGCTCGGGCGAGCCCTCGCTCGGCGCGAGCCCGACGGGCTTGATGCCGAGCGACACGACGTTGTCCAGCTCGCCGACATCAAGGACGACCACGCGCTTGGGCTGCTGCTTGATCTCCGTGCTGCCCATGGCGTGCTTGACGGTGCGCGGCCACTGGCCGGGCTTGGCATCGGTGCCCATCGCGGCGGTCTTCTTGGCGGCGTCGCCGAAGTCCTCGCCGCCCTGAGCGACGGACTTCGAGTCCTTGCCGCCGCCGGCGGCCGCGGTCTCGCCGCCGCCCGCCGAGCCGTCACCGGACCCGCCGCATGCCGTCAGGGACAGCAGACCCGCAAGAACGATCGAGGCCGCGGCAGTGCCGCGCCGTCGGAGAAGCATGGTGCCCCCGGAGCAGTTATCAAACATTCAAAGGAAAGGTGAGGCATACCTTACGCACAGGAATGGAGGGTTCGACAAGAGGGGGTGGATTGCTTCCGGTGGCTCAGCGGGGCCACGGGCGCCCCGTGCGCTCCTCGATGTCCGTGTTGAACCGCTCGAGATCCTCGACGAACCGCCGCCGCCGGTCCGCCGGCCAGTCGCCCAGGACGTCGGCGAGGCCGGCCGCGATGGCGTCGCGATCCGTGCGCAGCCGCCCGCGCCCCTCGTCGGTGATCCGGAACTGCCGGGCGATGCCGCCGCGCGGATCCAGGGTCCGCTCCACGAGACCGTCGCGCAGCAGCGCTGTCGTCTGCCGGGTGAGCGTGGACGGGGTCAGGCCGAAGGCGTCGACGAGGTCGGGCACGGACATCGGCCCCTGCGCCTCCAGGCGGCTGAGCAGGACGTAGGCGCTGCGGTCGAGGGCGTTGTGGTCCAGGCGGACGCGGCGCGGCGAGGTCAGCTCCAAGTGCCGCGTCAGGATCAGCAGTTCGCGCTCGATACGGCCGCCCGCCCGCTGTGCGTCCACGCCGACCTCCCCCTGTGTCAATCGCCGTTGTCCGGTACGCGATTGAAGCATCATGCGCTGTTGTGCGCCATGCATGGAAAGTGCATCATGCACAGGAAGTGCATGATGCACTTTGCGGTGCGCCGCAACGTGCCGTGCCGCCCCTTCCGTCGCAGTCACTCCCATCGTCGCCACCTGCCGCCTCCACCCCCACGAGGAGACGCACACCATGACCGACCAGGCCGAACACCCCTACGTCCAGCCGCCCGTCCGCCTGCCGCTGTCCGGAGACACCCCGCTGGAGCCGCCCGCCGTATGGGAGGAGCTGCGCGCGCGGTGCCCCGTCGCCCACGCCACGCTGCCCAGCGGTGACACCGCCGTCTACTTGACCCGGTACGACGACGTCCGGGGCCTGCTCTCCGACCCACGATTCGGCCGCCCCACCGAGCAGGACAACGCCGCCCGGATGGCACCCGAGGGCGCCGGGGGAGCGGCCGCCACCGGCAGCTCCGCCATCAGGACCCCCAACCGCGGTGAACCGCACCAGCGTTGGCGCCGCCAGGTGGGCCGCTACTTCACCGCCAAGCGGATGACCGCCCTGCGCCCCGGCATGGCCCGCCTCGCCGAGGGACTCGTGGACACCATGCTCGCCGAAGGAGCCCCCGCCGATCTGCGGGCGAGCCTCGGGTTCCCGTTCCCCGTCTACGTCATCTGCGATCTGCTCGGGGTGCCGGCCGAGGACCGGGACCGCTTCTCCGGCTGGTCCGACAGTTTCCTCAGCGTCACCCGCTACAGCGCCGACGAAATCCGTACCGCCCAGGAGGAGTTCGTCGCCTACATGTCGGCGCACATCGCCGCCAAGCGGGCAGCCCCGGCGGACGACCTCCTCAGCGTCCTCATCACGCAGAGCGAGGAGGCGGGAGGCGCCGGCAGCGAGGTCGAGGGCGGCGGGCTGAGCGACGAGGAACTCGTCTCCACCGGCATGGGCCTGCTCGTCGCGGGCCACGAGACCACCGCCAACAGCATCGGCAAGATGATCTCCCTGCTGCTCGCCGACCGCGCCCTGTGGGAGCGGCTCCTGGCCGACCCGTCGCTGGTGCGCACCGCCGTGGAGGAGTCCCTGCGCTTCGACAGCAACCTCGGCTTCGGGCTGCGCCGTTACCTCGGCGAGGACACGGAGATCGGCGGCGAGACCGTCCCTGCGGGCAGCACGGTGGTGTGCAGCATGCCCGCCGCCAACCGCGACGAGCGCGCCTTCGCCGGGGCCGACGCCATGGACCTCGCCCGCACCCCGAACCCCCACCTGACCTTCGGTGTCGGCCCGCACTCCTGCCTGGGCCAGGCACTGGCCCGCACCGAGCTCCAGGTCGTCCTGGAGGTCCTACTGGCCCGCGTGCCGAGCCTCCGCCTCGCGGTTCCCGCAGCCGAACTGCGAAAGACGGAGGGCCTGTTGGTCGGCGGACTGAGCGAAGTCCCGGTCAGCTGGTGACCCGCGGACCGGGAGAGGAGCGGACGGACACCATGAAACTCACCGTCGACCAGGACAGGTGCTGCGGCGCCGGCGCCTGCGTCCTGTCTGCGCCGGACGTCTTCGACCAGCGCGACGAGGACGGCATCGTGACACTTCTGACCACCGACCCCGCCCCGGCACACCACGCCTCCGTACGGGAGGCGGCGGCGATGTGTCCGACGGCGGCGATCGGTGTGGACGAGCCCCCAGTGTCCGAGTGAACGGGACACCTGCGCCCGACTGAGCGAGACACCTGCGCCCGAGTGAACGGGACACCTGTACCCGACTGACCGTCAGAAGCCCGCGGCCAAGCGGCGCTTGAGGCGCGACGGATCAGATGTTCGGCGCGGCCGTGACCTTGCCGGACGGTGCCTTCGCGCCGACGGGCGCGCCGAAGTCGAACCACGTGATGGTCTGGTCGCCGGTCCCGTCGGTGTACGGCGTCTCCTGCTGCACCAGGTAGGGCTTGCCCGTGGTGGCGACGCTGTACGTGGCCTTCTTGCCCGGGGCCGTGCCCGTGCCGATGACCGTGGCGACGGGCTGGCCCGCCACCTCGGCGGCGGAGCCCTTCGTCAGCTTGATGGAGGGCTTCTCCTGCGCGCCGAACTGCTCGCCGTGGCAGTAGCTCACGAGCACCTTCGTGAGGGAGGTGGTGGGCGAGCCGTGCATCCACTGGCCGGCCTTGACCGTGCCGGCGCCGTTCTTCTTGGCCGAGGCCGAGAAGGTGGCGTCGACCTTGCCCCAGACGTCGTTGCCCTTGCGGATGACCTCGAAGGAGCCCATGTCCTTGAGGTCGACCGTGCCGACGCACTCCGTGGCGGACAGGCGGAGGTCGGCCTTGGCGTCGGAGCGGGACATGACCTCGTGGACCGAGCCCGCGGCGGCCTTCGTCTCCAGGCCCTTGGCGCGCAGCTCGGCCGCGGCGAGCTTGTCGACACCGTTCGGCTTGGCGTCGGCCTTGGCCGGCTTGTCGGTGGCGGCCGACGGCTTGCCGTCGCCGTCCGAGGCCTTGTCCGAACCGCTGTTGCAGGCCGTCAGCGACAGCAGCGCGGCGGCGCAGACGAGCGCGGTGGCGGTGCGGCGGGCGGACAGGACGTGCGTGTTGTTCATCAAAATCCCCGTTGTTCCCCGTGAATGGCCGGTTGCCGTATGTGGCATGTCCCATTCAATCAGTGACGGGTGACACCTCGTGACGGGGGGTCGACTCAACGTCGTGAACGTCGACCTGGTATCCGATGGCCGTTGGCGGTTCAGGCGTCCGTCGCGCTCGGGTCGAGGCGGGCCAGCGCGCCCGTCTCAAGGGCGGTCCACAGCGCGCCGTCCGGGCCCACCGTGATGCCGTGCGGTTCGGAGGCCGGGGTGGGCAGGTCGTGGACGGTGATCGTGCCGTCGGAGGTGACCGAACCGACCCGGTTGGCGCCCCACTCGGTGAACCACGCGGTGCCGTCCGCGTCGGTGGTGACGGCGTGCGGCCGCGCCGACCGGTCGGGCAGCGGGTACTCGGTGATCCGGCCGTCGGGTGTCCTGCACCCGATCTGACCGGCCGCGATCTCCGTGAACCAGACGGTGTCGTCGCGGGCCACGGTGACACCCACCGGCGCCGCCCCTTCCGTGGGCAGCTCGTGCACCGTGACACGGCCGTCCATGTCGACGCGGCCGAGGGCGTTGGCCTGGTTCATCGTGAACCACATCGCGTCCTCGCCCGCGGCGAGCGCGGAGGGGAAGGTGCCGGTGCCCGGCAGCGGGTACTCGGTGACCGAGCCGTCCGTCGTGATGCGGCCGACGCGGTCGGCGGTGGTCTCGGTGAACCACAGCGCGCCGTCAGGGCCGGCGGCGATGCCGAACGGGCCGCACTGCGCGGTCGGCAGCGGGAACTCGGTCACCTCCCCGGCGGTGCTGATCCGGCCGATCCGGTGCGTGCGGTACAGGGTGAACCACAGGGCGCCGTCCGGGCCGGTGCAGATGATGGTCGGGCCGCTGTCCGGGTCCAGTTGGTGAAACACCGGCTCCTGCCCCGGGACGAGCCGGCCGATGCGGCCGCTGTGCACCAAGGTGAACCACAGGGCCCCGTCCGGGCCGTTGGTGATCGCGTACGGGCCGCCGGCGGCGTCGGTGACCACGTGCTCCTGGACTGTCCGTGTCGTCGTCATTGCTGCTCCAGTCCTTCGGTGGCGGCGATACGGGCGATGTCCTGCGGGGAACCGCCCATGATGGTGTGCGCGGCCCTGTCGTCGGATGTCACGCGGGAATCCCTCCATCATGGACTCTACGGGGCGGGGCAGGCGGCGGGACGGCACCGCTGCTGGTTCCTGCCCAGTATGCGCAGCGACCCCTCCGGACGCCGGCGGAGTGCGGGGGCGGCCGCACAGCAACTGCGGTGCGTCCGCCGCGGGTTCACGCTCTTGATCGACTCTTGCGCGGCGCCTAAGGTCTCCTGTTCATGGGGATGGGGGAGCCGGACCATGGGCGCCGGGCGTGGAGAGGCGGGCCTCTCGTACGTCGGGTGGGTGCGGGTCTGCTGGTGGTGGCCGGGCTGGCCGTGCTGGGCGCGATGTTCGTCGTGCTGCCGGGCGTGGTGGTCGGCCACGATCTCGGCGGGGCGAAGGTCGACGCGCAGGACCGGCTGAAGGCGGTCAACGATGTCCGTACGACACTGCTGCAGGTGGTCGGCGGCCTGGTCCTGCTCTTCGGCGCGTACGCCACCTGGCGCCAACTGCGGGTGAGCCAGGACGGGTTGCGTGCCACGCAGGAGGGCTACGTCACCGACCGGTTCAGCCGCGCTGTCGACCAGCTCGGCAGCGACAAGCTGGATGTGCGCATCGGTGGGCTGCACGCGCTGTGGCGGATCGCGGAGCAGTCGGACCGCGACCGGGAGGCGGTCATCTCCATCCAGGCCGCATATCTGCGCACCCACCTGCCCTGGCCGCCCACCGCCCCGGAGGCACCCGCGGCGGACACACCCATCAACGACATCGCGCCCCTGGAGACGCGCGCCGCGGACGCGCAGGTGGCGCTGACCGGGCTCGGTGTGCTGTGTCGGCGCCGGGAGAGTTCCTGGGTCAACCTCAGCCTCACCGACCTGCGCCGGGCCGACTGCGACGGACTGTGGTTCCCCGATGTCAACTTCGACCGCGCCTGCCTGGAGGCGGCGGGCCTGTACCGCGCCAACCTGGCCCAGGCTTCCCTGGTCTCGGTCAACCTGCGGCACGCCGACCTCACGACGGGAACCCTCCGCCGGGCCCGCTGCGTACTGGCCGACCTACGGGCCGCGAAGCTGGTCCAAGTCGACCTGCGCGACGCCGACTTCACCGGCAGCGACCTGCGCGAGGCGAACCTGCGCAAGGCCGACGCCCGCGGCGCGGTCCTCCGCCGCGCCGACCTGCGCATGGCGGACCTTCGCGGCACCGACCTGAGCACGGCCGAGCTCGCCGAGGCACGTCTGACCGGCGCGCTGGCCAGCGAGCACACCCGCTGGCCCGAAGGCTTCGACCGGGCGGCCGCCGGAGTCGTCGACAGCGAGGACCCGGGACCCGAGCCCTCGCCGCTGCTCCAGCCGCCCAGCATGACGCAGCCGGCACCACCACTGCGGTCCGCTCCCTGACCGGGCGCCTACAGAAGGGTCAGTCCTCGACCTTGCTGCGGCTCTGGTAGGCGAGGTCCTGGTAGTCGGGGTGCCGGGCCATCCAGCCGGAGATGAACGGGCACACGGCCAGCACCCTGAGCCCGTCGGCCCGGGCGGCGTCCAGTGCGGCGCGCGCCAGCGCCGAACCGACGCCCTGCCCGTTGTACTCCGGGTCGACCTCGGTGTGCGTGAAGACGACGAGCCCGCTCTCCTTGGTGCGCATGTACTCGGCGAATCCCGCGTGCTGCCCGTCGACCCGGGCCTCGTAGCGGTTGGCGTCGGGGGAGTCGGTGATCTCGATGGCCATCGTGGGCCCTCCGTGTCGTGAGTGTCTTTTGCGTAGTTTGACGCAGTGGAGCGGATCAGGTCACTGGACCGCGGGGCTCGGCACGGCGGCCGCCCGGCGCACCGGGTGCTTGCTGAGGATGGAGACCCGGTTGAAGGCGTTGATGGTGATCGCGGCCCAGATCGCCGCGGAGATCTCGGCGTCGTCGAACACCTCGCGGGCCGCGGCGTACGCCGATTCCTGCGCGGCGGCGTCGTCCGGGTGGGTGACCGTCTCGGCCAGGCCGAGCGCCGCCCGCTCCCGGTCGGTGAACACGTCCGCGTCCCGCCACCCCGGCAGCACGCCGAGGCGCAGCGGGGATTCGCCGGCGCGCAGGGCGGTCCGGGTGTGCGTGTTGAGGCAGAAGGCGCACCCGTTGATCTGCGAGACGCGTACGTTGATCAACTCCAGCAGCTCGGGCTCCAGGCCCGCCGCGACGGCCGTGGCGCGAACCGTCTCGGCGGCCTGCCTGAAGGCCTGGTACGCGTCCGGGGACTGCTTGTCGATGAAGACGCGGCGCCGGTCCTGCGCGCCGGTGGTGGTCGCGGTGCTGCTGGTCATGGGTGAGCCCTCCCTCGTCGGTGGCCGCCGGTGGGAGTGGCGGTCCACGCCAATATAGTTTACCTTTCAATCACCTTGTGACGGGGAAGATCGAAAAAGAGGGGGCAGGGCATCATGTCCGCACACGAGCAGGCGCCGACCGAAACGGGACGCGCGACCGTGACACCACATCAGAACACCGTGGACGAGCGGCGGGTGGAGGTGCTCCCGGCCCGCGAGGTGCCGCTCGGCGGCCCCCGGGCGATGACCGTACGGCGCACACTTCCCCAGCGGGAGCGGAGCCTGATCGGCGCATGGTGCTTCGTCGACCACTACGGGCCCGACGCGGTCGCCGACACCGGCGGAATGGACGTAGCGCCGCACCCGCACACCGGCCTGCAGACGGCGAGTTGGCTGTTCGACGGCGAGATCGAACACCGCGACAGCCTCGGCACCCACGCCATGGTGCGGCCCGGCGAACTGAACCTGATGACCGCGGGACGGGGCATCAGCCACTCCGAGGTCTCCACCCCGGACACCACGACCCTGCGCGGCATCCAGCTCTGGATCGCACTCCCGGACGCCCACCGCGACACCGCCCCGGCCTTCCGGCACCACGCGCCCTCGACCGTCACCCTTGACGGAGCCGAGGCCAGGGTCTTCCTCGGCACACTGGCCGGAGACACCTCCCCGGTCCCCACCCACTCCCCGCTGCTCGGCGCGGAACTCGTACTCGAACCGGGCGCACACATCACCCTCGCCGTGGACCCGGCCTTCGAGCACGGCGTCCTGGTCGACGAAGGGGCCGTTCGGGTGGACGGCACGGCCGTGCCGTCCGCGCAGCTGGGCTATCTGCCCCCAGGCGCCGACACGCTCACCCTCGCCAACGACGCGAGCGGCCCGACGCGCCTTCTGCTGCTCGGCGGCACACCCTTCGGCGAGGAGATCGTGATGTGGTGGAACTTCATCGGCCGCAGTCACGAGGACGTCGTTGCGGCGCGAACGGAATGGGAGGCCGGGACGGAACGCTTCGGTACGGTCTCCGGCTACCCCGGGGCGCGCCTCCCGGCCCCCGAACTGCCCAACAGTCGCCTCAAGTCACGCGGCAACCGCCCGCGACGCTGACGCTCCGGGAACACGCCGACGTACCGACACGCCAACGTACCGACACACCAACGCCGTTCACGCGGAACACAAGGAGACAAGCGTCATGACATCTGCCACCACTCCGGTCGTGGAGCACCGCCCCGACGAGCAGCGCTACGTCATCACGGTCGACGGCGAACAGGCCGGCCTGACCGAGTACCGCGACCGTGACGACCAGCGGGTCTTCTTTCACACCGAGGTCGACGACCGTTTCGCGGGACAGGGCCTGGCCTCGACCCTGGTGACGGAGGCGCTGGCCGACGTCCGCGCCGCCGGCAAGCGCGTGGTCCCGGTGTGCCCCTACTGGGCCAAGTACGTCAAGAAGCGCCAAGAGGAGACGTCCGACGTCGTCGACGCGGTGACTCCGGAGGTCCTGACCTGGGTGCGAGGCCGGCTCGGCTGAATCGGGAGCCGTCCCCCCTCCGCCGAAGTCGGCGCGCCGCGGGAAGCCTTCGGCCGGGTCCGCCCGGCCGTGGGTACGCTCGGTCTGCCCAGACTCGAGAAGGGGACAGGCATGACCTCCGATGCCGCACACGTCAAGACGGCCCCCGAGCCGGTCCGTGACACCGCCGCCGACCATCTGCTCACACCGGACAACTGTGCCGTGGTCTTCATCGACTACCAGGAGGGCCAGTACGCCACGATCGGCTCGGCGAGCCGCGAGGAGATCGACCTCGGCGCCGTCACCCTGGCCAAGCTGGCCCGCGCGTACGAGATCCCCACGGTGCTGTCCACGGTGGCCGTGGGCATGGGTGTCAACCGGTCGACCGTCCCGGAGATCACGGAGCAGCTCCCGGACGTTCCCGAGATCGACCGCACCGGCGTCAACTCCTGGGAGGACGCCGACTTCCGCGCCGCGATCGGGGCGACCGGCCGCAAGAAGATCGTGATGGCCGGGCTCTGGACGGAGGTCTGCCTCGCCTTCCCCACGCTGGACATGCTCCGCGAGGGCTTCGAGATCTACCCGGTCGTCGACGCGGTCGGCGGAGTCTCCCCGGTCACGCACGCCACGGCGATCGAACGAATGACGCAGGCGGGCGCACAGCCGATCACGTCCCTCGCCTTCGGCTGCGAACTGATGCGCAACTGGGCCCGCCCGGACGCGGACCTGTTCCGAACGGTCATCAACGACTACTTCGAACGCAAGCGCGCCATCGGAGACAAGACCGGGACCCTCTTCAAGTAGCCGTCCGCACGGTGTGGCGGCCGCCCGGCGGGCACCGGCAGGGTTGACGTATTCCCATATCGGCATACGATGAAGTCATGGCACGAGCAGCGACGACGTCGGACGTCTTCAACGCGATCGCCGAACCGCAGCGGCGGGACATCCTCGCGCTGCTGCGGGCGGGGGAGCGGCCGGTGGGTGAGGTGGCCCAGGAGCTGGGGCTGAGCCAGCCGGGGGCGTCCAAGCACCTCCGGGTGCTCCGGGAGGTGGGTCTTGTGCGGGTCCGCGAGGCGGGCAAGCAGCGCCTCTACGGCTTGGACGCCGGCGGGCTGCGGCCGGTCCACGAGTGGGTCGGCGGCTTCGAGCGGTTCTGGAGCGAGAGCTTCGACCGGCTGGACGCCTACGTGCAGGACCTCAAGCAGACACGGCAGGGGGAGTGACCGATGGCAAGGGCGAGGCAAGACACACGGGCGGAGTCGGAGTCGGAGTCGGAGTCGGCGTCGACGTCGGCGCCGGAATCGGTGACGGCGGACCGGGAGGTCGTGATCTCCCGGGGGATCGACGCTCCGCGGGAGCTGGTGTTCGAGGCGTTCACCGAGGTCCGGCATCTGTCGCGGTGGTGGGGTCCGGAGGGGTTCACCACCACCACGTCGGCCTTCGAGTTGCGCGAGGGCGGTGAGTGGGTCTTCGTACTGCACGGGCCGGACGGGACCGACTACCCCGAGTGGATCCGCTGGCAGCGCATCGCGCCGCCGGAGCGGATCGAGCTGCTGCACGGCGAGTACCTCGACGACCCGAACTCCTTCGTATCGGTCCTGACCTTCGAGCCGGACGGCGCGGCGACGCGGATCGAGATGCGCACCGTGTTCCCCACCAAGGAACAGCGCGACGAAGCGGTCGAGAAGTACCACGCCGTCGAGGCCGGCCGGCAGACCCTCGGCAACCTCGCGGCCTACGTCACCGAGCTCGCAGGGAAGGGGGAGGAGCGCTGATGGCCGGGAAGGTGTTCTTCAGTGTGTCGATGTCGCTCGACGGGTTCATCGCACCCGCGTCCCTAGGCGAGTTGATGGGACGTCAGTGGATGGAGCTGCAGCAGTGGATCTTCCCGCAGCGGTTCTTCCGGGAGAATCTGAAGCTGGGCGAGGGTGGCGAGGAGGGGCGCGACAACGACATCGTGCGCGAGACGTTCGAGCGCACCGGCGCGAGCGTCATGGGCAAGCGGATGTTCGACGCCGGCGAGCAGATGTGGCCCGAGGACCCGCCGTTCCACACGCCGGTCTTCGTCGTGACACACACCAAGCGCGACCCCTGGGAGCGGGCGGGCGGCACCACGTTCCACTTCGTCAACGACGGCATCGAGGCCGCGCTCGACCAGGCCCGCGCCGCCGCCGGAGACCGTGACGTCCGGATCGCGGGCGGAGGCGAGACGATCCTGGAGTACGTGAACGCGGGGCTGGTCGACGAGTTCTCGATCGCGCTGTCGCCGGTGCTGTTCGGCTCCGGGATCCGCCTGTTCGAGGGCGTGGACGCGTCCAAGGTCGCGCTGGAGCCCGTCCGTTCGGAGTCCTCGCCGCGCGTGACACACCTGACGTACGCCGTACGCCCGAGGTAGCCGCGCCACCCTCAAGCGTCCGGCCCGGTGCGGGAGTCCCACCGCACGAACCCGCGCGTGGGGAATACGACGAGCGCAGTAGTGATTGGCCACAACATGAAGGCCATCGTGTACAGCAGCAACGGCGACTCCGAGGTCCTGCGGCTCGAGGAGCGCCCCGTCCCCGACCCCGGGCCCGGCGAGGTCCGCGTCGCAGTCCATGTCTCCGGCGTCAACCCCACCGACTGGAAGGTCCGGGCAGGTGTGTCCGGAAGTCTCGGGGACGGCGAGAGCCAGGTGCCGAACCAGGACGGCGCGGGCCGGATCGACGCCGTCGGCGAGGGAGTCGATTCCGCGCGGATCGGGGAGCGGGTGTGGCTGTACCTGTCCGCGGCCGGGCGCCCGGCCGGCGGCACGGCCCAGGAGTACCTGACCATCCCGGCCGAGCGTGCCGTGCCGCTCCCCGAGGGGGCCGGCTACGACCTGGGCGCGGCGCTGGGCGTACCGGCGCTCACCGCGCACCGGGCCCTCACCCTCGCCGCCGACGGGCCGGACCGGCTGGCGCCCGGCGCGCTCGACGGGTGGACCGTACTGATCGCCGGGGGAGCGGGCGCGGTCGGCAACGCCGCGATCCAGCTCGCCCGTTGGGCCGGGGCGACGGTCATCACGACCGTCAGCTCCCCGGAGAAGGCCGACCTGGCGAAGGCCGCCGGCGCCCACCACATCGTCAACTACCGTACGCAGGACACCGCCAAGGCCGTCCTGGAGCTTGCGCCGGACGGCGTGGACCTCGTCGCCGAGGTCGCCCCCGCGGTCAACGCCGAGCTGGACCTGGCGGTGACCAGGAACAACGCGACGATCGCCTTCTACGCCAACAACGGCGGCGACGAACTGCGCCTGCCGCTGCGCGCCACCTTCGGCAAGAACCTGGACTGGCACGGCCTGTCCCTCTACACGGTCCCGGCCGACTCGATGCGCAACGGCGTCGCCGCCGTCTCGGAGGCCGTCGCGGCCGGTGCGCTGCGGGACGGCGCCGAGGCCGGACTGCCGTTCGTCCGCTTCCCGTTGGGCGACACGGCCCGGGCGCACGAGGCCGTCGAGGGCGGTGCGGTGGGCAAGGTCCTCATCGACGTCAGGACCACCGCGTAGGAGTGGCGCTGCCTGCGCGCGCCATGCGCGCGCAGGCAGGCCCGGGCCCATGTCCAGACAGGCGGAGCTCGTCCGGCGCTACTTGCCGCTGTAGACGGGGAACACCGTGTGCTCCCCGTAGTCCACGTCCCGCAGGCCCCGCAGCGCTTCCATGTCGTCGCCGGAGATCTCGAAGTCGACCTCGGCGTTGGAGCGCATGTGCTCGGGGTTCGCCGTCTTGGGCAGTGACACCGTGCCCAGCTGCAGGGTGTAGCAGATGCACAGCTGAGGCACGGACACACCGTACTTCTCGGCCATCGCCCGGACCTCGGCGTTGTCCAGGATCGCGCCGTGGGCGATCGGCGAGTACGCCTCGACGAGGATCTCCTTGCCCGCGCAGTAGTCCAGGAGCTCCGCGGGGGTGTTGCCCGCGTGCACGAGCAGCTGGTTCACATGCGGCACGACGCTCGCGCTCTGGAGGATGTTCTCCAAGTCCCGCTGCTGGAAGTTGGACACACCGATGGAGCGGATCTTGCCCGCCTGGTACGCCTCTTCGAGCGCGCGCCATGCCGCACGGTTGCCGTCCGCGTAGTCCCCGCCGCGGAAGTCGTCCCACGGCTGCGGGCTGTGAATGAGCATCAGGTCGATGTAGTCGAGGCCGAGCTTCTTGAGCGACTCGTCGATCGAGGCGACCGCCTCGTCGTAGTCCTTGATCTCGGCGGCGAGCTTCGTCGACACGAACAGCTCGTCGCGGGGTACGGCGGCGGTGCGCACCCCCTCGCCGACGCCGCGCTCATTGCCGTAGGCCTGCGCGGTGTCGATGTTGCGGTAACCGATCTCCACGGCCGCGCGGACCGCCTCGGCCGCCTTGTCGTCGTCGATGAACCAGGTGCCGAGGCCCAGCTTGGGGATCTCGACGCCATGGGACAGCGTGTACGTCTCGTTCAGGATGGTCATGCGTTCGCTCCGTTCCTCGGCAGCTCGCCGTACACCTCGTCGGTGACCGGCTCGAGCCATTCATTGCTGACGCCTTCGCCCGGGGTGATGAAGGCGACGTGGGAGAACCACGAGTCGGCCTTCGCCCCGTGCCAGTGCTTCGTGCCCGCCGGGACGCGGACGACCGTGCCCGGCTCCATGCTGATGGGGTCCTCGCCCTCGGCCTGGTACCAGCCGCTGCCGGCCGTGCACATCAGGACCTGGTCACCGCCGCCGCTCGTGCCGTGGTGGATGTGCCAGTTGTTGCGGCAGCCCGGCTCGAAGGAGACATTGCTGACGGGGACGCTTCCCGCGGCGAGCGGGGCCAGGTAGCTCTGGCCGGTGAAGTACTGGGCGTAGGCGTCGTTCTTCTCGCCGAGCGGGAAGATCTGGTCGAATCCGTTGGCAGTCATGTGCTCGTGTTCTCGTGCTTTCTCCGGGGTGGTCCTGCGGTGGACGCGGTGGTTGTTGTCGCGGCGAGGCTCGCGAGCAGTTGCAGGCGCTCCTGGCTGGGTGAGCCGGGCTCCGCGGTGTAGATGAGGAAGGAGAGCCCGGGCTCGGCGGTCAGCTCCATCCCCTCGTACGTCAATGTGAGGTCGCCGACCTCGTGGTGGTGGAACTCCTTGGTGCCCGAGCCGTGGCGGCGCACATTGTGTGCGCCCCATCGGGTACGGAACGCGTCGCTGCACGTGGACAGCTCGCCGATCAGGTCGTGCAGCTGCTTGTCCCGGGGGTCCCGGCCGGCCTCGGTGCGCAGGATCGACACGGTGATGTCCGAAGCGGCCTCCCAGTGCGGGTAGAACACCTGGGCCCGCTCGTCGAGGAAGCAGTACCGCGCCAGGTTGCCCTGCCCCGGCCCGTCGAACACCTCGTCGTAGAAGGCGCGCCCGAGGGCGTTGGCGGCGAGGATGTCCATCCGGCCGTTGCGCACGAACGCGGGCCCGAGGGCGATCGCGTCCAGCGCACGGGTCAGGCTGTCCCTGGGCACCCACTTCTTCGACCTGCGCCTGCGCACGGGCCGGGCCGCGCCATTGGCCGCGCGGGCGAGGTCGAAGAGGTGCTCGCGCTCGGCGTCGTCCAGCTGGAGCGCCCGGGCGAGCGACTCCAGGACGGCGTCGGAGACACCGGCCAGCTGGCCGCGCTCGATCTTGGCGTAGTACTCCGGGCTCACGTCCGCGAGCATCGCCACCTCGCCGCGGCGCAGGCCCGCGACCCTCCGGTGACCGGAGACCGGCAGGCCGGCCTGCTCGGGAGAGAGGTTCGCCCGACGGGACATGAGGAACTCCCGTGCTTCGTTCCTGGCGTCCGTGCGATCCATGCGTTTCACGCTAGTCCGGGAAGCCGCTGTGAGGGATGCCCTGTCAGTACGCCCCTCACCGGGGACTCCCTCGCCCGGCAGGCGCGGCGATGTCATGGGCCTCGCACCTACAGAGATCGACGGACGCACACGGACGCACGTCGACACGGACAGGGAGACACCATGGCTGAGAACACGGGCACCGGCTGGACCGGCGGAAAGAACGCCTTCGGCGACTTCGCTCCGGGGATGGTGCATTACACCGACAGGGTGCTCTTTGACGAGGTCTGGGAGCGCGAGGGCCTGTCCAAGCGGGACCGCAGCCTGGTCACCGTCGCCGCGCTGACCGCGCTCGGGAAGATGGAGCAGCTGCAGTTCCACCTCGGCTTCGCCCGCCAGAACGGCGTCACCGGCGAGGAGCTGCAGGAGGCGCTGCTGCAGCTGGCGTTCTACGCCGGTTGGCCCAACGGCATGGGAGCGACGAGCGTGCTGAAGGGCATTGTCGAGCAGCAGGACTGAGCCAGTCCCGCCCCGGTGAGGCGTGGGAGGCACCGGGGGCGGGACCGGGGCCCGCCGCCCGGCGGAGCCGTTCCCAGGAGGGAGTTTCGACAACGTTGTCCGCACCCTTGTCGCAGGCTCCCGATGTTTGTACGTTGCACCAGGTATCACATAGGAAGCGCTTTCACCGCTTGCTCCCGGGAGGGGACATGACGCCTCGCGCAGTCACGCCGTCACGCCCGCGCAGACCCTTAAGGGCGAGGTCGCCGCACCTGAGAGCGAGATCGTGGCCCCTCGCGACGGCCGCGGGGGCGGCTCTGCTCGCCGCCGCGCTCGTCACCCCGCCCGCGGGCGCGTCCGTGCCGGATGCCGGGGCCTCGATCACCGGGGTGGGCGTCCGGGGGAGCCTGGTCGCGGGCTACGACTTCGAGCATCCGGACCCCGCGGACGCCACGCGTGAACGCGACGTGGGGCCGTCCGGTACCACCCTGTCGCTCGTCAACGGCGGCGCGGCGATGCGCGTGCGCGACGACTCCGACCCGCGGCGCGGCCACGTCCTGCAGACCCGGCAGGTCGCCCCGGAGGCGGCGGGCAACGACGACTGGAAGGCAGGTGTGTACGAGCCGGGTGGCGCGGCCTCCCTGCACGCGTTCAACGGGGCGCGCCAGGCCACCGTGATGGGCTGGTTCCGCACCACCGGGCAGAACCCGAGCCCGAATTCGGGTTCGGCCGACCCCGCCGACCGCTACAACGCCATCGGCCTGTCGGGCCTCCTCACCGGGGACTCCAACGGGCACGACGTGCGCGCCCTGCTCGAACTCATCGACGTAGACGGCGAGTTGCGGCTCGTGGCCCTGGGGCGTCGCGTGGATGGCGCCGCGTCCCAGACCTTCGCGGCGGACGGCGACTGGCGCACCCACCTGCCGGACGGTCAGTGGGTGCATCTGGCCGCGACGTTCGACTTCGACACGGGCGAGATGGCGCTGTACCGCAACGGGCGTGCCCTGCCCGGCAGTTACGTGCGCGACGACGACCCGTGGGCGCTCGCCGGAGAGCCGGAGCCCGACCGCGCGTCGCCGACCGACCCGCGCGGCATCAAGATCGGCGGGAGTTTCCCGCAGAACATGCGCGAGGCCAACCCCTGCAACTGCCGCATGGACGACCTGCTGTTCACGGACCGTGCCGCGACCCCTGGCCAGGTCATGGCCGAGTACCGCCGCACCGGAGGACGCCCCGCGTCGTGATCCACTCGTCCGTTCTCGCCGCCGCCGAGCGCACCTTCCGCACCCCCACACGAAGGGACCCGTCTTGACCCCATCGGCCCCGCACGTCCGGCCACGCAGGAGACCACTCCTCGTCCGACTCCTCACCGGCGCCCTGGTCGCCGCGACACTCACGGCGGCGCCGGTGGCGGCACCAGTGGCGGCGACCGCTTCGGCGGGCGCGGCCGAGGCGCCCGTCGACGCCGCGTCCGCCGCCGTCACCGACCCCATTCCCGGCAAGCCGGTCACCTCCGGACTCGGCCTGGAAGTGGAGGAGTTCGCCCAGCTCCCGAAGTCCGAGCCGCGCCCCGGACCGGTCGAGGACGACCGGCTGATCCGACACAACCGCATCAACTACCTGACACCGTTCCCCGACGGCTCGAACCGCCTCGCCGTCGCGGACCAGAACGGCATGTTCTACTCCCTGAACAAGGACGGCTCCGGGCAGCGCCCCTACCTGGACCTGTACAAGGAGTTCTCCTCCGCGTACTACGCCAGCCGGGGCCTGGGCACCGGCTTCGGCTACGTCACCTTCGACCCGGACTTCCGGCACAACGGCCGCTTCTACACCGTCCACACCGAGAAGCCCGAACTGACAGACGCCAAGCCGGACTTCGACCAGCCGAGCGGCAACGGCTTCCACGGCATCGTCACCGAGTGGATCGCCGACGACCCGAGTGCCCCCACTTTCTCCGGCACCCACCGCGAACTGCTCCGCATCGGCTTCAACGGCCAGGTCCACGGCGTCCAGCAGATCGACTTCAACCCGACGGCCAAGCCCGGCGACGCCGACTACGGGCTCCTGTACATCGCGGTCGGCGACGGCGGCAAGGGCAACTCCACCGGCGACCCGCAGAACCGCGCCCTCCCGCACGGAAAGCTCCTGCGCATCGACCCGCGCGGCCACGACAGCGCGAACGGCGAGTACGGCATCCCGCCCGCCAACCCGTTCGTCGACGAGACCGGGGCCCTCGGCGAGATCTACGCGATCGGCATGCGCGACCCGCACCGCTTCAGCTGGGACCCCCGCGGCAGCCACCGCATGTTCCTCTCCCACGTAGGCGAGCACGCCATCGAGTCCGTCTACGAGGTGCAGGCCGGAGACAACTACGGCTGGAGCGAACGCGAGGGCGCCTTCGTCTTCGACAAGAAGGCCACCGACCCCTGCGCCAAGATCCTCCCGCTGCCCGCCGACGACGCGAAATACGGCTACACCTACCCCGTCGCCGCCTACGACCACGACCCGCCGGCCGACTGGAACTGCAAGTCCGACGTCGGCGTCGGCATCTCCGGCGGCTACGTCTACCGCGGCCACGACCTGCACGGACTGCAGGGCAAGTACATCTTCGGTGACATCGTCGACGGCCGACTCCTCTACTCGGACACCGCCGACATGCGCCGCGCGAAGCCCGGCACGCAGCAGCGCCTGGCGCGGCTGCACAGCCTGATGGTCTACGACGCGAAGTCCGGCAAGCGGGTCACCATGCAGCAACTCGCCGGCGACAAGCGCGTCGACCTGCGCTTCGGGCAGGACGCGGAGGGCGAGCTCTACATCCTCTCCAAGGCCAACGGAAAGATCTGGAAGGTGACGGGCACGCGCACGTTCGCGAGCTGCGACACGAGCGGCACCACCCTCTCCAACGTCATGTCCGAGGAGAACTGGGCACCTGTCACCCCCTCGAAATGGCAGTTCAAGGACGGCGAGGCGGTAATGACCGAGCCGGGCGTCGAACGCCCCGGCCCCCGCCGCCCGTACGAGTACGCGGTACTCACCGCAGGCCCTGCCTACCGCAACGTCCGCGTCGACGCCGAAGTCCGCATCGACACCCCGACCGACGTCGACAACCGGGACGTGATCGTCGTCCTCGGCCACGAGTCGGACACCCGCTTCGGCTACGCACACCTCTCCCAGGACAACTCCATCTACCCGCACAACGGCGTCTTCACGGTGGACGACGCCGACCGGCTCCGGGTGGAGGACCAGTGGAACGGCACCACCGGCGCCCCACCGGCGATCAGCGACGCGGCGTGGCACCAAGTCTCGGTCGTGCGCTGCGGCGACACCGGCGAGACAGCGGTCTACATGGACGGCTCACCCCACCCCTTGATGACAGCGGTCAGCACCCGCCCCGGCGACGGCCGAATCGGCTTCGGCTCCTTCGACAACGCGGGCCGGATCCGCGGGGTGAAGGTGTCCGGCAACTCGTAAGGTGCCGGGTGCGGCGGCCGGGGCCAACTGGGCGCCGGCCGCCGAGAGGTGTTGCCCCGTACCCGAAAGGCGCTGGCGCCATGACTGCTCCACTGGTCCCGGTGGACCCCGAACCGCTTCGCCGGCTCTACGGCGACTTCCCGAGGCTGGACGAATTCCGGCTCCGTTCGGTCAACGTGAACCGATGGGGCCCTTCGCTCGTACTCCGCGTCGACCTGCCCGAATTTCCCGCGCACCCGCCCGAGGAGTGGGTGGCGAGCGAGTGCGACGTGGTGCAGTGCCACATTCACTTCGGAGCCGTCGAACGTCTCGAACTGCAGGCATGGAATCCACCGACGTGGGCTCGACTGAGCACTGCGCCCACGGAGCAGGCACGCATGATTGACGTATCCGTCCAAGGGGCCGGGCTCGCGCTCCGGTTCCGCGGCCATGAGTCGGTGGCCATCCGTCACATCAGCGCCTTCCGGGCCACGCCGGACGCATCCGACGAGGTTCCTCATCACTTCCTGAGCAAGCTCGACGCCCGCCTCTTCTCGACGCTCCCGGGCACTCACGAAAAGGCCTTCTATGCACGGTGACGGGCAGGACAGCCAGGGCGACTGGATCCAACTGCTCACCGATCCCCGCCTCATGACGGACCTTTATGACGCGCCGCCCGAGCTGAGCCGCTGCGACCTCTTCTACGTCCACCTCGACGAACGCGGAGACTCCGTGACGCTGGGTTTCGACACCTCGTACCTCCCCGCCCGCCCCCTGCCTGAATGGCAGGCAACGGACTTCAACACCTTCGAGTTCCACCTGCGGTTCAACTCGGTCGAGGAACTGCGTTTCTCGGGGTGGTCGGCTCCGGCGCCGGAGCCCGTGCTGACGTCTTCCGGCACCGACGGAGGGGTGAACTTCGCCGCGCGCGGTCCCGGCTCACTTCTCGAGTTCACGGCGAGGCAGGTCGAGATCACCTGCATGCGTACCTACCTGGCCTCCTCGGCTCCCTGAGCACATGCGGCGTACGCCGGTACCTGCGGAGCCCCTGCCCTCACCCCCACAACCCCAGCGCGAACTCCGCCGCGACGGTCGACAGGGTGAAGGAGGCGATGATCGCTGTCGTGCCCACGGGGATGATCCGCCAGCCGATCTTGCGCAGCATCGGGAGGTCCTTGCCGAGGCTCAGGCCGGCGATGGTCAGGAGCGTCGTGATGACCGTCAGGATGTCCACGCTCTCGCCGACCTCGGCCAGCCAGTCGGCGGCCGGGGACATGGGGGAGGTGAGCAGCGCGCCGAGCGTGATCACGACGACGACCGCGGGCAGTCGGCCGCGCGTGACACGGGCGGCGCCGAGACCGGCCAGGACGAGCGTGCTGAGGACCGCGTAGCAGGCGAGCATCGACCAGGAGAAGCGGTGCGCCGCGACGGCCGCGACCAGGAGGCCGATTCCGGCGACGATGGCCGTCGTGGTCCAGAGCGGTACCTGCGTCGTGGTCGGGGCGGTGGCGGTCGTGCTCTGTGGCTCCGGCGCCGACTCGGTCTTCGGCTTCGGGTCGGTCTCACGGTTCCCGGTGAGCAGGCGGTAGCAGCGGTCCGCCAGCGGCAGGGACACCCACACGCCGATGTACAGGCCGAGCACGCTGGTGATCAGATTTGACGTGGAGGCCAACGCGACGGCCTGGTCGGCGAGTTCGGGGTGGGCCGCGACGATCGAGGCGGCGCCCGCGGCCATCATCGACGACGAGCCGACGCCCGCGCCCATGGCGAGCGCGCGGGGATCGAAGATCCCGAGGGAGGCGGCCAGCGAGGCCACCAGGCTGACGACGAGCGCGCCGAAAATCGTGCCGTACACGTACATCGACAGCACGCCGCGGTACTGCGGGGAGTCGGAACCGTAGCGCTCGCTCACCATCGCGAAGGATGTCTCGCGGTCGATGGAGAAGGTGGCGCCGATCGTCGCGGGCCCCATGCGCAGGAGTACGGCGAGGGGGAGGGCGACCAGGATCGTGCCGAACAGGTGCCCCACCTCCTGGAGGAGCAGCGCGGGTCCGGCGTCCAGGAGCATCGGGATGCTGGGGCCGATGGTGAACGCCAGCCGGGCGCCGAGCACGAGGACCGCGATGCCCATGACGACGTTGGCGGCTTGTTGCAGGTCGACGGGGAGCGGCCTGATCCGCTGGCCGGACGCGAAGGCACCGGCCAGCAGGCCCCAGATCATCGGCAGGAGCGTGACCGCCGCGGCACCGATGGGGACGACGATCGGGCCGACCGCCTGGGCGGCCGCCGCGAATACCGCGGCGAGCCCGATCAGGAGCCACAGGCGGGTGCTGCGCAGGGTGAGTCTGACGGTGGGGGTGGCGGCGGGGGCGTCATCGTCGTGTGTTGTGGGGTGTGTCCCGTGTGTTGTGCTCGCCCCGGAAGCGCCCGTAGAGGCATCCGGGGTGCGGGAGTTGGTGTTCATTCGGTCTCTCCTGGCTGGCAGGCGCACGGTCGCGGTGAGGAGGGGATCGGTCGCGGTGGGGAAGGGGCCGGGCTCATGCCTCGAAGGCGATCCGGGTGGACCCTGCCGGACGCTCGGCGGTGCGGCGGCGGAATTCGGCGCGCAGCTCGTCGTCGAGTGCGACGTCGAGCGCGGTCCAGGCGAGCGCCACGGCACCGTCGACCACCGCGTCGTCGGCCGCGGGGGTGGCGGCCGCGGCGGCGAAGTCCGGGTTGTGCGGCACACTGTCCTCGCCGAGGAAGGCGATCATGGGGTGGATGCTGGGGACGACCTGCGACACATTGCCCATGTCGGTGGAACCCCCACCGGCCGACGGGGCGCCCTCGATGGTCCGGCCGCGGGCGCTCAGGTTGTCGTCCCACAGTGCGCAGAGGGTGTAGTCCGGTGACATGGGGGCGTACGGGTGCTCCGTCGGCGCCCACTCCCAGGTGCACCCCGTCGAGATGGCGGAGCCCTCGAAGCATGCGAGGACGCGCTTCTTCATGTCGCGCCAGTCGTCCAGCTCGTAGGCGCGGATCTCCACCTGCACCGTGGCGCGGTCCGGGATGATGTTCGTGGCCTCGCCGCCCAGGGACACGAACGCGTTGAGGTTGGTGTCACTCGGCAGGTGCTGGCGCAGCAGGCCGATGGCGGTGAGGGACAGGGTTGCGGCGGCGCCGGCGTTGATGCCCTGCTGCGGGGCCGCCGCGGCGTGCGCGGTACGGCCGCTGAAGGTCACCTCGAAACGGTCGACGGCGGTGGACCGGAAGGCGTCCGCGGGCCGGTCGCCGCCGGTCATGCCGTGGACCATCATCGAGACGTCCACGTCCTCCCACGCGCCCGCGACGAGCATGGGGACCTTGCCCCCGCCGTGCTCCTCCGCGGGCGTGCCGAGCAGCTTGATCCGGAGCCCCGCCTCGTCCGCCACCGGAGCCAGCGCGAGCGCGGCCCCGACGCCCGCCGCGGCGATCACGTTGTGGCCGCAGGCGTGGCCGATCCCCGGCAGGGCGTCGTACTCCGCGCAGATCGCCACGGTGAGGTCACCGGTCCCGTACACGGCCTCGATCGCCGTCTCCACCCCGTACGCCCCCACCTCGACGGCGAAGCCCGCCTCATCGAGGACCCGTGCCACGCGCGCGGCCGAACGGTGCTCCTGCCAGGACAGCTCGGGGTCGGCGTGCAGCGCGTGGCTCAGCTCCAGGAGCTGCGCGCGGCGACGGGCCACCTCGGCCTCGGCGCGCCGCTTCGCGTCCGTCGTCGTCGCGAGGCGTTCGGGGGTACGGGGGGAGGTCGTGTTCGTCAACGTCGTCGGTCCTTCACGCTCGGATTTCTGGTGGCGTGCAGTGTGATCCGTACAGTGAGGTCGACCGGGGAATGTGCAGATAAACTGCGGAAGTGAGCACTCGGGCACAGGAAAATATGCTCGCTCCCACGGATGAGCGCCTCATCCACGCCCTGCAGATCGAACCCCGTGCCGGCTGGACGGATCTGGCGCCGGTGGTGGGGGTGGACGCGGCGACGCTGGGCCGCAGGTGGAGCAGGCTGCGCGACGACGGCATCGCCTGGGTCACCGGCTTCCGCCCGCGCCGACAGCTCGCCCTGATCGAGATCGAGTGCGAGCCCGCCCAGAGCGAGGCGACCGCGCGTGAACTCGCGCGTGATCCCGCCGTGTGGGTACTCGACTGCTGCTCGGGGGCCCGGGATCTGCTCGCGATCGTCTCCTTCGACGATCTCGCCACGCTCTCGGACTACGCGCTGCGGGGCCTGGGCGAGATGAAGGGACTGCGCAGCGTGCGCACCCACCCCGTCAACGAGGTTCTCGTCGACGCGGCGAACTGGCGTCTGCGCGCGCTGACTTCGGAGGAGGCCGCGCGCGTGCGCCCGCCCCGCGGACCCCGCGCCCGTGCGGCACGCCTGGTGGCCGACGACCTGAGGGAGGCCATCGAGGCGGAGGTGTGGCGCGACGGCCGTGTCCCGGTCACGGACATCGCCGAGAAGCACGGCTTCTCGCCGCAGCGGGTCGCGGACGCCCTGGCGACGCTGCGGCGCAACGGCGAGCTGCACTTCCGCACCGACCTCGCCCGCGAGGTCTCCGGCTGGCCCATCTACACCTGGTACTTCGTCGAGGCGTCCGCCCGCACCATCGAGACGGTCCGCACGTCACTCGCGACCGTGCCCGAGGTCCGCCTCGCCTTCACCTCACCGAGCCGCTACAACCTGATCCTCGCGGTGTGGCTGCGCAAGATGGCCGACGTGAACCGCTTCGAGATGGCCCTCGGCTCGGCCCTCCCGGACTCCCGCATCGCCGACCGGTCGGTGGTCCTGAGCATCAGGAAACACATGGCGCAGATCATCGGGCCCGATACGCGGTCGCTGGGGCATGCCGGGCCATGAACAGGGTGAACGCGAACCTGCCTGACCCCTGGCCGGACGTCTGTTCATGGAGCGCCGACACCGACGTGACGCCGGCTGCCGCGCGTGACCGGCTCCTCCGGAGGGGCTCGTGAGCAGGAGGGGGGGCGAGGCAAGTGCAGGGTGTGGGGTCATCGGGGGACCGGTGTGGCGCCGGTCGCGGCGAGTGACATCGACCAGAGCCGGGCCGCCTGGTCGGGGTCGATGGCGTACGCGCGGACGCCGCCGTCGTCCATGGGCGCGTCGGGCGCGGAGACGCGGGTGATGTCGCAGTCCTCCAGGTAGAGACCGCCCCGGCCGTCGAGAAGCGGGGACGTGGCGGCCCACAGGCCGGTGGCGGCTCCCTGGGACGGGGTCTTGAAACCGTCGCCGACGACCGTGCCGTGTTCGTCCACCCAGCCGCGGTCGATCTGGGCCTGGAGCGTCATCTCCCGCTGAAGACCAGTGATGATCTTGCCGGGGTGGAGGGCGAACGCCCGGATGCCGTCGTCCTTCCCGAAGGCGTCGAGGTGCACGGCGAAGAGTGCGTTGGCGGTCTTGGCCTGGCCGTAGGCCAGCCACTCGTCGTAACCGGTACGGAAGTGAGGGTCGTGCCAGCGGATGCCGGTGAGGGTGTGGCCCGCCGAGCTGTTGACGACGACGCGCGCGCCACCGGCGGCAGCCAGGAGCGGGTAGAGCTCACAGGCGAGCGTGAAGTGCCCGAAGTGGTTGACGGCGAACTGCCCTTCCCAGCCGGGCCCGACGCGCCGCTCCGGGGTGGCCATGACGCCTGCGACGGCCATCAGGAGGTCGAGCCGGTCGAACCGGGCGCTGATCTGCGCGGAGGCTGCGCGTACGCCGGTGATGTCGGCCAGGTCCATGGGGACGACCTCGCAGTTCTCCACCCCCTCAAGAGCGGCACGGGCGACGTCGGGGCGGCGAGCGGGAACGATGACGCGGGCTCCGCCGTCCGTCAGCGCCCTCGTGGTCTCCAGCCCGAGGCCGGAGTAGCCCCCGGTCACCACGGCAGTCGTTCCGGAGAGATCGAGGCCGGCCATGACAGCCTCAGCGGTGGTGGAGGTGGAGAAGGGCGAGCCGAGCGGCTGCTGTTCAGTAGTGGTCATGTCGCGGACGCTACGATCTAGAGCGAGGTCTAGATCAAGTCCAGGTGGGAGCGGCATGACGAACACCGAGGCCGCCGCGCCGTCGCTGAGCATTGGTGAGGTGGCGGAGCGGACCGGGCTGAGCGTGCACGCCCTGCGCTACTACGAGCGCGAGGGCCTGCTCGTCGGGCCGGTCCAGCGCACATCGGGCGGGCGGCGGCGCTACACCTCGCTCGATGTCGACTGGCTGCTCATCTGCGTCAAGCTCCGCGAATCCGGCATGCCGCTCGCGGACCTCAAGCACTTCGCCGAATTGGTACGCCGTGGTCCGGGCAACGAGGCGGAACGGCTGCAGTTGCTCGACGCCCACCGGCAGCGCGTCGACACACAGATCCAGGCGCTGGAGGAGTGCCGGTCCGTCATCGCGTGGAAGGTCGGCGTCTACACCGAGCACCTTGCCCGTGGTGAGGCCGACGGGCTCTGGGACCCGACGGCCTGACGCGAGCGGGGGAGACCGCGGCGAGCGCGCTGTGCCGCTCCGGTGTCTGCAACTGGCCTGTCCCGCAAGACCTACCCACTCGTTCCGCCGGCCCCTTTTCGCCGGGCGACGCTCTCCGCCTGTCCCTCGTGGATGTCGTTCACCCACTCCCAGCCGGGCCTCGCGGACGCGCCGAGGCGGGGGTCCTTGGGGGTGTGGCCGTCCCGCAGGGCGTGTACGTACGCGCGGTCCTGGTCGATCCGTGTCCGGACCTCGTCGCCGCTGCCGACGGACCCGTGGCCGGGGATCACGACGTCGACGCCGTCCGCCGCGTCCTCGAGGCGCCGCAGGCCGATGAGGTAGTCCTCGATCGGTGTGGCGGAATCGTCGAGCATGGGGATCAGGACGTCGGAGAGCATGTCGCCCGCGACGAGGACCCCGCTCTGTTCCAGCAGCAGCGCGGCGTGGCCCGGGGCGTGGGCCGGGTGTTCGATGATGCGGAGTTCGGGGCCTGACCAGGGGATCCGTGTGGTTCCGGTGGGCAGGGGCGTGATGCGGCCGAAGAGGTCCAGTGGGGTTTCCTCGGCGATTTCCGGTGGCAGGCCCGCGGCGAGTCGGGGCTTCCAGTCCGGGTGGGACAGAAGGTCGTCCAGGAACCGCGCGCAGCGGGCCGTCCCGTAGCGGGGTGCTTCGCCCAAGTCGGTGTGCCAGAGCGCGTGATCCCAGTCGGGGTGCGTCGCGAAGCCGGCCGTTACGGGCCATCCGTGCTTGCGAAGGTCGTTCGCCAGGCAGGTCAGTTCGGCGTCCGTGATCCCGGGGTCGACGAGCAGCACGCCGTCCGTGCCCTGCACGACAACGGTGTTGTTCTGGAGCAACTCGCTCCGGTGGACCAGCACTCCGTCCGCGACCTGCTGCAACATGGGGTGCCTCCCGTTCGTGGCCCGCAGTCGGTTGTTCGGACGGTAGCGCACCGGCGCCGCCCCCGAGGCCTATCTGCGCGAGGCCCTCACGGACCCGGACCCGGACCCGGACGCGGTGGCCGCGGCGGCGACGCGGCTCGGTGACCGGTAGTCACCGTCCGTCCGTAGCAGGCCCGAACGTCGGCGACGTCTGCGGCGCCCGTCGGGTCGCCGCCCAGACCGCCAGTGCGCAGAGGGCGAAGGCGGCGCCGAGAAGGCTGGATCCGGCCCACCCCGCGGCCGAGTAGATCGCGGTGGTGCCGATTGCTCCGACGGCTGAGCCGAGGGAGTAGAAGAGCATGTAGCCGCCGATGACGCTGCTCGTGTGCCGCGCGTATGCGGCCGTCAGTATGTGTTGATTGCTGACGTGTACCGCCTGCACAGCGAAGTCGAGGACGACCACACCGACGACGACCGGCCAGAGCGACCAGGACGCCTGTCCGGTCGCCAGCCACGAAGCGGCCAGGAGTACAAGCGCGCCACCCGTGATGACAGAGGAGTGGCCGGTGTCGGCCCCCAGCCCGGCCCGGGAGGCGCCCAACGCCCCGGCGAGTCCGGCGATCCCGAAGAGGCCGACCTGAGCCGTGCTCAGATGCCATGGCTCGGCTGCGAGCGGCAGGGACAGGCCGCTCCACAGCACGCCGAAGGAAGCGAACAGGAAGAACGCGATCAGTCCACGCGAGACGAACAGTCCCTCACGGAACAGGCGGCCGAAGGAGATCAGTACCGCGCCGTACGAGGCACGTTCGCCGCGCGGATCGGCCGGCAGGAGCTTGAGCACGAGGCAGGCCAGCACGAGGAGGAGCCCCGCGAGGGTGACGTAGATGCTTCGCCATCCCCAGAGTGCGGCGAGGCTTCCCGCGAGTACCCGTGCTCCGAGGATGCCGATGATGACGCCGGAGGTCACGGCGCCGAGGGTGCGGCCGCGTTCCGCCGCCGCGGACAGGTCGGCGGCGAAGGCGACCGTGGTCTGGACGACGACCGCGAACAGCCCGGCGAGGGCCAGCCCTGCAAGCAGCAGCCACACCTGACCCGCGACCGCGGTCAGGGCCGTGCCGGCCGCGGCAAGGAGGAGGTGTACGGCGATGAGCTTGCGCCGGTCGAACATGTCGCCCAGCGGGACAAGCAGGACCAGGCCGATCGGGTAGCCGAGTTGCCCGGCGGTGACGATCCGTCCCAGGTCGGCCTCCGGCAGTCCGAGGTCCTTGCCGATCTGCGTCAGGACGGGCTGCGCCACGTAGATCGTCGCTACCGCGACCGCGCAGATCACCGCGAACAGCACCCTGCGGCCATGCGTAAGGCTCACCGACTCACCTCTCGATAAGTAGCAAATCGCAACCAAATTGAAGGTACGGCAGAATGGTTTTGATCCGCAACTCTTCAGGAGGAGTGATGGCTGGCGCAGCGCCCCATGCCGAGGGGATGTCCTGGACCGACCCCGACTGTCCCGTCGCGCGCACGCTCGACCTGGTCGGAGACCGATGGAGCCTGCTGATCGTTCGCGACGCGATGGACGGCGCGCGGGCGTTCACCGACTTCCAGCAGCGCACGGGGATCGCGCGGAACATCCTCACCGACCGCCTACGGCGCCTGGTCGAACGAGGGATCCTCGACCGGCGGACCGCTCCGACGGGGCGGCGGCAGAACTATGTCCTCACGGAGGCGGGCCGTGACCTCTTCGCCGTCATCGTCGCCGCACGGCAGTGGGGTGAGCGACACGCCTTCGCGCCAGGTGAAACGCACTCGGTGCTCGTTGATGAGAGCGGCCTTCCGCTCCCCGAAGTACGCCCTGTCGACGCGCACGGCAGCCCCGTGGGGGTCGAGACGACCTCGGTGCGGCGAGAGCGCTGACTGCGGGACGGTCCGGCCCTGCGTATCGCCCCCGGCCGACCGGGAATTCATCACCGTGGCGACCGGGCACTCCTGCAAGTCACGCACATCCGGGACCATGAACCATGCTCACGGACAACTGGCAACTCACCGACGACGTCGACGACTTCCTCGCCCGAGCCGGAGACTTCCTGCGCTCGCGGCCCGCGATGCACAACACGCCACTGACGGACATCGAGAAGCTGCGGACGTGCGGGGCTGACGCGCAGGCGGGCGAAGGAGGCATCTTCGGCCTGCTGGAGTCAGCGGGCGAAGTCTGCGCCGTCTTCTATCGCAGGCCGCGCGGACACCTGTGGGTCACCCCGCTCTCCGCCGAGCGGGTCGACATCCTCGTCGCTCACCTGGCAGGCCTCGGCCACTCCCCGTCCGGCGTCATCGCAGACCACGACACCGCCACCGCTTTCGCGGAGGCATGGCAGCGGCACACAGGCGCAGCGCACACCCCTGTCTGGCAGACACATCTCTATCGTCTTGGCACGCTCACCCCGCCCCGGCGGACCCCGGCGGGCCGGGGCCGCGTGACGGGTGAGAGCGACCGCGAACAAGTCGTGCGCTGGTGTCGTGAGTTCTGCGTCGACGTCGGGGAGCAGCGCTCCATCGACTTGATCGACGCCGGCTCCTGGGACGACTCGCGCTTCGGCGACAGACACTTCACGTTCTGGGAGGACTCCGACGGCACTCCCGTCTCCATGGCGGCCACGACATCGATGGTCGGGGGGATGGTTCGGGTGGACCCCGTCTACACCCCCGCCCACCTCCGGGGCCACGGCTACGCGGGCGCCGTGACGGTCGCGGCCAGCAGGGCGGCGCTGACCTCGGGTGCGACGGACGTCGTCCTGTTCGCGGACCCGGCCAACCCCACCAGCAACGCCCTCTACCAGCGCATCGGATACGTCCACATCGCCGACTTCACCGGCTACGAGTTCTCCCCGGGCGCGGCCCGCGACCAGAGCCGGCGGTACAGCAGCGACTTGAACCGACCGGCGCTCAGCCCTTCAGCCCCGACGACGTGATCCCCTCCCGCAACGGCCGCTGCCCGATCACGAACACCACCACCGCCGGGATCATCGACAGGACGACCCCCGCCAGGACCACGGAGATCGACCCCGTGCCGAGGTTCCCCTGGAGGGAGACCAGGCCCAGCGGCATCGTGAAGTTCTGGTTGCTGGTCTCCAGGATCAACGGGCGGAAGAATTCGTTCCAGTGGTAGTTGAAGGCCAGTACGCCGACGATGGCGAGACCCGGTGTCGCCAGCGGTGCGTACACCGAGCGGAAGACCCGCCACGGGCTCGCTCCGTCGATCATGGCGGCCTCGCCCAGCTCCTTCGGCATCGTCAGGAAGTACTGGCGCATCAGGAACGTTCCGAACGCGGTCGGAACCGCCGGCACGATGAGGGCGAGGAGCGTGTCCGTGAGCCCCATGCCCTTCAGGATCAGGAACACCGGCACGATCGTGACCTGCACCGGCACCATCATCGTGGCGAGGACCAGGCCGAACAGCGGCCGCTTGAAACGGAAGTCGAGGAGGGCGAACGCGTAGCCGGCAAGGCCCGCCGTGAGCATCTGTCCGACGGCGATGAGGCCGGTCACCAGCGCGGAGTTGAGCGCGAGCAGCCACACGTCGAGCTGTCCGAAGACCTGCCGGTACGCCGAGAGGGTGCCGTCGGCCGGGATCAGCTGCGGCGGCAGGTCGAAGGACTCGGCCGGCGAGCGCAGCGACGTGGACACCGTCCACACCACGGGACCGATGGTGAGCAGCGCGACGACGAGCAGTCCCGCGACGCGCGCCACCGTGCCGAGTCGCCGCACGGTCAGCGAGCCGACCCGCTCGCGCAGCCGCTCCGGCGCGCTCGGGGAAGTAGAGGAGTACGACACTGCGGTCATGGTGGGAAGGCCTCTCACTGGTAGTGCACGAAACGGCGGCTGAGGCGGAACTGCAGCGCGGTGACGGCGAGGATCAGCGCGAACAGCACCACACCCACCGCCGACGCCTCCCCGAACCGCAGCTGCTCGAAGGCGGTCTGGTACAGCACCATCACCGCGGTGCGTGTCGCGTCGCCGGGCCCGCCGTCGGTGAGCACGTACGGCTGCTCGAAGACCTGCAACGCGTTGATGACACCGACGACGGAGGCCACCAGCAGCGTGGGGGAGAGCAGCGGGATGGTGATCCGCAGGTGCTTGCGCAGGCCCGTCGCGCCGTCCATCGCCGCCGCCTCGTGCAGCTCGCGCGGGATGTTGGCGAGGCCGCCGACGAAGAGCAGGAAGGAGAAGCCGAACTGCTGCCATACGTAGACGAGGACCACCGCGGCCATCGCCCAGCCCTCGGAGGTGAGCCAGGGCACGGGGGCGGCGCCGACCTGCCCGAGCAGCCAGTTGACGACGCCGAAGTCCTGGTTGAACAGGTACTTCATGACGACCGAGATGGACGCCGCCGACAGCACGAGCGGAAAGAAGAACGCGGAGCGCAGGGCCTGTTGGATCCAGCGCGGCATCCGCCCCTGCAACGCCAGCGCGAGGACGAGCGCGACCGCGAGCTGAAGTGTCACGGCGAACACCATGAAGAGCAGTGTGTTGCGGAAGGCCGTGAGGATCGAGGTGTCGGCGGTCAGCTCGCTGTAGTTGGAGACACCGGCGTACGTCGGGCGGTCGATGACGTCCCAGTGGAAGAAGGACAGGACCACCGATCCGACGATCGGCACCACGGTGAAGACGAGCACACCGAGCATGGTCGGCGCGAGGAACAGCCAGGCGGTGACCCGCGCGGCCCGGCTCGCGCCCGTGGCGGCGGACGGGCTCTGGGTGCCGCTCATACGTCACGCTCCATGGCTCGCTCCAGGTCCCGTTGCAGCGCCCGCAGCGCCGGTTTGACGCCGCGACGGCTGCCGAGGGCGGTCGCGGTGTGCTTGGTCAGGGCGAGGTCGACGGCGGCGACCTGCGGCGGGGCCGGGATCGGGCCGGTGGTGGGGAAGTGATCGAGGGTGTCGTAGAAGACTTCCCAGTGGGCCGGGCCCGTCTTGGCGTACCGCTCGGCGTTCACCATGGAGCGGCGGGCGGGAGTGGTCTGGTTCGCCTGGAAGAGCCGTGTCATCACGTCCCTGCGGACCGAGTACTTCACGAACTCCCACGCCTCGTCCTGCCGCTTCGAGGTGCGCAGGATCGCGTACCCGGCGGCGCCGTACTGGTGGCGCTGGGTACGCCAGCGCGGGAAGAACTGGGTGTCGTACGCGTCCCTGCGCACGCCCGCCGTGCTCAGCCCGCCAGCCCAGAAGCCACCTGCGGGGGTGGCGCCGACGCGGCCGGTGGAGAACGCGCCGATCAGGTTGGTGCCGCTGCCGCCTTCGGGGCGCGAGCACAGGCCGTCCCGGACGAGCGAGGCCAGGTACTCGTAGACCTCCTCCACGCGCGTGTCGAGCGCCTGCGGGGTGGTCCAGCGGAAGCCGCCGCCCCGGCCGCGGCGCATCTTGGGGTCGTAGAAGGTGTTCCAGAGCCAGTCGCCGCCGGGCGCCTTGGACTCGGCAAGGACGTTGGTGCCGTTCGCGAAGAGCCATGGCACCACGCCGCCCCACAGGCGGTTGGTCCAGAAGAACGGGGTGAAGCCGCGGCCGCCCGCGCGCTTCATGTCGCGAAGCAGCGCGGTGAAGTCGTCGCGGGTCCAGTCGGTGGGCGGGAGTTCGGCGCCCGTGCGGGCGAGGACCTTCTTGCTGAGGTACATGTCCGCGGCGTTGAACTCGACGGGGAGCTGATACAGCGACCCCTCGTACATCATCGACTCGACGAGCGAGGGGTGGACGTCGGCGAAGAACTCCCGCAGTTCACCGGCGTCCCGGCGGACCCGGTCGTCGAGGGCGAGGCCGAGCCGGTCGGCGAAGAGCTGCACGCCCTCGGTGGCGACGTACACCACGTCGGGGGCGCTGCCCGCGGCGATCTGGGTGAGGATCTTGGCGAAGAAGTCGTTCCAGTCGGTGGCCTGCACGGCGAGCAGCCGGACCTTGATGCCGGGGTGCAACCGGTGGAAGTCCTCGACCAGCACGCTCTGTTGGTTCGGGTCGATCGCGGAGCCGAGGATCGCGACGGTGAGCATGGACCCGTCGCGGCCCGGGATGTCGGAGGCCGTGAGCCGGTCCCAGCTCGCGGCGGTGGAGGCGAGTCCGGCCGCGGCGAGGCCGTAACCGCCGGCGCGCAGGAGTGTGCGGCGGCCGGGGGCGCCGCGGCGTGGGGCCGGGGGTGGTGCGGGTGTGGTCATGGCCGCCGTCCCGTGGCAGTGGGGAACATCAAGTCCGACCTAACTCGTGATAGTTGAGGTGACCCCGGGATGATGAAAGCGGCGGACGGGTCGCGTCAAGAGGGTGGCCCGAGGTTTTTTCGGATCCCCCGAACCCCTTGCGGGACTTGACCTAGCACGAGTTAGGTTCAAGCTCGTCCGAGAGGGCTGCATGTGGTGGCATGGCCCTCCGCTCCGACCGAAAGGCCCGACCATGGCGCCCCGACCCGTCACCCGCCGAGCCGCACTCCTCGGGGCCTCGGCCCTGGGCGGCACACTGGCCCTGCCCGCATCTGCCTCCGCGGCCCCCGCGAGACCCAAGTCGGCAGCGGCGCTGGGAAGTTACCGCGCCGCGTACCACTACACGATCCCGGACAACTGGAAGAACGACCCGCAGCGCCCCATCTGGGTCGACGGCGCCTACGCGTACTTCACGCTCTACAACGCCGACTACATCACCGGCGCCGAAGGCACCTCCTGGCGGCTCGCCACCTCGCCCGACCTGGTGCGCTACACGGACCGGGGTGTCGCCCTGCCCAAGGACACCACCTCCGCGGGCGACGCATGGTCGGGCAGCGCCGTCGTCGACGAGGGCAACACGGCGGGCTTCGGCGCGGGGGCCGTGATCGCCCTCGTGACGATGGAGTCCGACGCCGCCGCCAACTCCCAGGCCCAGTACCTCTGGTACTCCACCGACTCCGGCCGCACCTTCCGCCCGCACGGCACCCAGCCGGTCCTGCCCAACCCGGGCGTCAAGGACTTCCGCGACCCCAAGGTGGTCCGCGACACAGACCGTGACCGCTGGGTCCTCGCCCTCGCCGAGCGCAACAAGATCGGGCTCTACACCTCCGACGACCTCAAGTCCTGGACGTACCGCAGTGGGTTCGTCCGCGACGGCTACGGCACCCTCGAATGCCCCGACCTGTTCCGCATCCAGGCCGCCGACGACACCTGGCACTGGGTGCTCGCCGCGAGCGCCAACGGCACGTCGAGCGGCCTGCCCGCCACGTACGCGTACTGGACCGGTGACTTCGACGGCGACACGTTCACCGCCGACGCGGACGCGCCCCGGTGGCTGGACCACGGCCCCGACTGGTACGCGGCGGTGACCTGCGAGAAGAGATCGGCCGACGGAACGGTGGACCCGGCGGCCCGGTATGCCTTCGCCTGGACCAACAGCTGGGAGTACCCGCACAACACCCCCACGCTCGTCGCCGACGGCTTCAACGGAACCGACTCCGTCACCCGCGAGATCACCCTCCAACGGGCGGGCGACGGCACCTACTTCCTGACCTCGCGGCCCACCCCGGCCCTGGACGCGTACGTCACCGACACCACCGCTCTCGGTGACGTACGCGTCGACGGAACGAAGCCGCTCGACTTCACCGGTACCGCCTACGAGATCCGCGCCGAACTGCGCTGGACCCCCGGCGAGACGGAGAACGTAGGCCTCCAGCTCCGCAAGGCCCCGGGCGGCACCCGGCACGTGGACGTCGGTGTGTACGTCGCGGGCGGCTACGCGTACGTGAACCGTGGCAGCACGCTGTATCCCGGTGGCACCCGCGAGACGCACACCCCGGTCGACGCGGCCGCCGGCAAGCTGGCGCTGCGCATCCTGGTGGACCGCACGACGGTGGAGGTGTTCGTGGGGGACGGCCGCCACGTCCACACCCACCAGGTGTTCGGCCTGCCCGGCGACGACCGGGTCGCGCTGTACGCATCAGGCGGGCCGGCCGTCTTCGGCGCGCTGGAGATCCGGGAGTTCGGGCTTGGGTGAACCGGGTCCGCGCGGCAGCGGGCCCGGTCAACTGCCCGACGGTTCAGCCAAGTTCGTGGGCATACGGCGGCTCGGCGCCCGCCCGTGACACCGTCACCGCGGCCGCCCGCGCCGCGAACCCGAGGACGTCCCGCCACTGCGCCTCGCCCAGCGCCGCCATCGCCCGTCCGTTCAGCGCGCCGTGGGCGGAGAGGCGGTGGAGCAGCGCGGCGTTGACGGTGTCGCCCGCGCCGATGGTGTCCGCCACGGCCACCGGCACCCCGGGCACGGTGACCTCTCCCGCGTGCGTGAAGGCGGTCAGGCCCGCCGCGCCGCGGGTGAGGACGACGGCCGAAGGGCCGTGCGCGAGCCAGGAGGCGGGGTCGCCGCCGAGCCAGCGGCTGTCGTCGTCGGACAGTTTCACGAGCGTGGTGCTCGGCAGCCAGGAGCGGAAGTGCGCCCGGTAGGCGGCGGGGTCCGGGATCAGGCCGGGCCGGATGTTCGGATCGAGAGCGGTGCACAGCCCGTCCGCGTGGGCGCGGTGCAGCAGCTCCTCGTACGCGCTCGCGCCCGGTTCCAGGACCAGTGAGCAGGTGCCGAACGACACCGCCCGTGTCCCGCGCGGGAGTTGGGCGGGTGCGCTGAACATTCGGTCGGCGGTGCCCTCGACGTAGAAGGAGTAGCCGGCCGACCCGTCGGGGCCGACCGAGGCCACCGCCAGCGACGTGGGCTCCGTGCCCCGCTGCACGTGCGACACGTCGACGCCCGCAGCGCGCAGCCCGGTCAGGAGTTCCTCGCCGAACGGGTCGCGCGAGACACGGGACAGGAACGCGGCGCCCTCGCCGAGCCGTCCGAGCGCCACGGCCGTGTTGTACGGGCCGCCGCCCCGCTTGGGGGAGAGGGCGGCGAGGGCCCCTGCGGGGCCGGGCTGCGGGACGAGGTCGATCAGTGCCTCACCGGTGACGACGATCAAGGGCCGTCTCCCTTCATGGAGTTGGGGTCGAGCGGGTGCCCCTGCGCTCGCGGTGTCCGGGGCTCGCGACGGGGTGTGCCGACTCGGGGAGCCGTGAAGCTATCACGTGTTAGGTTGCGCTGCGCAGGGCGTACGCGAGTGGCCGCCGGCCTTCTCCACGTCCCGCGAAACGCAGTCACGCACCCCTTGCTCCCCCTTCACGACGTCGAGGAGTCACGCCGCATGCCGCACGCCACGCACCTCGCCCCGCACGCTCCCAGTACGCCCGCCGCCGACCGCTCGGCGCCGCGCCACCACGTCCGGCCCGCCGCGGGAAACTGGTGCAACGACCCCAACGGGCCGCTGCACCACGACGGTCGCTACCACCTGTTCTTCCAGCACAACCCGCACGCCGCGGTGTGGGGAGACATCCACTGGGGGCACGCCTCCAGCCCCGACCTGGTCCGTTGGGACGATCACGGCGTCGCCCTCGCCCCCGGACCGGGGCGGCCCGACCGGCTCGGTGCCTGGTCCGGCTGCGCGGTCGTCGACCACGGTGTCCCCACCGCTGTCTACACGGGTATGAACCGCGACGACGGCATCGGCAGTGTCATGCTGGCCCGCGCCGCCGGCCATCGGCTCACCCGGTTCGATGTGCTGCCTCGCCCCGTCGTCGACGGTCCGCCGCCGGGTCTCGATCTGCTCGCGTTCCGCGACCCCTACCTCTTCACCTTCGAGGGCCACCGCTGGGCCCTGGTGGGCGCGGGGCACCGGGGCACGGACCCCCGGCCCGACGTCCTGCTCTACCGGATCGCCGACGACACTCTCGACTCGCCCTGGGAGTACGCCGGTTCACTCCTCGACGCCGCTGAACCGGCCGCCGCCCGGCACGCGATGCCGGCCACCGCTTGGGAGTGCCCCGCCCTCTTCCCCGTGGGCGAGGGGCGCTGGACGCTCGTGGTGTCCCTGTGGGCGGACGGTGTCACCCACACCGCCACTCACCTCACCGGCACCCTCGCCCCGCACGGCGACGGACTGCGCTTCGTGCCCGAGAGCGGCGGACTCCTCGACCATGGGCGGGACTTCTACGCCCCCACGACACTCGTCGAGCCCGACCGGACGCTGATGTGGGGCTGGAGCTGGGAGTCCCGCACCGAGGCGGAGTCCGTCGCGGCGGGCTGGGCCGGCTGCCTCACCCACCCCCGCGAGCTCGGCCTGCACCCCGACGGCACCCTGCGGCACACCTTCGCCCGCGAACTGACCGCCCTGCGCGGCCACGAACTGCCTCCCGGCGAGCCGCTGCCACCCGCGTACGAGATCCAGGCCGACGTCCGCGCCCAGGAACCGGACACCGAGGTGACGGTGCAGCTGGGCGCCACCCTCACGCTGCGGGTCAACCCCACCCGCGGCACGCTCACACTGGACCGCACCGCCGCTCCCGCCACCGCCACACGCCCACGGCCCCGCACCAACACGGTCACCGGTACCGGCCCGACCGGCGTCGGCGGCCGACTGCGTGTCCTGGTCGACGGACCGCTCGTGGAGGCGGTGTGGGACGAGCGGGTCGCCCTCACGGAGAAGGTGTATCCGGCGCCGCGGGGCACCTGGCAGGTGTCGGTGACACAGGGCGACGCGGACGTCGACGCGACGGCCTGGGAACATCCGTGATCCACGTGATCCACGTGATCCACGTGGCCGAAATGGCCCACGTGACTCCGTGACCCCGAGATGGCGGGGGCCTCAGGAGTCGGCGGGGGCCGCCACCGATGCGCGTGCGACGACCGGGCACTCCAGGCGTCGCACGCGCCCCGGCTCGACCGGCTCGCCCGACTCCACCGCGTCGAGCAGCGTGTCCACCGCCGTCGCGCCCATCGCGTGATGCGGCAGCGCCACGGTCGTGAGGGCCGGGACCAGGTGTGCGGCCATCTGGTCCTGGTCGTCGTACCCGACCACCGAGAGGCGCTCGGGAACGGAGATCCCCAGCCGAGCCGCGGCCAGCAACACCCCGGTCGCCACCCGGTCGTTGGCGCACACCACTGCCGTCGGCGCCTTCGCCGAGTCCAACAGTCGCAGCGCGGCCGCGTACCCCTCGTCGATCTGCCAGCCGACCCGCAGCAGCCGCCGCTTGCGGACCGGCACACCGGCCGCGCGCAGTCCGTCGGCGAAGCCGAGCGCGCGGTCGTCGGCGGCGATGTTTCCTTCGGGCCCGCCCACCAGGGCGATGTTCCGGTGCCCCGCCGCGAGCAGTACGTCGACCGCGCTGCGCCCGCCGGCCCGCTCGTCCGTGACCACGGCGGCGTACGTCCCCTCCTTGCGGGCAAGGCAGTTGGCGAGCACCGTGCGGGACGGGTCCAGGCCCTCGGGAACGTCCGTCGCGTTCAGGTCCATGGCCGCGTAGACGAACCCGTCGACCCGGCGCGCCCGCAGTTCGGCGACCGCCTCGGCCTCCGCCGCGCTGTCGCTGCCCGACTCCATCAGCAGCACCTGGTGTCCGCGCGCCCGGGCCGCCTCCATCGCGCCGAGCACCATGCGTCCGGCGAACGGGCTGGTCGCGATCGAGTCGCTGAGCATCCCGATCACACCCGTGCGCCGCGCGCGCAGCGACCGCGCCACCTCGTCGGGCCGGTAGCCGAGCGCGTCCGCCGCCTCCTTGATGCGCTGCTGCGTCCGGGCCGACAGATTCCCCTCGGCCCGCCCGCTGAAGACGAACGACACGGCTGCACGCGAGACGCCGGCGAGCTGGGCGACGTCGCGGGCGGTGGGGCGCTTCACGCGGGGGCTCCTTCGGGGGCCGGGTGTCCGGCCGGGCGCGACGACGTGACCGGACGGACGGAGCGATGGGCCTCCAGTGTGCCGGATCGCGTCACGGAGGTGCGGGGCGCGTCACAGGGTTCGGGGCGCGTCACGGAGTTTGGGTCGAGTCGCCACCCGGGGCGGCGGTGGCACCCGTCGGCCCCCACTCCGCCAGATACTCCTCCACCCCCTCCGCCGTCTCCCCGGCCCACGCCACATAGCCGTCCGGGCGGATCAGGAACAGGCCCGGGCCGTACGCCTCGTAGGCGGGGATGCGGGCGGAGCGTATGAAGTCGTCGTCCAGTAGTGGGAGTTCCGGCGCGGGGCCCACCGCCAGCAGTGTCCAGTGCGGGCCCCGGAACAGGTCGAAGAGGCGCACCCCGCCCCGCCGCCCGTCCGGTGCCCGGTCGCCCGCCCGCAGGGCGTCGTCCGGGAGGTCGGGCCGCGTTTCGCGGGTCAGCGGTGATTCGCGGTAGCCGATGCCCAGTTGGCGCATCTCCCCGCCCCGCCTCGTGGGCCGGCCCTCCGTGTTCGCGTGGTGGATCCGGGTGCTGAGGCCGAGGATCCCGGCGGCCACGGGCCTCCGCTCCTCCTCGTACGTGTCCAGGAGCCGGGCAGGGGCGCCGGCGAGGACCGCCGCCAGCTTCCAGCCCAGGTTGTACGCGTCCTGCACGCTGGTGTTCAGGCCCTGGCCCCCTGCGGGGGAGTGGACGTGCGCCGCGTCGCCCGCGAGGAAGACCCGGCCCGCCCGGAAGCGGTCCGCGAGCGCCGCCCGTGCCTTGAAGTCCGAGGCCCACGGCACCTCGGCGATGTGTTCCGGGGACAGTACGGTGCGGCTCGCCAGGAGCTTGGTCACCCCGTCGGGCGACACGTCAGGGGTCGCGGACTCGTCCGCGTACTGCGCCGCCAGTTGGAAGAGGCGGCCCTCCCGCGCCGGGTCCGGCGGCAGCGGGCAGAACGCCACCAAGCCGTCCTCCGCCTTCGGCCACACGTGCCAGTGCGTGTCCGGGAGTGGGGCGTCGGCCGTGAGCCGCACGTCCGCCACCAGCATCGGCTTCGGGTCGACGGTCTCCCCGGTCATGCCGATGCCCAGCAACCTGCGGACCGTGGAGCGGCCGCCGTCCGCCGCCACCACGTAGTGGGCGTGCACCGTCGAGCCGTCCTCGAAGGTCGCCGTCACCGAGTCCCCGTCCTGCGTGAGGCCGCTCAACGGCGCGCCGAAGCGGACCTCGCCGCCCAGCTCCCGCAGCCGCGCGTGCAGCACTTCCTGCGTGCGGGCCTGGGGTATCAACCAGCCCTCCGCGTACGGGATCTGCTCGGTCGGCTCGGAGCGCTCCATCATGTCCCACTCCTCGCCCGGCCTGTCGTCCTCCCACACCCGCATCGTCGGATACCGCGTGCCCGCCGCGTGGATGGCGTCGAGGATTCCGAGGTCGTACATCACCTCCTGCGTGCGGGGCTGGAGGCCCTTGCCCCGTGATCCGGGGAACAGCTCGTCCGCCCGCTCGACCAGCAGTGCCCGCGTGCCGCGCCGCGCCAGGTCCACCGCGAGCGCGAGTCCCGTCGGGCCCGCCCCCACGATCAGTACCTCCGTCAGCACCTCCGTCGACTCGGCGGCCTGTGCCCCTGCCCCCGTGTTCTGCTCCGCGTCCACCATCGCCCACTCCTTAACGTCGTTAAGTTCCGATGTGTCGAGCATCGCCTTAACGGCGTTAAACTGTCAAGCGTGTCCGAGAAGAAGAAGCCGAACGAGAAGCCGATCGCGGGGCCCGACCAGGCCGATCTCGCGAAGACCGGGCCCGCCAAGGCCGGGTCCGCCAAGACCGGCCCCGCCAAGGCCAAGCCCTCCAAAGCCAAGCTCGACAAGGCCCACGTCGCCGACACCGCCCTCGACGTGCTGAACGACGTCGGCCTCGAAGGGCTGACGCTGCGCGCCATCGCCAAGCAGCTGAACGTGCAGGCCCCCGCCCTGTACTGGCACTTCAAGAACAAGCAGGCGCTGCTGGACGAGATGGCGACCGTGATGTTCCGGCGGATGACGGAGGCGGGCGGAGCCTCGGTCGCCTACGAACCGGCGGGGGGCTGGCGGGAGCATCTGTTGCAGGCCAACCGCCATCTGCGAGCCATGCTCCTGCGGTATCGCGACGGGGCGAAGGTCTTCAGCGGATCGCGATTCACGGGCACGGACCACGGTCCGGAGCTCGAGGCGCATCTGCGGCTGCTCATCGACGCCGGATTCACCGCCGAACAGGCCGCTTGGGCGAGCAGCACGGCGAGCATGTACACGCTCGGCTTCGTCACCGAGGAGCAGGGCATGCTTACCGGGCCGACGCGGGACGAGCCGCTCGTGGGCCTCGCCGAGCGCGCCGAGAGCCTCGCCGACTACCCGCTGGCCGCGGCCGCGGGGGACCAGCTGTTCGCGGCGTACGACGAGCGGTTCGAGGAGGGGCTCCAGCTGATCGTCGCGGGGATCGAGGCGCGTTATGGAGTGCGCTGAAGCGCCCGCGGCCTTCTCAACCCCTGAACACCGCCGCCCCGGCGGCCGGATCTCTTGTTGAATCCAATGATCGACGCCAACACCAACACCAACGCCGACAGCCACGACGACCACCGCACCGAAAGTGACCCCCTGTGACCAGCATCGCGTACCAAGGCGAGCACGCCTCCAACTCGGCGACCGTTGCCCAGACGTTGTTCCCGGGGTGCACGGAGCTGCCCTGCGTCGGCTTCGAGCAGGCGCTGGACGCGGTGACGGCGGGCGACGCGGACCTGGCGGTGATCCCCGTGGACAACTCCACGGCGGGCCGCGTCGCCGATGTGCACCATCTGCTGCCGGAGTCGGGCCTGTTCGTCGTCGGCGAGTACTTCCACGCCATCCGCTTCGACCTCATGGGTGTGCCCGGGACCTCGCTCGGTCAAGTGGAGTGTGTCCGCAGCCATGTGCACGCCCTCGGGCAGTGCCGGAAGGTCGTGCGCGCGGGCGGCTGGCGCACCCGGGTCAGTGACGACACGGCGGGCGCGGCCCGCGAGGTGGCGGAGCTGAACGACCCCCGGCACGCGGCGCTCGCTCCGCCGGCCGCGGCCGGGCACTACGGTCTCGAGGTGTTGCAGGCGGGCGTCGAGGACGACCCGGCCAACACCACGCGGTTCGTCGTGCTGTCCCGTGACGCCGATTTCGCCCCCGTCTCGGGCGGGCCGACGATGACGAGCCTGTTCTTCGCCGTCCGCAATATCCCGAGCGCCCTTTACAAGGCGCTGGGCGGCTTCGCCAGCAGCGCGGTGAACCTCACCAAGATCGAGAGCTATCAGATGGGCGCGGGCCTCAACCCGAGCTGCTTCTACGTCGAGATCGAGGGCCACCCCGACGAGCCACGTGTCGAGCTCGCCCTCCAGGAGCTGCGGTTCTTCTCGTCCGAGGTCCGCGTGCTCGGTGTCTACCCGGCCCACCCGCACCGGCTGGAGGAGCGGAACGTGTGAGGCGTACCGCCGCGCCCATGCCCTGAAAGTGGCCAGTTACCCCAAATGCCATATTACGCGTAACCTGCGCAAATCGTCGGCCGTTCTCGTGCAATACGCCGCTGACGACCCATGGAAGCGCATTGCCACGGTTCAGTGTCATCATTCCCGTTCACCGGGTGCAGGCATATCTCCACGAATGCCTGGAATCCGTTCTGGAGCAGTCCTTCACGGATGTGGAGCTGATTGCGGTCGACGACTGCTCGCCGGATGCCAGTGGGGCGATCATCGACGAGTTCGCGGCCCGCGATCCGCGGGTCCGCGCCGTACATCTCGCGGGGAACGTCGGCCTCGGCAGGGCCCGCAACGCCGGCCTCGAACGCGCCACCGGCGACTATGTGATCTTCCTGGACAGCGACGACTGCCTCGTCCCCGAGGCGCTGCACGCGATCTCGGACCGGCTCAAGAAAACCGGCGGCCCCGACGTCCTGGTCTACGACTACGTACGGTCGTACTGGACCGGCAGGACGCTGGCCAATCCCGTCACCGGCCACCTCGCCGAGACCGGCCCTCCGTCCTTCACCCTGGACGACAGACCGGGCCTGCTGAGGGTCCTGCACGTGGTCTGGAACAAGGCGTACCGCCGCGAGTTCCTCGTCACGGCGGGCTTCGTCTTCGCCCCCGGCTACTACGAGGACGTGTCCTGGACCTACCCGGTCCTGGTCACCGCCGAGTCCATCGCCGTGCTCGACCGTGTCTGCGTGCGCTACCGGCAGCGCAGGACCGGAGCGATCACCTGCTCCCCGGGGCGCCGGCACTTCGAGCTCTTCAGCCAGTACGACCGGGTCTTCGCCTACCTGGACACACACCCCGGGACGGCGCGCTGGCGCCCCCTCGTCTTCCGCCGGATGCTGGACCACTTCAGCACGGTGTTCACCGCACCGGACCGGCTGCCGCGCGGCAGCCGCGCCGCGTTCCTGCGGCAGGCCCGCACCTACGGCCGCCGCTACCGCGCCCTGGGCGCGACCCCTCCCGTGCGCACCAGGGTCCGGCACGCGCTGGTCCGCCTCGGCGCCCACCGCAGCTACCGGACGCTGCAGTTCGCGGGTGTCCTGCGGCGGCGCCTCCAGGCCGCCGCCCGCGCCGTACGGCATGCCCTCAGAGGGCTCGCCCTCCAGGCCCACTACCGCATCCAGCGGCTCCTGCCGCTGCGCGAGAACGACGCCGTGTTCTGCGCCTACTGGGGAAGCGGCTACCGCTGCAACCCGGCGGCCGTCGAGGCGAAGGTCCGCGAACTGGCCCCGCACGTCCGCACCGCGTGGATCGCGGACCCCGCGCACCGGCACACGGTTCCGCCGGCCACCCGCCTCCTCACTCCGGGCACGGCCGCGTACTGGACGGCGCTCGCCCGCTCCAAGTACCTCGTCAACAACGTCAACTTCGACCGAAGACTCGTCAAGGGCCGCGGTCAGGTGTTCCTGCAGACCCAGCACGGCACCCCGCTCAAGCGGATGGGCCTCGACCTCATCGACCGGCCGCTCGCCCTCGGCGACACCGACGTCCGGCGCATGCTCGCCAACTGCGACAAGTGGGACTTCGTCCTGTCCGCGAACCGCCACTCCACCCTCGTCTGGGAACGGGCCTTTCCCGCCGGCTACACCACGCTCGAATACGGCTACCCGCGCAATGACGTCTACCGGAACGCCACCGGCGAGGACGTGGCCCGGCTCCGTGAATCCCTGGGCATCCCCAGCGATGCCGTCGCGATCCTCTACGCCCCCACGCACCGCGACCACCAGCGCACCGGACGCCACACCATCGACCTGGAACGCATGGCGCGGATGCTCGGCCCCGGCTTCCTGGTGCTCGCCCGCACCCATCACCTGTCCACCATCGCGCGCGTGGGCGACGGCTCGCCCCGGCTGCTCGACGTCTCGGACCACCCCTGCGTCGAATCCCTCTGCCTGGCCAGCGACGCCCTGGTCACGGACTACTCCTCGCTGATGTTCGACTACGCGCACCTGGACCGGCCCATCGTCGTGCACACCGGCGACCGGGAGGTCTACGAGGCGGTCCGGGGCACCTACTTCGACATCCGGGACTTCCCGCCCGGCGCGGTCGCCGGCGGCGAGGACGAGCTCATCGACCTCTTCGCGACCGGCGCCTGGCGCGACCCCCGCACCGCCCGGCAGCGGGCCGCCTTCCGCGAACGGTTCTGCCCGCACGACGACGGACGCGCCGCCGAGCGGGTCGTGCGGCACGTCTTCCTCGGCGAGACGGCCGGAACGCCGCCGGGGGAGCGGCACCAGGCACCCGCACCCGGCCCGCGGCAGGAGCCGGGGCCCACCGCGACGCTGCCCACCGGCGCCGCCTGAACGCCCATCGAAGGAGTGCGTGTTGCCCCGCTTCAGTGTCGTTGTCCCGGCCCACGACGGGCCGGGACGGCTGCCCGACTGCCTCGACTCGGTGCTCGGCCAGTCCTTCGCCGACGTCGAACTGATCGCCGTGGTCGGCGCACCGGAAGGGCTGTGCGCGTCGATCGTGGCCGCGCACGCGGACCTTGATCCGCGGATCAAGGTGGTGCGTTCGGCGCCGGACCAGGGTCTGCCGGGCGCGCGGAACGCCGGGATCGCGGCAGCCGGGGGCCAGTTCCTGCTCTTCCTCGACGGCGACGACACCCTGGTGCCGGGAGCGCTGGAGGCCCTCGACGCGCGGCTGACCGAGCTGGACGATCCCGATCTGCTGCTCTTCGACCATGAGCGGATGCACTGGCTCGACGGCGGCACCGGCCCGGCGTTGGCCCGCCTGTGGCACGGCGCGCCGACCGGTGTCTTCGCCGTGGAGGAGCACCCGGCGCTGCCCGACGCATGGGTACCGGCATGGAGCGCGGCCTACCGGCGCGACTTCGTCGCCAGGCACCAACTGGCCTTCCCGTCCGGCATGTTCACCGACACGGTGTGGAGCGTCGTGGCCGCGCTCCGAGCCGAGCGGATCGCCCTGCTCGACCGGATCTGCGTGCGCCATCTGCTGCGCCGCCAGGGCAGCCGGACCTATCTGCCCGGACTCCACCACCTGGACCTGCTCGACCAGTTCGACCTGGTGATGTGCCGGTCGGCCGAGCTGACGTCCGACCCGGAGCTGCTCGACAGGGTCTTCCAGCAGATGGTCGGCAAAGTCCTCAAGACCGCCGCGACCCCAGGACGGCTGCCGACCCCCGCGGTGCGCCGACAGTTCTTCCAGCGGGCCACCCGGCTCTACCGCCGCCACCGCCCGGCCGGCAGCCGACGCCCGGCGGGCAGCGTCGGCCTGCAACAAGCCGTGCTGGCCTCCGGTTCCTACGCGGCGTTCGGCGCGTTGCGCGGCACCAAGCGGCGGCTCGGCAAGGGGATCCGGTTCGGCCGCCGGTGGGCGAGGCGGCTGCGCACGCGCCTCGGCGGCCCCTACCGGAGATTCCTCAGGCGGCCCATCGACGACAACCTCGCCGTCTTCTCCGCCTACTGGGGCCGCGGCTACGCCTGCAACCCCGCCGCCATCCACGCGGCGGCACGGCGCCTGGCCCCGCACATCAAGCCGGTCTTCCTGGTCACCAAGGGGCACACGGGGAGCCTGCCCGACGACGTGGAGCGCGTCGTGATCGGCAGCGCCCGCTACTGGGAGGTCATGGCCACCGCCAAGTACACCTTCAACAACGTCAACTTCGAGATGGCGGTCAAGAAGCGCCCCGGCACCGTCCATGTGCAGACTCAGCACGGCACCCCGCTCAAGTGCATGGGCGTGGACCTGGTGGAGTACCCGGCCGCGGCCGCCGCGGCGGGCCCGCTCGGCAAACTGCTCCAGCGCGTGGACCGCTGGGACTTCAACGTCTCCTCGAACCGGCACTCCACCGAGGTCTGGGAGCGGGCCTACCCGGGCGCGTACGAGAGCCTGGACGTCGGCTATCCGCGCAACGACGCGTTCTACACGTCGACGGCCGACGACGTCGCCGCGATCCGGCGGCGCCTCGGCATCCCCGAGGACCGGGTGGCGGTGCTGTACGCGCCGACCCACCGCGACTACCGCACGGACTTCCTGCCCCAACTGGACCTCGCCGCGTTCTGCCGCGCGCTCGGCGACGACTTCGTCGTGCTGCTGCGGGCCCACCACTCGTACGAGGGGGCCGCGGGCCTCGAAGAGATGGTGCGGTCAGGGGCGCTGATCGACGTGACCGGGCACCGCTCGCCCGAGGAGGTGTGCCTCGCCGCGGACGCCCTGGTCACGGACTACTCGTCGATCATGTTCGACTACGCCAACCTCGACCGCCCCATCGTCGTGTACGCCGACGACTGGGACATCTACCGGGAGACGCGGGGCGTCTACTTCGACCTGCTGGACGCCCCACCGGGGCCGGTGGCCCGGAGGCAGGACGAGCTGACGGACATCTTCCGCGACGGTCGGTGGCGGGACGCGGCCTCGGCCCGGCTGCGCGACGCGTTCCGCCGCCGGTTCTGCGAGTTCGACGACGGCCTCGCCGCGGAACGGGTGGTGCGCCGGGTGCTGCTCGGCGAGGAGGCGAAGGACCTGCCGCCCGTCGTTCCGCTGGACGAGCGGGTGCCGGCACCGGCCGCCGCCCACGTCCCGAGCCCCTGACCCGTCCCCGTCACCCGTCCGTCGCGGACGCCCGTCCCCATCCCCACGACAAGGGAAGAGCCCGTGCCCCGCTTCAGCGTCATCGTCCCCGTGTTCAAGGTCCAGGGCCATCTGCGCGCGTGCCTGGACTCGATCCTGACCCAGTCCTGCACCGACCTCGAGGTCATCGCGGTCGACGACTGCTCACCCGACAACTGCGGCGCCGTCATCGACGAGTACGCGGCCCGCGACAGCCGGGTCACCGCGCTGCACCTGCCGGAGAACGTCGGCCTCGGCCGGGCACGCAACGCGGGCGTCGAGCACGCCTGTGGCGACTACCTGCTCTTCCTCGACAGTGATGACACCTACACGCCCGGAGCGCTGCGGGCCATCGACGAGCGGCTCACCGCCACCGAAGACCCGGACATCCTCGTCTTCGACCATGTGCGCACGCACTGGTGGGGCCGCGGCAGCAGGAGCATGACGGCCGACCTGCTCGCGTCCGCGGGCACGGACACCTTCGACATCAAGAGCAGCCCGCACTATCTGCACCTGTTCCTGGTGGCCTGGAACAAGGCGTACCGCCGCGACTTCTTCACCGGCCACGAACTCACCTACCAGCCGGGCCTGTACGAGGACGCCCCTGTCACCTACCAGGCCCTGGCCTGCGCCCGCCGTATCGCATGCCTCGACCGGGTGTGCGTCGAGTACCTCCAGCGCAGACGCGGCGCGATCACCCGCACTCCGGGACGCAGACACTTCGACATCTTCACGCAGTACGCAGGCCTGTTCGCGTTCCTCGACGCCCACCCGGAACTGCACGAGACGCGGCCCTACCTCTTCGAGCGGATGATCAACCACTTCCTGGCGACACTGCCGCTCAGTGAGCGCGTCCTGCCCGAGGACCGGCCCGCCTTCCACCGGGCGACGGCCGACCTCTACCGACGCCACAGGCCCGACGGCTTCACCCCGCCGCACGACGCCTACCGCGGCCAGTGGCACCTGATCGCCGCCGCCCCCTACCCCGTCTTCCGGGCCTACGTACTGGCCGAGCGTCTGGGCCGCGCCTCCCTGCGCAAGAAGCGCGAGCTGTCCACGGCCGCCGCCCGACGGGTCAAGCGCGGCTATGCCACCACCCAGCGCCGACGCCGCCTCGACCCCAACCTCGCCGTGTACTCGGCCGGTTGGCACCGCGGCGTGCTCGGCGACCCGGCGGCCGTCCACGAAGCGGCCCGCCTCCTCGCCCCGCACATCGACGCGGTGTGGGTGGTGCGCCCGGACGCCGTGCCGCACCTCCCGGAGGGCATCGACCACGTCACGCCCGACACACCGCGCTACCACCGCGTGACGAGCCGAGCCACGTACTTCGTCAACAACGTCGGCTGGACCCTCGGCATGGTGAAACGCCCCGGGCAGATCCACGTCCACACCCACGAGGGCACACCGCTCGGGCACATGGGCGCCGACCGGCTGGACCGGCCCGCCGCGAGACACCAGGCCGACGTCCGTGGTGAGCTGCGGCGCGCGGACCGCTGGGACTTCAGCCTGGTCTCCAGCCCGTACGCGCAGCAGGTCTGGGACCGCGCCTACCCCTGCCGCTTCACCTCCCTGCCGACCGGGGCCCCGCGCAACGACGTCCTGGTGCGCGGCGACCCGCTGCGGACCCTCGCCCTGCGCAAGCGGCTCGGCGTCCCGGACGGCGACACCGTGCTGCTCTACGCCCCGACCCGGCGCGAGCACCGCAGGTCGTACGTCCCACGGCTCGACCTCGAACGGCTGGTGCGCGGGCTCGGCCCCGGCGTCACCCTGCTCGTCCGGCTGCACCCCAAGGACGCCCGGTCCCCGTACCGCGGTCAGGAACTGCGCGACCTCCAGCGGCGCGGCCTGCTCCTCGACGTCACCGACGAGCCCTCGGCCACGGACATGATGCTCGCCTCCGACGCCCTGCTGACCGACTACTCGTCCCTGATGTTCGACTACGCCAACACCGACCGGCCGATCATCGTCCACGGCGACGACTGGGAGGCGTACCGGGCGGCCCGCGGCACCTACTTCGACGTCCTGGCCGACCCGCCGGGCCATGTCACCACCAGCGCCGAGGAGTTGACGGAGCTGTTCGCGTCCGGGGCCTGGCGCGACGCGCGTTCCGCCGCGCTGCGCGCCGACTTCCGCAGCCGGTTCTGTGCCTACGACGACGGGAACGCGGCCGCCCGCGTGGTGTCCCTGGTCATGCTCGGCCAGGACCACCCGTCGACCGTCCCGCAGCAGGACACACCACCGCACCCCGAGGCCACGCGCCCCGCCCTCCCGGACGGCACACGCTGACCGTGCGCACCCAGGACCCGCCTCCCGAGGAGAACCCCGCCATGTCCGATGCCCAAGCCCCGCCCGTCTCCCCGACGCGGGGCCTGTGGGAGCGCGTGCCGCAGCACCTGCGGCTGCCTCTCGCCGTCTACGTGACCTGCCAGACGATCTACCTGCTGTGGTGGGCGGCGTTCTACCCCGGGATGATCGACTACGACGCGCTCGCCTACACCTGGCAGGTCACCACAGGGCACTGGATCTCCAACCACTCGGTCCTCTACAACTCCCTGCTCTGGCTGAGCCTCAAGTCCACCGGCGGGCATGCCGCACTGACGCTGTGTCAGACGGTGGCGATGTCCGCCGTGCTCGCCTACACGTGCGCGAGCCTGCGCACGGTCGGCGTCCGCGGACGGTGGAGCGCGCCCGCGGCGCTGGCCTGCGCGCTCGTCCCGTCGCTCGCCGCGTTCACCGTCTACGTCGGCAAGGACGTGCCGTTCACGATCTGCGCCGTCCTGGTCTTCGCCGTCACGGCGCGGCTGACGGGCAGGCGGCTGAACGGCAGTTGGCAGGGCCGCCTGCACCGCTCCGAGATCCTGCTGCTGTGCGTCGGCTTCCTCGGGATCGGCCTGTTCCGCAACAACGGCTTCCCCGTCGCCGTGATCGCCGCCCTGTGCCTCATCGCGGCACTGCCCGGCGCACGGCGGCTGCTCGCCGTGCTGGTCACCGCCACCACGGCCACCACCCTGGCACTGATGCTCTCCGGCTACGCGGCACTCGGCGTCGAGAAGCCACCCAAGACGCTCGTCTACAACCTCCACTACGCCGACCTGTCGGTGACCTACGCGAAGGCGCCCGAGCTGTTCACCAAGGCCGACCTGGCGCTGATGTCCCAGGCGGCACCGCTCGCCACCTGGCGCGAGAACGGCGCGTCCTGCTTCGCCTCCGACCCGATGTACCGCAGCCTCAACCGGGAGACCACCGACCGGCTCACCGAACCGCTCGTCCAACTGTGGTGGCGCACCCTGCACAAGGCCCCGCAGGACGTGATCGGCGCACGCCTGTGCCGCGGACACATCGCCTGGGCCGTCTTCCCCGGACCGCAGGACCAGGGCGGCAGGACGTACAACCAGCTCAACCGCGTGGACCCGGTCTTCTACAAGTGGTACGAGGAGATGCGGACCAGCCCGTACAACGAGGCGGCCAAGCCCCGGCCGCTGTCCACGAAGCTCGGCCACGCCGGGACCTTCGCCTACGAAGCCGCCCACACACCCCAGTTGGAGTGGATCCTGTGGCGCGGTGCCATCTGGTCTTACGCCACGTACCTGCTCGTCACCCTGTTCGCCCGGTCGCGTCGCTGCCGCCCGCTGTTCGCGCTCGCGGGTGTCACCTTCGGCACGCAGCTCACCGTCCTGGTCGCGACACCCTCGCCGTGCTTCCGCTACATGGCGCCGCCCATCTTCATCGGACTGTTCTGCCTGTCCCTCATTCCCGCGCTGCGCGGCGCGGCAGGCCCCGTCGTCCCGCCGCGGTCCTCCGGAGAGACCGCGGCCACCGTGCCGCCGAAGAACGAGGTGCCCACGGCGTCGGACAGCCGGGTCCCGTCCGCGGCCCGCGCCGAGCGTCCGGAGTGACCGCGGCCTCGGTGGCGCGCGCCCTGCCCTCGCGCGTGCCACCGGCCCGGCGGCTTCCGCTGGCCGTCTTCCTGTCCTGCCAGGCCTGCTATCTGTTCTGGTGGGCGGCCTTCCACCCGGGCCTGATGAGCGTGGACTCGGTCGTCTACACCTGGCAGGTCACCACCGACCACTGGCGCGCGGACCACTCGGTGCTCTACAACGCCCTCGTCTGGCTGAGCCTGCGCGCCACCGGCGACCTCGCAGCCCTGACCCTGCTGCAGACCCTCGCGATGTCCGCCGTCCTCGCCCACGCCTGCGCGGGTCTGCGGACGCTGGGCGTACGGGGGCGGTGGAGCGCACCCGCGGCGGTGGCCTGCGCGGCGGCCCCGCCCCTCGGGTCCTTCGTCGTCTTCGTGTGGAAGGACGTGCCGTTCACGATCTGCGCCGTCCTGGTGTTCGCCGTGTCCGTACGGCTGGTGGGCAGGCGGGCGCACGGCACGTGGACCGGCCGTCCGGGGCGCTCCGAACTCGTCCTCCTGTGCACCGGGCTGCTGGGCGTCGACCTGTTCCGCAACAACGGCTTCCCGGTGGCCCTGATCGCGGCGCTGGCGCTCGTCCTGGTGCTGCCCGGGGCCCGCCTCCTGATCGCCGGAATCGCGGCCGCGACCACCGCGCTGACCCTGCTGCTGGCCCTCGTGATCCACCCGGCGGTCGGCATCGAGCAGCCGAACAAGGCGTTCCTCTACAACCTGCACTACGCCGACCTCGCCGTGACGTACGCACAAGATCCCGGCCGGTTCACCCCGGACGACCGGCATCTGATGGCGCAGGTGGCACCGCTGTCGACCTGGCGGACCGCCGGCACCAACTGCTACGTGTCCGACGTCCTCTACTACAACGCCTCCTGGAACAGGACCGAGGCCGCCCGGTTCAGCGAACCGCTGGTCCGGCTGTGGTGGCGCACCCTGCGCGAGTCCCCGCAGCGGATCCTCGACGCCCGCCTGTGCCGCGGACACATCGCCTGGGCCGTCTTCCCCGGGCCGCAGGACAAGAGCGCCAGGACATGGACGTACGACACACAGATCCCCGCCGACCTATGGGGGTACGGCGCGATCGAGGGCAACCCCTACCGCTCGGCGCTCACGGCGCGGCCGCTGTCGTCAACTCTCCACGACACCGCGACCTTTGGCCGCTCCGCCTTCCTCGTCCCCCAACTGGAGTGGCTCCTGTGGCGCGGCGCCATCTGGTGCTACGCCATCTACGCGCTGGTCGTGCTGCTCGCCCGGGCCCGCGGCCGACGCTGTCTGCTCGCCCTCGCGGGCGTGCCCCTCGGCGCCCAGCTCACCGTGCTCGCCGCCAACCCCGCGCCGTGCTTCCGCTATATGGCGGCGCCCATGTTCATCGGCGCGCTCTGCCTTTCGCTGATCCCCGCCATTTGGCCCAATCGCGCCCCGCACCCCGATCGTGTCGATTCTTGCGCGGGGGCAACCGACGCACAATCATCCCTGCTCACGACAGAGAATTCGGGAAGGCACTGAAAGAGATGGCCTACGACCCGCAACAACGTTTCCTGAATCTGGTGCCGGGCGGCAACGGAATCATCTACGCGATTCAGGCCGACGGAAAACTCTATTGGTATCGGCACACCAACTGGAGCACCGGCGCCCCCGCCTCCTGGGCCAACTCCGGCTCCGGCCGGGTCATCGGGAACGGCGGCTGGCAGAAGTTCCGCTTCGTCCTGGCCGCCGCGGACGGTCAGATCTTCGCGTGCATGCCCAACGGCGACCTGCTCTGGTACCGGTACATCCTGTCCAACAGCACGACGGGCGCCGGGGGCTGGCACTCCGCGAGCGGCACCCGGATCGGCACGCAGTGGAACTTCCCCCGGGTGATCGGCGGTTGGAACAACGTCCTCTACGCGCAAGAGGGCAACGGGGACCTGCGCTGGTACAAATACACCGGCACCAACGGCTCCTTCAAATGGGCCGCCAATTCCGGTGCAAAGATCGGCGCGCAATGGCAGCCCTACACGCAGCTGTTCGCCGACCCCAACGGGGTGATCTACGGAACGCGGCACGGCAGCTCACTCAGCTGGTTCCGCTATCTGGGCACGGACGGAAGCTTCAAATGGGCGAACGGCGGCGAGGCCGTCGACACCATGCTCCTCGGCCCGTTCGAGCGGGGGCTCTTCTCCAACGGGTCCGGAACCATCTACAAGATCCAGACGAGCACGGCCAACCCGCCCGGCGCCGACACCCGGCTCCAGTGGTACCGCCTGCTCAACTCCGAGACCGTGAACACCAGCGGCGTCCAATGGGCCAACGGGTCGGGCTCCGCGGTCGGTTCGGGCTTCACCCGCGAGGAATGCGCGGCCCTGCAGGGATATCCCACCTCACTGTCCGCGCGGCAGGGCACGAGCCTCGGCATCCACGTGTCCACGACCTTCCCGTCGTACACGTCCTCCACGATCCGCCTCGCCCCCGCCACCGGCGCCCCCGTCGTGGTCACCCAACCCACCAGCCGCACCGGGCAGTTCAAGATGTTGCAGAGCGGCTACCACAGCGCGGGATGCGGCTGGAGCCAGTCCTTCTCCGTCGCCGTCGGCACGGGATCGAGCTGGCCCTCGGGCGTCTACGCCTCCCAGCTGAAGTCGACACACGGCAAAGAGCACAACGTGATGTTCGTCGTGCGGCCCACGACGCCGCAGCGACAGATCGCCGTACTGGTGCCCACCAACACGTACACCGCCTACAACTTCTGGGGCGGGCACAACCAGTACACGTCCGGGCAGGGCGGCGCGCAGCGCACCGTCTCCATGCAGCGCCCCAACATGGGGACGTCCTGGGACAACGTCTACCGGACGGCTCCCGGCATCATCGACCACCTGCTCCACAGCGACCTGCAACTGATGCGCTGGATGACCTCCAAGAGCATCGGCTACGACTGCTACGCCGACACCGACCTGCACGCGACGGGATCGAGCTGGCTGCGCACACCGGCCCAGGGCGGCAACTACAAGGCGCTGGTACTGACCTCGCACCCCGAGTACTTCTCGCAGACCGCGCGGGACAACGTCGTGGCCTTCCAGAACAACGGCGGACGTGTCATCTACCTCGGGGGCAACGGCATCTACGAACGGGTGAAGTACACGGCGGACGGCCACGGGGTCGTCTTCCGGCGCGCCGACGGCAGCCGGGACGTCTACGCCGACTCCGGACAGTCCGAGGCCCAGATCCTGGGTGTGTCGCACTACCAGCCCACGTACATGAGCTTCTCCCCGTACCAAGTGCGCGACACCGGCAACAATCCCTTCACCCCGGGCACCGGCATGAGCGTGGGAGACATCTTCGGCACCGCCTCCTACAACATCGCCGCCAGTGGCTGGGAGGTCGACCGCCGACCGGCCGCTGTGCCCGGTTCCGTGCTCGTCGCCGAAGGGCTCAACAAGACGGGTGGCGCCGAAATGCTGTACGTGCCGCCCGTGGCAGGCAAGGGCTGGGTGTTCTCGGCCGGCTCCCTGACCCTGACCGCCAGCGTCCCCACGGACACCGCGCTCCAAAAGCTCCTGCAGAACGTCTTCACGCAAGCGGTGGCCTAGGGCCTGTCTTCAAACTCCCGTCTGCGACGCCGCCCTTCGGGCGACGACGGGAGTTTGAAGACAGGCCCTAGTTCCCCGCGAAGCGCCCCCCTTCGACCGACAGAGAGAAGCGACCATGAAGGAGATCTCGCGGCGTACGGTGCTGGCCGGCGCGGTGGCCTCGACGGCGGCGCTGGGCCTGCCCGCGGCCACCGCCGCGGCGGGACCCGCGCGCGAAGAGCCGCCGACCGACAACGCCTGCGCAGAGCTCGGCGCCACCCAGGTCTGCGTCACGGTGCGCGAGGTCCAGGACGTGAGTGCCCTCCAGTACGTCATCACCAACGGCGGCACACAGGAGGAGACCTACACCGTCTGGTACACGGACCTGACCGGCGGGCCCGAATCGGGCAAGGTCAAGGAGACCGTGGCGGCCGGAGGCGCCGTCGTCGGGTACTTCTACGGCGCCATCCAGCACTGCTTCACGCTCCACGCCTGCGACGAGAGCGGCACCGAGTGCGTCGCCCTCGGACCCGTCTGCGGCCCCAACCCGTCGGACGGGTGACGGCGGGCGGACCCCCCGCACCCAGACGCCCGCCGGTTCGTTCGACAACACATGAAGCAGACCAGTGACATGACCCGGGACCAGGTCCGCACGGCAGCCGGGGCCCAGGTCGACACATCGGCCGCGCTGGGCCCCGGCACCGCCGTGTGGGAACTCGCCCAGATCCGCGAACAGGCCGTGCTCGGCGCCGACTGCGTGGTGGGACGGGGCGCCTACGTGGGACCCGGCGTCCGCATCGGCGACGGCGTCAAGATCCAGAACCTCGCGCTCGTCTACGAACCGGCGGAGCTCGGCGACGGGGTCTTCGTCGGCCCGGCCGTCGTCCTGACCAACGACCACAACCCGCGCTCCGTCGACCCTGAGGGGCGGCCCAAGGGACGCGCCGACTGGGAGCCCGTCGGGGTCACCGTCGCCGAGGGTGCCTCGCTCGGCGCGCGCTCGGTGTGCGTGGCGCCGGTCAGGGTGGGCCGCTGGGCGATGGTCGCCGCCGGGGCCACGGTGACTCGGGACGTGCCGGACTTCGCCCTGGTCGCCGGTGTCCCGGCCCGCCGCATCGGCTGGGTGGGACGCGCGGGGCACCGGCTCCGCGAGCTGCCGGGGTCGCCCGGTGTGTGGGAGTGCCCGCACACCGGGGCGCTGCACACCGAGAAGGACGGCGTGCTCACGGAGTCCTGACTCAGGTGCCGCCGACCGCGGCGGTGGCTGCCCGGCGGTCCGGGCTCTCCTGGATGTCGAGCATCAGCGCGCCGATGAGAAAGTGAATTCCCGTGAGAATCGGCAGGGTTGCCAGCAGCACACTTCCCGCGCTGGCACTCGCGGGCCCCAGCGTGTGGAACAGCACCCAGGTGCTCGCCGCGCCCCCGAAAGCGACCAGGCACATTCCCGCCAGCAGCAGGAGAGCGATCGGGGAAAAGGAGAACACGACGTACTTCAGGACCACGCGCCGTCCGATCCCGCGCGTCAGCTGGGTCAACAACGCGGGAATCACCTTGTGCATCCGCATCGTCGACACCTCGTTCCCGTAGACCGCGGGAATGGGGACGTCGCAGGCCGGAATCCGCAGGATGTTCAGATTGATCAGCAGGTCGTTCTCGAACGAGTAGTCCTTCGCCACGCGGTCGAGGTTCAGCCGTTCCAGCGCCGTCCGGTGGATCGCGGTGTACCCGTTCTGCGGGTCGAACAGGTGCCAGTAGCCGGAGGCCATTTTGGTCATGAAGGAGAGAACGATGTTGCCGAGAATCCGGTATTTCGGCATGCCGCGATAGGAATCGCGGGAGTAGAAACGGTTCGCCTTGGTGAACAGGGCGGTCCCGTCGCAGATCGGGGCGAGCAGGGCGGGCAGGTAGTCCGGGTCCATCTGCCCGTCACCGGCCATGACCACCGAGATGTCGCAGCCCAGACGCAGGGCTTCCTGGTGCCCGTCGCACACCGCGCCACCGACTCCGGTGTTGGTCTCGTGCCGGATGAGTACCGTCCGCGGGTCTCCGGCGTCGGTCGCCTCGGAGGCCGTCTGGTCGCTGCTGGCGTCGTCGACCACCACGATATGGTCGACGAAATCGGGCATGGTGCGGATCGTCCGGGCGATCAGCTTTTCCTCGTTGTACGCCGGTACGACGACGGCGATTTTCGTGTTCTGATACACGAAGAAAACCCTCTCACGTTTCTTTCCGGAAACCTGTCTGCGACAACGGCCTTGAGCACGGAGGAAGGTACCAGAAATCATTCGGAGAACATGGAACTCGGCCCGCCGCCTTTCCTCCGCGGGCGCGACAAGATTCCTCCTGGTGGGAGGGGTGTGCTACGCCATTGATGTCGGCACGCTCGTCCTGTTGCACGGTGTGCTCCACATGCCGTTGGCCGTGGCCACCACACTGGCGTTCGTCACCGTTTTGGCCGTCAATTTCGGGCTCAACAGATCGTTCGTCTTCCGGAGCGGCGCGATGGTCGGCCCGGCCTTCGCCAAATATCTTGTGCTCGTCGCTCTGAATTACGGCGCGACCCTGGCCACCGTCACCGGATTGGCCGCACTGGGACTGCCGTACGTGGCGGCCAAGACGACATCGACCGTCCTCAACGCGGTGGCGAACTACGCCGCGTTCCGCTGGTGGGTCTTCAGGGCGCCGGCCGGGCCCGTGGTCCAGGGGCAGGCCGGACCCACGCCGGTCCGAGAGCGCTGACGGGGGCTCAGGAACGCCGTGCCGCCGCCGCGGGGCTCCGCGGCGGCGGGTTCTGCAGCGGCAGGGAAGACTTCCGGCGCGCCGAGTCCAGAACCACCTCGGCGACCTCCACCGTCCGCAGCCCCTGGGCGAGCGTGACGATGTCCATGGCCTTGCCCTCGACGGCGTCGCGGAACCGCTCGTGCTCCACGAGCAGCGGCTCGCGCTTGGGGATCGCGTACCGGATCATGTCGCCCTCGGCGGCGCCCCGGAACGCGCTCAGTGCCTCCCACTCCGTGGCGAAGGCGCCGTTCGCGTGGAAGGTGAGGTCCGCGGTGAGGGTGTCCGCGATGAAGCAGCCGCGCTCGCCGGTGACCGCGGTGAAGCGCTCCTTGAGCGGGCTCAGCCAGTTCACGAGATGGCTGACCATGGTGCCGTCGGTGAGTTCGCCGACGACCGCGACCATGTCCTCGTGCGGGCGGCCGCTCTTGGACACGGTCCTGGCGGCCACCGAGGCGTAGTGACACCCCGTCACCCAGCTGGTGAGGTCGATGTCATGGGTCGCCAGATCCTTGACGACGCCCACGTCCGCGATGCGCGGCGGGAACGGGCCCTGACGCCGTGTCACCACCTGGAAGATGTCACCCAGTTCACCGGCCTCAAGGCGCGAACGCAGGCTCTGCAAGGCCGGGTTGAAGCGCTCGATGTGCCCGACGCCCGCGGTCAGCCGGACCCCGTCGAAGGCGTCGGTGAGGCGCCGGGCCGCTGCCGCGGAGTGCGCGAGCGGTTTCTCGATCAGCGCGCACACACCGTTCGCCGCCAGGCCGAGGCCGATCTCCTCGTGCAGCACCGTGGGGCAGGCGACCACGGCGTAGTCGAGGCCCAGCGCGAGGAGTTCGGGCAGGGTGGCGACGACCGGCGCCCCGCGGGCGGCCCCCGTGGGGTCTCCCGCCGGGTCCATGACGCCGACGAGTTCGACGCCGTCCAGCTGGGAGAGGACGCGGGCGTGGTTGCGCCCCATCGCGCCCAGGCCGACGAGGCCCGCACGCAGCGTCGGCCGGTTCATCGGGCACCTCCGCAGACGCTCACGGCCCGGGCGATGCGTTCGAGGTCGCCCTGTCCGAGGGTGGGATGGACCGGCAGCGACAGCACTGACGCGGCGGCCCGGTCGGTCTCGGGCAGCTCGGGCCCGGCCGCGTCGCGGAACGGCGCCAGCCGGTGGATCGGCGTCGGGTAGTACACCGCGCTGCCGATCCCCTCCGCCGCCAGCTCCTGCCGTACGGCGTCCCTGCGGCCGTCCGGGACGGCGACGGTGTACTGGTGGTAGACGTGCCGGGCGCCGTCGGCCACGTGCGGCGCGGTCAGCCCCTCGATACGGGAGTCGAGCACCTTGGCGTTGGCGCGCCGCTGTTCGGTCCACCGCGGCAGCTGCGTGAGCTGCACCCGGCCCACGGCCGCCGCGACATCGGTCATGCGCAGATTGGCGCCGACGATCTCGTTCTCGTACCGCTGCTCCATGCCCTGGTTCCTGAGCAGCCGCAGCGTGCGGGCCAGTTGCCGGTCGGCGGTGGTGATCATGCCGCCTTCGAGCGCGTGCATGTTCTTCGTCGGATAGAAGCTGAAGCAGCCGGTGCGGCCGAACGAGCCGACCGGCCGGCCGTGCAGTGCGGCGCCGTGCGCCTGGCAGGCGTCCTCGACGACGGCGAGGCCGTGCCGCTCGGCGAGCGGCATCAGCTCGTCCATCGGGGCCGGGTGCCCGTACAGGTGAACGGGGATCAGCGCCGCCGTGCGCGGGCCGATCGCCGCCGACACCGCGGCCGGATCGAGGCAGTAGGTGTCGGCCGTGATGTCCGCGAAGACCGGTGCGGCGCCCACCAGGCGTACCGCGTTGGCGGTGGCGGCGAACGAGAAGGAGGGCACCACCACCTCGTCGCCGGGACCGATGCCGAGCGCCATCAGGCTCAATTGCAGTGCGGAGGTGCCGGAATTGACGGCGACACAGGTGCGGTCCCCGACCAGCTCCGAGAATTCCTCCTCGAAGGCGGCCACTTCCGGACCCTGAATGACAAGGCCGCTGCGCAGTACGCGGACGGCGGCTTCGATCTCGGCTTCACCGATGACAGGCCGGGCGGCGGGAATTGGCAGATTGGACCCAGACACGAGCAGTCTCCATTCGAAGCGAGGGAGTCGGCCTGCGTTCAACCCGGATTCACCGCCCAGGGTTTCTCTTGTCGCCTTTTATCAACCCATAGGCGGTATGCGTAGGATGAGTGCATTGGCGGAGAAGCGGCCTCCCGGAGCCCTGCTCGGGGCCGGCCCTTCAGTCCGCGAGACGCGCCGCCGCCCGGCTGTTGTGGAGGTACCGCGCCCGGCCGGCCTCGTCCTCGCCGACCAGGACGAACACCTCGTGCCGTCCCGCGCGCTTCTCGACGGTGATCAGCCGGTCGAGGCCGAGGCCCGCCAGCCGCTGGGTGACGCTGTCCTCGCCGAGCAGCACCCGGGCCTCACCGGTGCGCGGCGTGGTCGTCAGCCACGGGGTGCCGTCGGCGTGGACCGCGACCTCGAAGTCGAGCAGCGTGGAGCGGTACGTGCCGGCGGCCCGGTGCGCGTCGACCGGGGCCGGTTCCTCGGGGACCTGCGGCGGGGCCGCGAGCGGTGCGCCGGTGAGCTCGTCGAGCAGGTGACCGCCGATCTCGTGGAACAGCGCGGCGGCGTCCCCGCCGTTGGTGAGCACGGCGACGGCGACACCCGCCTCCGGCAGCACCCGCAGGAACGCGTACTGCCCGATCGTGCCGCCGTCGTGGCCGATCATGGAACCCTCGGGCCGGTCGAACAGCATCCAGCCGAGCCCCCAGCGGTCACCCAGCGCCCCCAGGGGCGGCACGGTCACCTGCGTCTCGCGCATCACGTCGAAGGAGCGGTCGGCCAGATGCAGTCGGGCGAACCCGAGGAGGCTGCGCGCGGGCATCGCCAGGGCGGCGCCGGCCGGGGCGGTGGCGGGCGGCAGGCCGTAGACCGGGGCGGGCTGCGGGTCGGGGCCGAGGTGGCCGATGGCCGGCAGCTCCAGGATGGCCTCACCGATGTGGGTCGCCACGTGGCCGAGGCCGAGCGGGGTCACCAGGTGTTCGCGCAGCGCCGCGTTGAAGCCCTGCCCGCGCAGCACCTCGACGAGGCGGCCGAGGACGACGTAGCCGCTGTTGCAGTACGAGAACTGCTCGCCCGGCGGGTACAGCTGTTCGGCGTCGGCGAGGGTGGGGACATAGCGCTCGACCGCGTCCTCGTTCGCGCCCGTGTCGGTGAAGCGGTCGCCCTCGATGCCCGAGGTGTGGCAGAGGAGTTGGCGGACGGTGACGGTGGCGGCGGCGTGCTCGTCGGCCAGGGCGAACTCCGGCAGGTACCGGCGCACCGGGCGGTCCAGGTCGAGGCGGCCCTCGTTGGCGAGCTGCTGGATCAGGGTCGCCGTCCAGACCTTGGTGATCGACCCGATCTGGAAGACCGCGTCCGGCGTGACGGGCACCCCGGTGGCCCGGTTCACCACGCCGGCGGCCGCGTCCACCACCTACGGCCGCTCGTGGCATGGCTGCTCCCTCGTGGACGCGGGTCGTGGGCGCGAGTGGGTCAGCCAATGGTGCTATCGGTTCCGGCGTTTCGGAACCGGGCGGTGCCGGTGGAACCGCCCGGCCGGGCTCAGACGCCGAGTCCCGCGTGGGCGAGGGCCTGCTTGAGCAGGGCGCCGTGGCCGCCGGGCATCTCGCTCTGCACGGACGGCGAGAGGGCGTCCTCGGGGCTGAACCAGACCAGGTCGAGTGCGTCCTGCCGGGGCTGGCAGTCGCCGGCCACCGGCACGATGTAGGCCAGCGAGACCGCGTGCTGGCGCGGGTCGTGGTACGGCGTGACGCCCTGCGTCGGGAAGTACTCGGCGACGGTGAAGGGCTGCAAGGAGGCCGGCACCCGCGGCAGTGCCACCGGGCCCAGATCCTTCTCTAGGTGGCGCAGGAGCGCGTCACGGACGCGCTCGTGGTGCAGTACGCGGCCGGAGACCAGCGTGCGGTTGACGTTCCCGTCGGGGCCGATGCGGAGCAGCAGGCCGACGCTGGTCACCTCACCGCTGTCCGCGACGCGCACCGGCACGGCTTCGACGTAGAGGATCGGCATACGGGCACGGACCAGCTCCAGCTCGTCGGAGGCCAGCCACCCGGGCGTTGTCTCGGTCATGTCGGGCATGGCGTGATCATATTTCAGCGGGTCCCCTCTGTGGCCGAATTGGCCCCACCGGGGGAGTCAGCCGCTGCCCCTCCCGCCTGCGTCAGGTGACCGCGCCCCGCAGTGGTCGCCCCGGAAGGGCGTCGGCCCGCAACGCGCCGTCCGAGACGACGGGCACCCCCGCCACGTACAGATGCCGGACGCCGAGCGACGGGCGGGTCGGGTCGGCGTACGTGGCCGTGTCGGTCACCGTGGCCGGGTCCAGGGCCACGAGGTCGGCGTCGGCGCCGACCGCGAGATGGCCCTTGGCGCGGGCGGCCGGTGACACGTCGTCGAGGACGCGCGCCGGGAGGTAGGAGCAGCGGCGGAAGGCCTCCGGCCAGCACCAGGCCCCGGTCTCCCGCACCATCAGGCGCAGTGTCTTGGCGAAGGTCCCCGCCGTACGAGGGTGTGTCGTGCCGCCGGGCGGCAGCGGCCAGTCGGTGCTGTCGTGGCTGCCGTCGGGCCAGAAGACGGGCATCGCGTCGCTGGCGACGACGGCGTCGGGGAAGGCGAGGGCCCGGCGCAGCAGGGACAGGTCGCGCGGATCGTCCTCGTCGAGGAACTCCAGGAGGCAGGGCGCGCCCGGGTCCTGGGCCCGTAGCTGCTCCAGGCGGGCCGCGTCCGCGATCCGCTCCCCGGTCTCGACCATGACGACGCTGCTGGGGCCGAGTCCCTTCAGGCGCAGCCGGTCCGGGGCGATGAAGGCGGCGCCGACGGCCGTGCTGCCCGCCCCGTACGGGTAGGCCTCCACGGTGACCCGCGAGCCGGACCGCCGGGACTCGTCCAGGGTGTGGAGCACCCGGTCGATGTGCCGTCCGGAGGTGCTGTTGACGTGGCAGTGGTGCATCGCCGCGCCGGTCTCGGCCGCCGCGGCGGCGATCTCCGCGGAGCCGTCGACGGAGACCGAGGGATCCATTTCGACCAGTTCCCGGACATGGGTGAAGGTCGGCGCGCCGGCCTTCGCGGCGAGCCGGGCCACCGCGAGGAACTCGGCGGGCTCGGTGGTGGGCGCGTAGCCCATCAGGACGCCGATCCCGAGGGCGCCTTGGGCGAGTTCGTTCTCGAGCAGCGACAGCCAGGCCGCCAACTCGCGCGGCGACGAGGAGCGTTGCCAGCGCGGGTCGCCCAGCACGGCCAGGCTGGACGTGATCCGGGCGTCGGGGGAGAGGCCGGCGAGTACCTGCGCCCGCGCGCCGCCCCAGGAGGCGGAGAACCCGAAGTGGAGCGGACGGCCGTCCGCCGCGGCCTCGGCGTAGGCCCGCTCGACCGGCATGAGTCCGGCCTCCAGGTCGAGCGCCGTGGTCACACCGTCCATCGCCTGCAGCCGGTGCCCGGCGATGGAGTGGACATGGCTGTGCAGGTCGACGAAGCCGGGGCCGACGACGAGCCCGGTGGCGTCGATCAGCGTGGTGTCCGGCGGTGGCGCGAGGTCGGCCCCGACCGCGGCGATCCTGCCGTCGGCCACGAGGACGTCGGCCGTCCCGTCGAACCCGGCGGCGGGGTCGATGACGCGACCGCCCTGCAGCAGTGTCCGCATGCCCGTCTCCCTCTTGAACGCTCTCGAACGCCTGTCGGCCGGCCCCGCATGCGCCTTGGGACCGGCCGGTGGAACGTACCGCTCAGTCGTACCGTTCAGCTGTCCCGCTCGGTCAACTGGCACCGAGCCTGAAGTGGAAGATGCCCCAGGTGAGATCGGTCCGGCGGCCACCGTCGATCCAGTGGCCGAGCCCCGTCTTCATCTGGCTGAGGTAGTCGTGGCTGATCCTTCTGGCCAGACCCTCGGCCTCCAGGCGCTCGGTCTCCTCGAGGACCCGCGTGTAGTGGTTCACCAACTGCTCGCGGTGCTCCTCGAAACCGCCGTCGACGGCGGTGAATCCGAGCCGGTCCAGTTCCCGGGTGTAGAAGCCGGGGGAGCCCATGTCGTCCAGGTGGATCCGGTCGAGGATCGGCTGCAGCGCGTCCTTGGGGCCGCCGTCCGTCGCCGCCATCGGGTCGGTGAAGATGAGCCGGCCGCCGGGCCGCAGCACCCGGGCGATCTCCTTGAGGACCTGGACCCGGTTCCCGCTGTGCAGGAAGGCGTCCTGGGACCAGACGACATCGACCTGGCCGTCCGGGTACGGGATGTCCTCGAAGGACCCGTCCACGACCTCGATCCTGTCGGTGAGCCCGCGGGCCGAGTTCAGCTCCTTGTGGCGCTGGTTCTCCACCTCGCTGAGGTTGAGGGCCAGGACCCGGCAGCCGTACGTCTCGGCCAGGTAGCGCGCCGAACCGCCGAAACCGGAACCGAGGTCGAGCACCACGGAGTCCCGCGTCAGGCCGAGCTTCGACGCCATGTGCTCGACGGTCCGCCGGCTGGCGTCCGCGATGGGCTCGTCCGGGCGCTCGTACAGGCCGATGTGGATGTCCTCGCCGCCCCACACCGTGGCGTAGAAGGTGTCCGCGTCGGGGGAGTTGTAGTAGCTGCGGGCGGTGCCGACCGCGCCCTTGTACTGCTCCTCCGCCTCGTCCGTTCTGTACTCCTTCTCCGCCACATGGACGAAGAAGTCCGGCTGCTCGCGCCGGTACGTGTGCTGGAAGTCGCCGTACGTCTCGATGCGCTGGAAGCCGACGTCGGACATCAGCCGCCGCGTGTAGTCCTTCCGCAGCGGGAACATGTTGAGGTAGTACATGGAGCTGTCGGGGAAGCTGTACCGCATGCGGCACAGCCCCTCGTCGACGTACTCCGGCTCCACGATGACGTCCTCACCGCAGTAGTAGTAGCGGTGCTTGCTCGTGTACCCGTCGTCCAGGATCGCGTCGTAATTGCGCTGGTCCAGGATGAGAATTCCGTCGTGCTTGAGCATCGCGTAGAACTCGGCCAGCGCCTTGCGCCGGTCGCGTTCGGAGAAGAGATGCGTGAAGGAGTTGCCGAGACACACGATGGCGTCGTACTCCCCGTGGACGTCCCGGTTGAGCCACCGCCAGTCCGCCTGGACGACCCGCAGTATGTGCCCGCCCTGCTTCTGGCCGTTCTCGAAGGCCCTCGCCAGCATCTCGGCGCTGCCGTCCGCGCTGACCGTCTCGAACCCGGCGGACAGCAGTGCCACGGAGTGGAATCCCGTGCCCGTGGCTACATCGAGCACGCTCTTCACCCCCCATTTGCGCAGCAGGTCGATGAAGAAATTGCCTTCGCTCTCCGCCCTCTTCTCCCAATCGATGAGGGAGTCCCACTTCTCGACGAAGCTGGGGACGTATTCCTCGGTGTAGTGCCCGGTTTCGCGTACTTCGACAGGGTTGTCGCCGAACTCTTGGGCCGGTTGCACGATGATGGGGGACCTTTCAGTTTTGAGGTGTCTTGCCCTGGCGCGGCAGCCCAAGACGGCACAGAGCTCCGGTCTCGGGAGCCGCACGGTCTGTGTCGGATCGCTGTCCAAGACGGTGCGCTCCCATGCCTCCAAAGTTCGTATACAGGGGTCCAGTTGAGGCGGGCAGCGGTCCTGGCCAGTGCCTCTGTGTCTCAAGATTGTTCGAGGCGGAGAAGGTGCAGGTGACTCGCATAAGGGGCGTTGGCGGAGGAACCGCCGCACCGGCGATAGTCGGCCAGGGCCGGAATCCGCCCCGCGCGCTCGCGAAGGACCTTCTGCCGTACCTCGGCGCGGGCGGCACGGCACCCGTCGGCACAGCGATTTCGTCCGCCGGGTGAAGCGGACCGCGGCCGAATGAACCGCCGCGGGTGGCATCTGAAGGTGAATCCTCAGAGGCGACCTTCACCCCTCTGGTTCGTCAGCCCGCCGCCGTCGCGATGACCTCGTCCAGGACTTCGCGTGTGTAACGCAGGTCCTCGATCGAGCGGTCGATCCGGCTGCGCTCTGCCTCCAGTTGGGCGACCAGCCACGGAGTCGCAGTCTCCGCCGGACCCCCATCGTGGTCTCGCATGCAGGGAAGCACACTCGCGATCTTGTCGGCGCTCAGCCCAGCGGCCAGCAAATGCTGAACAAGGATCACGCGGTTGACGGCCGCCTCCGGGTACTCCCGGTGCCCGCCGGCCGTGCGCTCGGAGGCAAGGATGCACTTCTGCTCGTAGTAGCGCAGGGATCGCACGCTCACGCCGGTCCGGCGGGACAACTCACCGATCTTCACGGGTTTCCAGCCCTTCACTCGGCTCAAGGCTTGAACCTGACACTGGTGTCACATTCTACGGTTCCCGCATGACGAACACCGCTACTTCTCAGCTCCTCGCCCCCTACGCCTCCGACAGCCTCACCCTCCCCAACCGTCTCGTGATGGCCCCGATGACACGGTTTCGCGCGCACGAGGACGGGACCCCGCTCCCGGTGGTCGCGGACTACTACGCGCAGCGCGCGGAAGCGGGACTCCTCGTGACGGAGGGCATCTGGCCACACCGCCGGGGACAGAGCGGCTGGCGCATCCCCGGGCTGGAGACCGAGGCCCACATCGTCGGCTGGCGCGCGGTGACCGAGGCCGTACACGCACGTGGCGGTCGGATCTTCGCTCAGCTCATGCACGGCGGACGCCAGGGCCACCCGCGCTCACGGCTGCTGGGCGACGTTCCGGCCGGGCCATCCGCCGTGCCGGTCCCAGGGCCCGTGCACGTCAAGGACGGCAAGGCCGAGGCGCCCGTGCCACGCACGATGACGAAGGACGACATCCGTACCGCGATCGACGATCACGTTGCCGCCGCACGCAACGCCCTGCAGGCCGGCTTCGACGGCGTGGAGATCCACGGCGCCAACAGTTACCTGACCCACCAGTTCCTCGCCGACAACACCAACCTCCGCACCGACGCGTACGGACGAGACAAGACCCGGTTCGCCGTCGAACTGGTCACCGCAGTCGCCGAGGCCGTCGGAGCGCACCGGCTCGGGCTCCGCCTCTCTCCCGGCAACCCACAATTCGGCATGTCCGAGCGCTCCCCGGCTCCCGTGTACCGAGCACTGCTCGATGCGCTGGCCCCACTCGGCCTGGCCTACCTCCACCTCACCGACAACGACGACTATCCGGCTCTGGCCGATCTGCGACCGCGCTGGAAGGGCACGCTCATCGCCAACGTCGGCGAGAACCATGTGCCCACCACACAGCACCAGGGAGAACACGTACTCGCACAGGGCCACGCCGACCTCGTCTCCTTCGGCCGAGCCTTCCTCGCGCACCCCGACCTGCCCGCGCGCATTGCCGCGAACGACCCGCTCGACACACCGATCGACACGGAGCACCTCTACACACACGGCGCACGGGGTTACACCGACTATCCGGCGCTCGAAGAACAGCGCGCGAGGCAGCTCACCGGCGCAGCGACACAGTGAACCGCTCGTGCCAGGCGCACTGCACCGTATTGCTTCAAGGCCCTCGCCTTCGCCGAGTGCACCGGCGCCAGAGGGCTCGGTGATCCGAACGAAGCGCCGTGGTTCCATGCCGTTCCGGTCCGGCGATGAATCCTGGCGCGACGGCCGGTCTGCACTTTCGACGGTCGATCCATCGCACACCAGGAGGGCATCATGGCCGCTTCCTACACGTTCGACGTCTTCTCCAGCCTCGACGGGTACGGTGCAGCCGACGGCGGGAGCTGGACCGGGTACTGGGGGAAGCAGGGCCCCGAGCTGCTCGATCACCGCCTCGACCTGTACCGCGAGGAGCAGCGGATGGTCTTCGGGGCGAACACCTACCGGGCGTTCGCGCGGATGCTGGCCTCCAGCACCGAGGACTCGGACGTACGAGACCCCTGGGTGACGCGGATGATCGGCCTGCCGGCCACGGTCGTGTCGAACACGCTGCGAGAGCCGCTGGAATGGCAGGACGCGACCGTCGCGCCGGGCGACGCCGTCGATGTCGTCGCCCGACTCAAGGCGGAGTCCCCGGTGCCGCTGCGGTCGCACGGCAGCCTGGCCATGAACCGCGCGCTGCTGGCGGCCGGCCTGGTGGACCGCGTCCAGGTGACGCTCTTCCCCGTGATCACCGGGAGGACCGGGCTCGACCCGGTCTTCCGGGGCGCGGCCGACTTCGACCTGGAGCTCCTTGAGCAGCGCACGCTCGACAGCCATATTCAGGAACTGGTCTACCGGCCGATCCTGCATGCCTGATCATTCGTGATGGGTCCGGCATGTTTGTTCATTCACGGTCAGGGGCCGCCAGCACCGGTACCTCCGGAAGCGCCGTCCCGTGCACCCATGCCCGGAACACCGCGTCCACGGGCCGCTGCGTGAACCGCTCCAGATGCGCGGCGAACATCTCCGTCGTGACGACGCCGTGCCGGTACAGGTCCGTCCAGGTCCGCAGCGCGCGGAAGAACCCCTCGTCGCCGAGTGCGCAGCGCAGCGCGTGGATCGCCAGGGCGCCGCGTTCGTAGAGGCGGTCGTCGAACATGTGCTTGCGGCCGGGGTCGGCAAGCGACAGGTTCTCGGGGAGCCCGGCGAGCAGACGGTGGGCCGCTGCCGCCAGGTCCTGGGCGGTACGGCCGCCGGAGCGTTCGCACCAGAGCCACTCGGCGTACTTGGCGAGGCCTTCGTTGAGCCAGATGTGCTGCCAGTCGGCGACGGTGACGCTGTTGCCGAACCACTGATGGGCCAGCTCGTGGGCGACGAGCCGCTCCGCACCGCGGGCACCGTCCACGTGGTTGGTGCCGAACAGCGACAGGCCCTGCGCCTCGACGGGTACGTCCAGCTCCTCATCCGTGACCACCACCGCGTACTCGCGGAAGGGGTAGGGGCCGAACAGCTCCTGGAACAGGTCCATCATCTGCGGCTGGCGCGCGAAGTCGCGGGAGAACTCGGTCAGCAGGTGGGCCGGGAAGTGCCCGGTCTGCGGCACCCCGTCGAGCCCCGGATCGCCGAGCAGCGCCGTCTGGAATCTGCCGATGGCCAGTCCGACCAGATAGCTGGAGGTGGGCGCGGGCTGCTCGTACAGCCAGGTCGTGGTCGATGCCCTGGTCGTCCGGGTGAGGAGGCGACCGCCGATCACGACCTGGTACGCGGAGGGGGTGGTCAGGGAGATCTGGTACGCGGCCTTGTCGGCGGGCCGGTCGTTGCACGGGTACCAGGAGGGGGCGCCGACCGGCTGGCTGGCGACGAGCGCGCCGTCGGTCAGCTCCTCCCAGCCCAGGCCTCCCCAGCTGCTCTTGACCGGCTTGGGATTCCCCGAGTAGTGCACCTCGACGGTGAACGCGGCGCTCGCTGCCAGCGGCTTCGCCGGCCGGATCCGCAGCCGGCCGCCGCGCAGCGTGTAGTGCGCGGGGCGGCCGTCGACCCGGACCCGCCCGATGCGGAAGTCGGCGAGATTCAGCAGGAACTCGTCGAGTTCGGCGTGTCCCGCGATGGCGCTGAGGCGGGCCGTGCCTGCCAGCCGGTTGGGCTCGGGGCGGTAGTCCAGGTCGAGTTCGTAGCGGTGCACCCGGTAGCGGGGGTCCCCATTGGACGGGAAGTAGGGGTCCGGCTTGTGCTGACCGTTCACGACTCGACCGCTCCCTGTCCCCGCGCCCGGTCTCGCCCCCGGGCCCGTCCTCGTACGACATGGCCAACGCGGGCCCGCCGCCCGCCGGTTCACGGGCGCCAGGCCTCGATCGGGTTGCCCAGCCACCGGCTGCCGGGCGGCACCGATTCGCCGGCCATCACCAGGGACGCGGGCCCCAGCGTGCTGCGGGCGCCGAGTTCGCTGCCCGGCAGCACGATTCCGCCAGGACCCAGCGTGGCGCCCTCGCGGAGGGTCACAGTATCCGTCCGCAAGATCCGGTCGTGGAAGAGGTGCGTCTGCAGGACACAGCCCCGGTTCACGGTCGCCCCCGCCTCCAGGGTGACCAGGTCGGTCTCCGGCAGCCAGTAGCTCTCGCACCACACGCCCGCCCCGATGCGCGCGCCGAGCCCGCGCAGCCAGGCCGTCAGGACGGGGGTGCCGGGCACGGACCCGGCGAGCCACGGCACGGCGAGCATCTCCACGAACGTGTCGGCCAGTTCGCCCCGCCACACGAAACCGCACCACAGCGGGTGCTCGCCCGTGCGGTGGCGGCCGACCAGGAGCCACTTGGCCACGATCGACACCGCGCACGCGAGGACGCCCGCCGTCAGCAGGACGGGGCCGCCGAGGAGCGCCGCCGCCCACAGGTCGTACGCCGCGGAGATCGCGGCCAGTGAGCCGAGGACCAGGACGACCAGGGCGGCCGAGCAGAACACCGGGACCAGCCGGCCCAGTTCGACGAGGGCGCGTGCCCAGCGCAGCCGGGCGGGCGGTGCGTAGGTGCGGCTCGGGTCGGCGCCGGTCGCCGGGCGGGGCAGCCGGACCGGCGGCAGGCCCAGGTACGAGCTGCCCTGCTTGGCCTTCTTCGGGGTCGCCGACAGGACGCCGACCAGGCCGTCGTCCGGCACCGAACGGCCGGGTGCCGTCATGCCCGAGTTGCCGAGGAACGCCCGGCGGCCGATCCGGGCGCGCCCGATCCGCACCCAGCCGCCCCCGAGTTCGTACGGCGCGGTCAGTGTGTCGTCGGCGAGGAACGCGCCGTCGCCGACCGTGGTGAGGCCCGGCAGCGCGAGCACCGTGGACACCTCCGCGTCCCGGCCGACGCGCATGCCGAGCAGCCGCATCCACACGGGCGTGACGAGCCCCGCGTACAGGGGGAACAGCGTCTGCCGGGACAGGTCCATCAGCTGGGTGACGGTCCAGGACTGCCAGCCCGCCCGGCTGTGCACCGGGAACGTCCCGGCGGTCAGGCCGAGTCCGACCAGGCGGACACCGGCCAGGATCAGCACGGCGTACGTGAGTCCGTAGGCGAGGGCCGCGGGCACGACGGCGAGCAGACCGCCCCGCACCGCCTCGCCGAGCCCGGCACTCGCGGGCACGAAGGCGCGCGCGACAAGGAGGGCCGGGAGGGCGGAAAGGAGCGGCAGGAGGGTGAGGGCGAGGCCCGCGGCCCCGTACATCGCGCGCCAGCCCGCCGTGCGCGGCGGCCGGTGCTTCGGCCAGTCCCGCTTGGCCTTGCCGAGCTTGACCGCGGGGGAGCCCGCCCAGCGCTGGCCGGTCGGGATGTGGCCCCGGGCGGCGGAGCCCGGCGCGATCTCGGCGCGCTTGCCCACCCGGGTGCCGGGGAACAGCACGCTGCGCGTGCCGACCACGGCGCCCGCGCCGACCTTGACCGTGCCGATCTCCAGGCGGTCGCCGTCGAGCCAGTGCCCCGACAGGTCGACCTCGCTCTCGATGGCGCAGCCGCGGCCGAGCTTGAGCAGCCCGGTGACCGGGGGCAGGGAGTGCAGGTCGACCTCGGGGCCGACGCGGGCGCCGAGCGCGCGGGCGTAGCGCTGTAGCCAGGAGCCGGTCAGCGAGGTGGCGCCGCTGTGCTCGGCGAGGCGTTCGGCGGCCCACAGCCGCAGATGGACACCGCCGCCGCGCGGGTACGTGCCCGGTCCTACGCCCCGCAGCAGCAGCCGGGCGCCGCCCGCCGCGACGGCGAGGCGCCCCGGCGGGCTGAACAGGAGCAGCGCCGCCGGGGCGAGCAGCCACCAGGAGGCGGACGGCGCCCACGCGTAGCCGCCGAGCCGGTGCAGGACGTCGGCCAGGGCGGCGAGCGCGACCGTCCAGCGCAGCCCGTTGAGGGTGAACAGCGGTATCAGGAGCAGCAGTTGGACGAGCTTCGCGCGCGTCGGCACCGGGGTGATCACACGCTGGGCGCCGTCGTCCTGCGCCGACTTCTCCAGGCGGCGGGCCAGCTTGCGCAGGACCGGGCGTTCGTAGATGTCGATGACGGCCGCGCTCGGGTAGCGGGTGCGCAGCCGGGTGGTGAGCTGGGCGGCGGCGAGGCTGCCGCCACCGATGGCGAAGAAGTTGTCGCCCGCGCCGGTGACGGGGACGCCGAGCGTCTCGCTCCACTGCTCGGCAAGCCAGGCCTCCGTGCCGTAGAGCTGCTCGGCCGGGGCGCCTTCGGTCTCCACGTCGGGCAGCGGCCACGGCAGCGCGTCGCGGTCGACCTTGCCCGAGGTGCGCGTGGGCAGCTCGGCGACGGGGGCCAGCAACGGCACCAGGGCTGCGGGGAGTTGGCCCCGCAGTTTGTCGACGGCGGCCGCGTGCTGCCAGCCGTCCTGGGTGACGAGGTATCCGACGAGCAGCTGGTTGCCGCCGCGCGCGGTGCGCACGGCGCAGGCCGCGCCCGCGACACCCGGCAGCGCCTGAAGTGCGGCGTCGACCTCGCCGAGCTCGATGCGCCGGCCGCCGAGCTTGACCTGTTCGTCGCCGCGCCCGAGGAAGACGAGGCCCTCGGGGTCGGCCTTGACCAGGTCGCCGCTCCGGTAGGCCCGCTCCCAGCCCAGGGCGGGCAGCGGCGCGTACTTCTCGGCGTCCTTGGCCGGGTCGAGGTAGCGGGCCAACCCCACTCCGCCGATGACGAGTTGACCGCTCTCGCCCATCGGCACGGGCCGGTCGGCCTCGTCGACGACGGCCAGTTCCCAGCCGTCCAGCGGCAGCCCGATGCGCACCGGTTCGGCGCCGGTCATGAGCGCGGCGCAGGTGACGACGGTGGCCTCGGTGGGCCCGTACGTGTTCCAGACCTCGCGGCCCTCGGTGACCAGGCGCTGGACGAGCTCGGGCGGGCAGGCCTCGCCGCCGAAGATCAGCAGCCGGACGTCGTTGAGGGCCTCTGGCTCCCACAGGGCGGCCAGCGTCGGCACGGTGGAGATCACGGTGATCTCCTGCTCGGCCAGCCAGGGCCCGAGGTCGGCGCCGCCGCGCACCTGGGAACGCGGCACGGGCACCAGGCAGGCGCCGTGCCGCCAGGCGAGCCACATCTCCTCGCAGGACGCGTCGAACGCGACGGACAGGCCCGCCATGACGCGATCCCCCGGCCCGATGGGGTCATCGGCCAGGAACAGCGCGGCCTCCGCGTCCACGAACGCCGCGGCGCCGCGGTTGCTGACGGCGACGCCCTTGGGCCTGCCGGTCGACCCGGAGGTGAAGATGACCCATGCGTCGTCGTCGGGTCCGGGCCGACCGGCGGGGGCGGGGGAGACGTGGGCGACGTCGAACGCGAGCCCCGCCCCGATCACGGTCCGCACCCCCGCCTCGCCGAAGACGAGTTCGGCGCGCTCGTCCGGGTCCTCGGCGTCGACGGGTACATAGGCGGCGCCCACGGCCAGCACGCCGAGGATCGCGACGTACAGCTCGTTCGTCCCCGACGGCACCCGGACGCCGACCCGGTCGCCGCGCCCCACACCCGCCCCGGCCAGACGCCGGCGCAGCCGGTCGACCTCGGCGTCCAGCGCCCGGTACGTCAGACGGCGCACGCCGTCGTCGAGTGCGGGTTCGTCGGGATGCCTGCGGACGGTCGCGTCGAGGATGTCGACCAGGGTGCGCGGGGCGGCGGCGTCCTTCGCGAAGAAGTGCGCCGGAGCGTCGAGCCGTTCGGTCAGCTCCGCTTCCAGCAGGCTGAGCTCGTCGTGTGCGCGAGTGGCGTCCATCGGGTCCCAACGTCGAGACGACGACAGCCGGCGGGCGCGACGCAAATGCCCCCGAACTGCCCGGAGTTGTCCGACCCGGGCCGGACAACCGGGACATGTTACGGCGTCCGGGGCGGCGGGCGCGGATCGTGCAGGTCAATCGGGGCGCGGGGCGGGGCCGTTGAAGGTCTGTGCGCGATCGCCCGGCTGCCGTTCCGACATGGCCGCGCGCACAGCGCGACATCGCCCCGGCGCGGGGAGACTCCCTGCGCCGGGGCGATGTACGGGGAGAGCGTGCGGCCGCCCGTGGGCGGTTAGTTGTGCTCCTCGTCGATGGTGACCGCGGCGCCGTTTTCGATCTTGACGACGACCCGGACGCCGCCCTTCTTGGCCGCGGCCTCGAGCTCGCCCTCGGTGCAGCGCTTGTTGTCGCCGTTCTCGCCGCAGATCCAGCCGTTGCCGTTGATGGTCGTGGCGGTGGCGCTGTAGAAGGCGGTGGTGTTGCCGTCGCTGTCGAGCACGGAGTACTTGCCCGGGGCCATGTAGCCGAGCTCCCCGGAGCGCAGGCCGCTCGGCTTGCCGGTGTCCGAGTCGCCGCCACCGCTGCTGGAGTGGTCCTCGACGATGCTGACGGCCGTGCCGTTCTTGATCTTCACCGTGGCGGAGACGCCCTTCTTGGAGGCGGCCTCGAGCTGCTCCTCGGTGCACTTGGTGGCGGCCTGGCCCTCGGCGTCGCCGCAGATCTCGCCGGCGCCCTGGATGTCCGTGTCGGTCGAGGTGAAGAACGCCTGCTTGGTGTCCTTCAGGTCGGAGACGGTGTACTTGCCGGGTGCCAGGTAGGAGACGTTGCCGAACCAGGTGCCGTTCACGCCCTTGCCCTGCGAGGCGCTCCCGGAACCGCTGCCGGCCTGCGACTCCGAGCCCTCCCCGGCCCCCGAACCGGCGTCGCCGCCCGTGCCCTTCGCGTCCGAGGCCGCGGTCGACGACGACGCCGAGTCGTTCGACGCGGCGCCCTCGTCGGCGCCGCCCTGGCAGGCCGTGAGCAGAGTGGTCGTGGCCATCAGGGCGGCGGCGGTGAGGACGGCCTTGCGGCGGTGGTTGCGAAGCATGATGTGAATCCCCCGTTGCTGGACGGATGTGCGGTCGGTCGAACGATTGGGCCGTGCCCTTGTTCGATCTTGAGCCTGCCTGATCGGATGTGTTCGGGGGAAGCGCCGTTACGAGGTGATGACGATCTCGCCGTGTCCCTAAGACACCTGAGACACCTGGGGCACGGAGAGTGTCTCGCCGGGCTGTAGGGCTTCGCGGTCGCGGCAGTCGGCGGCTGTGATCGTTGCCGGGGGCGGGAAGGGTCACGCGGGCCCTGCCGCCCCACAATGGGGGCATGCCGGAAGCCTCGTACGACCCACCGCGCTATCCCCGGGCCTGGCTGGCGGCCGGTGTGTCGCTGCTGGCCGGGATGACGGCCTGGGGCATCGCCGTGTACCCGAGCCTGCCCGACCGCATCCCGCGGCACATCGGTGGCAGTGGTGTGGACGCCTGGGCGGACAAGTCCGTGGGCGCCGCGTTCATGCTCGTCTTCGTCTACGCGGGTGTGACCGCGCTGCTGTCGGTCACCGCCGCGATGGTGCTGCGGGCCACGCCGACCGCCGAACTGCCCGACGCCGAGCCCCGGTTCGTGGTCGCCGGCAGCCAGCGGCCCGCGACGCGCACCGGAGCCCGCCGGATGGCCGTGGCGCTGCTCGTCACCAACTTCGGGATCGGGCTGTCCTTCGCCGTGGGCAACCTCGTGCAGTGGCGCACGAGCGTCGAGTCCGAGGTTCCGTGGTGGTTCTTCGTCGGGATGCCGGCGCCGATCGCGGCCGGGGCCGGCCTCACCGTCGTCGTAGGGCTGCAGGACCGCAGGGAAGGCAACAGGCTTCGCGCCGCGGCACGTACCTGACGGTCAGCCGGTGCGACCCCTGCGTCTACGCCCGCGCCGACGTGTCCCACAGGGAACGCGTGCCGCACCCGGCCACGTCCAGGGCCAGTTCCGCGTACATGGCGTTGGCCCAGGAGAACCAGTCGCGGGTGAACCGGTCGGGGTCGTCCTTGTGGAACGACTCGTGCATCGCCCCGGTCCCGCCGTCGGTGTCGACGAGCGTGCGCAGCAACCGCAGGCGCTCGTCCGGATCTTCGCTGGTCAGCCCCTCCACGGCGAGGGCGATCGGCCAGATGTAACCGTCGGGGGTGTGGGGGCTGCCCACGCCCTCGGCGGCCGTTCCGCGGTACCAGGTCGGGTTGGCGGGGGAGAGCACGAACGCGCGGGTGGCCAGGTACAGCGGGTCCGACGGGGAGATGTCGGCGACCAGTGGCAGGGACAGCAGGCTGGGCATGTTGGCGTCGTCCGCCAGAAGCGCGTTGCCGAGCCCGTCCACCTCGTAGGCGTAGATCGTCCCCTGGCCGGGGCGGTCGACCGTGCCGTGCCGCCGGGTCGCCGCGCGCAGCTCGCCCGCCAACTGGACGGCCTCGTCGGCGAGTTCGTCGTCCGCCGCGTGCCGCGCCAGCGCGGCGACGCCGTCGAGGGCGGCGGCCGCGCACAGGTTGGCGGGCACGTTGTACCCGTACGTGCACGCGTCGTCGCTCGGCCTGAACGCGCTCCACGTCATCCCGGTCGGGGCGACGGGCGTGCCGCGCCCCTCGTTCCGCAGGGTGTCGGTCGGCGGGACGTTCGCCCGCACGAAGCGGTACTTCGAGAGGTGTTCGTGGTCCTGCTCCGTGCGCCACACGGAGATCGCGGAGCGCGCCGCCTCCAACGCCTGCGCCAGGTGGTCGGTGCGCCCGGTCGCCCGCCAGAAGCGGTGGGCGAACAGGAGCGGGAAGGCGAGGGAGTCGACCTCGTACTTCTCCTCCCAGACCCAGGGGTCCTCGCACAGGTCGCCCGCGTCGTGGGCGCGACCGGACGGCTCGGCGTTGAACGCGTTGGCGTACGGGTTGTGCGCGATCTGGCCGAACTGGCGGCGCAGTACCGCGAGAAGGAGGTCCTGAAGGTCCGTGTCGTCCTTCAGGAGGGCGAGGTACGGCATCATCTGCGTCGTCGAGTCGCGCAGCCACATGGCGGGGATGTCACCCGTCACGACGAAGGCGGTGCCGTCCGGCATCGGGCGGATGGTGCGGGCCAGCGTGTCGTCCAGGCAGCGCACCAGCGTCTGTCCGAAGCGGGGGTCGCCGAGCTCGTCGAGGCGGCGGACCGCCCGCTGGACGACCGGGTTGTGCTGAACGCTGGTGGGGAACGGCATCGTCGGCCTTTCGGTGGCGGGCGATGCCAAACGTAGATCACCAACGTGGGGTGGGGAAGGGTGCGGCGCCCCCGGACGACGACCGGGTCGTCGAGGAGCAGGTGGCCGCGTGCCAGTTTCGCGAAGGAGGGGATGCCCTCGCCGAACAGCACCGGCACCAGGCTGACGCACACCTCGTCCACGAGGCCCAGGTCGAGCGCCTGCCGGGTGATCGCCGGGCTCGCGATGGTGACGTCCCGATCGCCCGCGATCTCCTTGGCCCGGGTGACCACGGGAGACCCAGTCCCCGCCGAGGTCTGGACCCCGCGAGGATCTCCGGCGAGCATGGTCCGTGCACGGTACAGCGGCCGGTGCGCGGGACCGGACCCGCCTGCCGTACGCGCATCACCTCCGAGAAGACGAGCGGGATCGACGAGGGGACGGCCGTATGCCACTGGAACCGGTGACCCAGATGTTCCTGGCGGAACTGGCCGAGGCCGACGGCCCGGCGATGCACGAGTCCACGCCGGCCATCGCCCGGCTGCACGGCCCGATCCTTTCCGGTCTCAGCGGCCGGGGCCCGGACGTCGGCGAGGTGCGGGACGCCAAGGTCGAGGGCCGGGACGGCGGGCGGTTCCGCGTCCGGGTGCTGCGCCCCGAGGGCACCCCGCAGGCGGTCCTCGTGTACTTCCACGGCGGCGGCTGGGTGATCGGTGACATCGACCTGCAGTACGACCACGTGGGCCGCCGCCTCGCGAACGCCACGCAGTCGACCGTGGTGATGGTCAACTACCGCAAGGCGCCCGAGCACCCGTTCCCGACCGCGATCGAGGACAGCTGGGCGGGGCTGACCTGGGCCGCGAAGCACGCGGCCGAACTCGCCCCGGACGGTGCCCCGTTGCTCGTCGCGGGCGACAGCGCGGGTGGCAACATCGCCGCCGTGATGACCCAGTGGGCGCGGGACCGTGGCGGCCCCACCATCGACTACCAGGCCCTCGTCTACCCCGTCACCGACTGCGACCTGGACCGGCCCTCGTACGTCGCGCCGCAGAACCAACTCCTGCTCGCCCGCGACACGATGGCCTGGTTCTGGAGCCACTACCTCCCCGACGAGCGGGCCCGCACCCACCCGGACGCCTCCCCGCTGCGCGCAGACAGCCTCGCGGGCCTGCCCCCCGCTCTCGTGTACGTCGCCGAGTACGACCCGCTGCACGACGAAGGCGTCGCCTACGCGCACGCCCTGCGCGAGGCGGGTGTCCCGGTGGTCCTGGAGGAGGCCGCGGGCCAGATGCACGCCTTCTTCCAGATGGTGGGCATCCTGCCCGGGTTCGAGGACGGGCTGCGCCTGGTCGCGGAGCACATCAACACGTTCGTCGCCGAAAGGACGGTGTGAGCCATGGCCGACCACGACGTGATCGTCATCGGTGCCGGTTTCGCCGGCCTCTACCAACTGCACCGGCTGCGCGCGCTCGGCTTCGACGCCCTCGTCGTCGAGGCGGGCGCGGACGTCGGAGGCACCTGGTACTGGAACCGGTACCCCGGTGCCCGCTGCGACATCGAGTCCGTCGAGTACTCGTACTCCTTCGACGCCGACCTGGAGCAGGAGTGGGACTGGAGCGAGCGCTACGCCGCCCAGCCGGAGATCCTCTCCTACGTCCGCCATGTGGCCGACCGCTTCGACCTGCGCCGGGACATCGTCCTCAACACCCGCGTGGAGTCGCTCGACTGGGACGAGGGAGCGGGCCGCTGGACGGTGAGCGCATCCGACGGCACACTCCGCACCGCGCGCCATGTCATCGCGGCCACCGGGTGTCTGTCCGTGCCCTCCCGGCCCGACTTCGAGGGCCTCGCGGACTTCGCGGGCGAGGTGCTGTGGACGTCGAGCTGGCCGCATGAGGGCGCCGACCTGACCGGCAAGCGGGTCGCCGTGATCGGCACCGGCTCCTCCGGGCTGCAGACCATCACCGCCATCGCCCCGCTGGTCGGCTCGCTCACCGTCTTCCAGCGCACCCCGTCGTACGCGGTGCCCGCCCACAACGGCCCCAACGCCGCCCGCCTCGCCGCGGCGCGGGCGCGCTACCCGGAGCGCCGCGAGGTGTCCCGCGCCTCGTCGAAGGGCTTCGACTGCGACGAGGACGGTCAGGTGCTGCTGACCGAGACCGAAGAGACGGTAATCCGCAGGGAGTTGGACCGCCGCTGGGACGACGGCGGACTGTGCTTCGGCAGCGGTTTCAGCGATCTGCTCAAGGACGCGGAGGCCAACGAGGTCGTCGCCGAGTACGTCCGCGCCCGGATCCGCGAGAAGGTGAAGAGCCCCGAACTCGCCGAACGGCTCACCCCGCGCACGTACCCGATCGCCAGCAAGCGAATGTGTGTCGACACCGGCTACTTCGAGGTGTTCAACCAGGACAACGTCACCCTGGTCGACCTCACGGAACGCCCCATCGAGCGCATCACGGAGCACGGCATCCGCACCGGCGGCGGGGCCGAGCACGATGTCGACGTCATCGTCATGGCGACCGGGTTCGACGCGATGACCGGCGCCCTGAACGCCATCGACATCCGGGGCGCCGACGGCCGCTCACTGCGGGAGAAGTGGGAGCACGGGCCGCGCACCTACCTGGGCCTGATGTCGGCGGGCTTCCCCAACCTGTTCACGGTCACCGGCCCGCAGAGCCCGTCCGTCCTCTCCAACATGATGACCTCGATCGAGCACCACGTGGACTGGATCACCCGCGCCCTCACACACCTGCGCGAGCGCGGACTGCACCGCATGGAGGCCGACCCCGACGCCGAGGACAACTGGGTCAACACGACCAACGACCTCGGCGACCTCACCCTCATGCCGAAGGCCGCGTCCTGGTACATGGGCGCCAACATCCCCGGCAAGCAACGGGTGTTCATGCCCTTCATCGGCGGCGTCGGCCTCTACCGCGACCTCACGAACGGGGTCGCGGTGAGCCACTACCACGGTTTCGAGCTGAGCTGACCGGGAGCGTGCCGATGCTGAGGGGCCCTACTTCTCGACGCGCATCTCGCTGCGGACGTGTCCCGTGAGCTCGGCCGCCTCCTCCTTGGACACCCCGAGGGTCCCGTCGCGCGGGGTGACGATCCCGACCGTCGAGTAGTCGGCCCAGCCGCACCACGTCGTCTCGGTGGCCGGCTCGTTGTCGGCCAGGTCGTTGACCTCGAAGTCCACGCATTCCAGCTCGGCTCCGCTGAGCGAGTCCGCCTCCGCCTCCTCTTGCGTGCTGAAGTACGGGACGAGGTGGCCGGGAGCCTTCTCCGTAGCCGCTCTGACCTTCTTCTCCACGAGTTCGAAGTAGTAGCTCAAGGCCAGTTTCGGGTTCTCGAACCTGCCGTATGCGGCCGTGACCGAGAAGCTCTTGCCGTCCTGCGCACGCTGCAGGGTGTCCTCGGCCGCGCCCGGATCGGAGGTGTCGACGTTGTCGAGGATCTGGTCGGAGTAGGTGGCGGCGAGCTCCGTGGGCTTGTCCATCTCGTGCCACGCGAGCTTCTCGGGATCGTCCGTCGCGAGCTCGGGATCCGCCTGGTCGCCGTTGCGGTAGTAGGCGGAGAACGACATCGTCGACGGCGCGGTCAGCGTGTGCGGGCCGTCGTCCTTGAGGCCCTTGTAACCGAAGAACCAGAACAGCGCGCCGCCGACCGCCACCAGAGCCACCCCCACACCGGCGGTGATCAGCAGGCCCTTGCCACCTCCGCCGCGGCGCGGAGGATATCCGCCCGGCTGCTGCGGAAACCCGAACCCACCTTGCTGCGGCTGCACGAACGGTCCCGGCTGCCCCGGCTGGGCATACGGCCCCGGCTGCCCCTGCTGGCCGTACGGACCCGGCTGCCCCTGCTGCGGAAACGGACTCGGCTGCCCGGGCTGCGCACCGTACGGCCCCGGCTGACCGCCGTACGGCCCCGGCTGCTGGGGGCCGCCGGCGTACGGGCCCGTATGGTTGCTGCTCACTGGTGAATTCCTCCCCCGTGCGGATGCGTCCGCACATCCTGCCCGACGCACCGGGCCCACGCGTAACTCGGTCGCACGACGGGTTCCTCGCTCATCTCGCGCCGTGCAAGGGGGCGTTGTCAGTGGGGCCTGGCAGTGTGGGCGTATGAGTCGGATCATCTCGTTCAGCACGGCGGACAAGGCGCAGGTCATCGGGTTCCTGGGGGCCGCCGAGAAGTTCACCGCCGAGCAGCGGCGCATCGCCGCGTTCATGCAGGAGCGGGCGCAGGCCCGACAGGCGGACGTGGAGTGGCAGGACCTGGGCTGGGAGCTGACGGTGCCCGAGGCGCTTGACCATCTGCTCGCCGGGCACGCCACATGCACGGCGGAGGCGGCGGGCAACGCGTACGCGGCGGCGATGCAGATAGTCATCGACTGCAACGCCTCGGACCCGGTGGACCTCGCCGTCTACTCGAAGCCGGCGACGTTCTTCGACGCGTTGGACATCGAGCTGCGCCGTGCGGGAGTCCCCGTCGGCCTGCTGCCCGGCGACCGTGTCATGGGTGGACTGCCGTCCGAGTTCCCCTTCCCGCTGCCGCTGCCCGAGCACGCGATGGAGAACTTCGGCCACTGGCCCCTGGACCGGGTCAAACCGGCGGTCGAGGCCTACCGCGCGGTTCTGGACAAGGTGCCCGAGGGCTTCGCCTTTGATCTGCAACTGCTCATCGAGCGGCTCGAGTTCGAGCACGAGGAGTGGGAGGAGCACCACGACCGCGACTGGTTCACCCAGGACACGATCTTCTTTTCGATCACCGGGTGACGGGGACCGCCGGTAACCCCCTTGGAGGTGGCGCGCCGTCAAATGGGCCCGTGGCGAGCCGATTCAAGATCCCGAGACGGCTTCACTCGAACGTGTGGCGGGGGGTAGGGTCGAAAGCGGCAGGCGGGCTTCCGGCTTCCGGGCCCTGTCTCCTTCCCCCCCACCCCGTCCCCTCCTCGCAGCCGGCCCCCACGCCCTGTTCCCCTCGAGGTCCGCATCCATGATTGAGATACCCGAGCTGGCCGCGGGCGCGCTGGCCGCCGGGACCGTTTCTGCGTTCGTGCTCGGTGGCGGTCTTGTGAAGGCCCGTCAGCGCGGCGGCAGACAGCGCGTCGAGGCCGCGTCGCTCCGTTCCCGCCTCGAGGCGTCCCGGCTGGAACTCGAGGCGGCCCGCGAGGAGGCCGAGGCCGCCCGCGAGGAGAACGACGAGCTCACCGCGGCGTTCGCGTCCGAGATCGCCCACCTGTCCGGCACCCGCATGCCGGCCACGGCCACCCACGCCGCCCACCCGCACTACAAGGTGCCCGGCCCCCTGCGGCCCGAACTCGGCGGCAAGGAACTGACCGACGGCCTCGACGCCGTGCTCGACGTGCTGCGCGGCGCCATCGCTCAGGAGCGCAAGCGCGTCGACGCCGCCGCCCGTGCCGGGATGCGCGGCGCCACCCGCGAGATCCAGGCGGGCCTGTACCGGCTGCAGGACGTCCTGCGCGGGCTCCAGGAGCGCTACGACGACCCCGAGTTGGCGCAGACCCTGTTCGCGCTCGACCACGAGAACGAGCAGTCGCTGCGCCGCGCGCAGGTCGCCGCCGTGGTCTGCGGCGCCTGGGTCGGCCTCGCCCGCGGCGAGTCGCACCTGGTGGAGGCCGTCACCGGCGGCCAGTCACGGCTCGCCGGATACGAGCGGGTGGAGGTCCACAACCACCTCGAGGACGGCACCGGGCTGATCTCGCACGCCGTCGAGCCGGTCGCCATCATCGTGGCCGAACTGCTCGACAACGCCCTCAGGTACTCCTCGCCCGACACCTCCGTGGGCGTGCACCTCGAACGGGTCCACCACGGCGTCAGCGTGACCGTCGACGACGCCGGTGTCGGCATGAGCTCCGACGAACGGGCCCACGCCCAGCGGATGGTGGCGGGGGAGGAGCCCATCCTCCTGTCGGAGCTCGGCGACCCGCCCCGCATGGGCCTCGCCGCGATCGGCCAGCTCACCCGCCAGTTCGACCTGGCCGTCGACCTGTCCTCGCCCTCCCCGTACGGCGGCGTCCGCGCGGTCCTGCTCGTCCGCGACCACCTGCTGTGCACGATCGCCCCCGAGGCGCGCAAGCCCGCCGCCGCGGCCCCGCGGTCCACGCGCGAGGCCGCCGGCGACACCGGCCACGACACCACCCACGCCCTCGCGGCCGACGAGACACCGGCCGCCCCCGTCGCGGCCCCGGCCGTGCCGTCCGCCCGGCCGGACACCCCGCCCACCGACGGCGACGAGCTGCCCCGGCGCCGCCGCCGGGCCCGCACCGACGCGCGGCCCGCCCCGGGCGCCGCGCCGGCGAAGCCGCGGCCCGCGGCGCACCGCAGCCCCGAGGAGCAGGCCGCCGCGCTCGGCGCCCTCCAGGCGGCCACCGCCGCGGCGCGGGAGGAGCGGCCCGCACAGCAACCGCACGACACCGCCGGCGACCGCCCCGGCACCGGTGAGCACAGTGAAGGGAACACCCCCGATGAGTAGCCGCGACCTCGGCGACAGCGCTTGGGTCCTCGATCCGATCCTGGAGATCCCGCACGTCCAGGCCGCCGTCCTGCTCACCAGGGACGGACTGGTCTCCGGATACACCGAGGCGCTGACGCAGGCGTCCGCGGAGCGTGTCGCCGCCATCACCAGCACCGTGCAGGGCGCGTGCCGCACCGCGGCGGCCGCCTTCGCCGACCAGGAGTCCGCGGACGTACGCCAGGTGGTCATCGAGTCCGACCACGGCTACATCCTCGTCGCGCCCACCGCGCACGGCACCTGTGTGGCCGCCTTCGGTGACCCCGAGGTCCGGCTCGACCTGCTCGGCCACCGGGTCCACTCGCAGGTGGCCAGGCTCGGCGAGAAGGCCATGGCGGCCGCGCCCCGTGGGACCGACGGCGGCACCGGGGAATGACGGGCCGTCGGAGCGGCCGGCCGCTGGTCCCCGCGTACCTCGCCACCGGCGGCGTCGCGCGGCCCAGCCGCAACAGCCTGGAGCGGCTCTCCGTACTGACGGGCGTCGCCGCGCCCTGGCCCGCCGCTCTGCCCGCCGCCCAGCACGCCCTGCTGCGCACCCTCGACGGCGGTTCGCTCACGGTGGTCGAGTCCGCCGCCCTGCTCGAACTGCCGGTCTCCGCCGTGCGGGTGCTCGCCGCCGCACTGATCGACCAGGGGCTCGTGGGCGCCCGCCCGCCGGTCCCGCCCGCCGCGCAGCCCGATCCCGACCTGCTGAAGAGAGTCGCCGATGGCCTCCGCGCCCTCAAGCGCTAAGCCCGCGGGCGCCGAGCCCGAGCCCGCGCTCGCGCCCGCGAGCGCACCGCCCGAGTCCACGGGCGGCAACAGCTCCGTGCATCTCCCGGACACCGCACGCGAGCTGGTGAAGATCCTGGTCACCGGTCCTTTCGGGGTGGGCAAGACCACCCTGATCGACTCCGTCTCCGAGATCCGCCCGCTGCACACCGAGGAGCAGCTCACCGAGGCCTCCGTGGCGGTCGACGACCTCGCGGGCGTGCGGGAGAAGAAGACCACGACCGTCGCCATCGACTTCGGGCGGATCAGCCTCAAGGGCGGGGCCGTGCTCTACCTGTTCGGCACCCCCGGCCAGGAGCGCTTCCGTGCCCTGTGGGACGACATCGCGTACGGCGCCCTCGGCGCGCTCGTGCTGGTCGACACCCGCAGGATCGACGAGTCCTTCGACGCCCTCGGCCTCGTCGAGGAGTCCGGGCTGCCCTACGCCGTCGCCCTCAACACCTTCCCGGACAGCCGCAGTTACACCGAGGAGCAGATCCGGGTCTCCCTCGACCTGGACCCCGACACCCCGATGGTGGTCTGCGACGCCCGCGACACGCACTCCTCCGTCGACGCGCTGCTCGCCCTCGTGCAGCACCTGATCGACCGCAGCATCCCGGAGCCCCGATGACGTATCCCGCGCAGGCCGAGGACTTCCATCTGTCCGCGCCGGTCCGCCTGTGGGAGGACGGCTTCGCCGCCGACCCGCACAGCTACTACGCGGCCCTGCGCGCCCAGGGCCCGGTCGGCCACGCCGAACTCGCCCCCGGCGTCCCCGCGTACGTCGTCACCGACCGGCGGGCCGCCCTCGACCTGCTGCACGACACCGAGGCCTGGTCGCACGACCCGAGGGCGTGGGAGGAGAGCGTCGACGGCGACCTGCCGATCCTCGGCATGATGCGCTGGCGGCCCAACGCCCTGTTCAACGACGGCGATCTGCACGTGCGTTACCGGCGCTCCCTGTCCGATGCCTTCGACCTGGTGGAGCCGCACGACCTGCGCGAGCGGGTGCACCGCGCAGTGGACGTGCTGGCCGCGGGGATGGCGCCGCGGGGGCGGGCCGACCTGGTGAGCGAGTTCGCCCGCCCGCTGATGTCGCTGGTCTTCAACAACCTCTTCGGGCTCCCGGACCGCGAGAGCGACCGCCTCCAGGACGCGATCGCACGGGTGATGGACGGCGGCGAGGACGCCGCGCGCGGCGAGGAGGAGTTCGGCCGCTACATCCTGGACCTCGTCGCCGCCAAGAGCGCCGAGCGCGGCCAGGACCTCACCAGCTGGCTGCTCGACCACCCCCTCGGCCTCACCCCCGAGGAGGTCACCTGGCAGGTCTTCCTGATGCTCGGCGCGGGCCACGAGCCCACCGCCAACCTCGTCTCCAACTCGCTGTCGCGGATCCTCGGCAACCCGGCGTACTACTCGACGCTGACCAGCGGATCCCGGCCGGTCATGGACGCGGTCGTCGAGGTGCTGCGGCACGAGACACCACTCGCCAACTACGGCATCCACTTCGCCCGCGAGCCGCTCACGTTCCATGGTGTGTGGGTGCGCGCCGCCGTCCCCGTCGTCATCTCGTACGGGGCCCTCGGGCAGGCGGCGGAGGCGGACACCACCGTCGACCGTCATCCGCACGACGCCTCGCACCTGTCCTGGTCGGCCGGGGAGCACTCCTGCCCGGTCAAGCAGCACACCCTGCTCATCGCCACCGAGGCCATCGAACGTCTCACCCAGTGGCTGCCCGACCTCGAACCGCTCACGCCGCGCGATCAACTGACCTGGCGCACAGGCCCGTTCCACCGCTCCCTGACGGAACTGCCCGTCCGCTTCGTCCCCCGTACCGCATCCCAGTCAGGAGCAGCCGAGTGACCGAGACCGCGTCTTCGCCCCGTATCGCCATCGACCCGTTCGGCGCCGACCTGCCGGCCGAGGCCGCCCGACTGCGCGCGGCGGGGCCCGTGGTCCCCGTCGAACTGCCCGGTGGCATACCGGCCTGGGCGCCCACCCGCTACGACACGCTGCGCTCGCTGATCCTGGACCCGCAGGTGAGCAAGGACCCGCGCAAGCACTGGTCGCTGTGGTCCGAGGTCGGCGAACACCCGGAGTGGGGCTGGGTCCTCGGCTGGGTCGGCGTGGTCAACATGCTCTCCACCTACGGATCCGACCACACCCGCCTCCGCAAGCTCGTCGCCCCCAGCTTCACCGCCCGCCGCACCGAGGCGATGCGCCCCCGCGTCGAGCACATCACCGAGACACTCCTCAAGGCCCTCGACTCGGCGGCGCCCGACGAGGTCGTGGACCTGCGTCCCACCTACGCCAACCAGCTTCCGATGCAGCTCATCTGCGAACTCTTCGGTGTTCCGGACGAGTTGCTCGGTCCGGTGGAGCGGCTCGTCGACGCCATCATGGACACGTCCGACCCGAGCCCCGAGCACGGCGCGTTCGTGCAGGAGCAGATCGGCACCGTGCTGCCGGCGATCATCGCGCACCGCACCGAGCACCCCGGCGACGACATGACCACCGAGCTGCTGCGGGTGCGCGCGGAGGACGGCGACCGGCTCAGCGAGGAGGAGCTGCTCTACACGCTGCTCCTGGTCATCGGCGCGGGCTTCGAGACGACCGTCAACCTGATCGGCAACGCGGTCGTCGCCCTGCTCACCCACCCCGAGCAGCTCGCCGCCGTCCGCGCGGGCGAGATCTCCTGGGACGCCGTCATCGACGAGACGCTGCGTGTGCACCCCTCCATCGCCAGCCTGCCGCTGCGCTTCGCGGTCACCGACGTGACCGTCGACGGAGTCACCATCCCCGCAGGCGATGCCATCCTCACCACCTACGCCGCCTCGGGCTACGACCCTGAGCACTACGGCCCCACGGCCGACGAGTTCGACGCGACGCACGCCGCCGACGACCACATGTCCTTCGGCATCGGCGTCCACCGCTGCATCGGTGCCCCGCTGGCCCGCCTGGAGGCCCGCACCGCGCTGCCCGCCCTCTTCGACCGCTACCCGGACCTGCGGCTCGCGGTGGCTCCCGAAGAGCTGCGCCAGGTCCCGTCGTTCATCGCGTACGGCTGGCAGCGGATCCCGGTCCACCTGCACGACTGACTCAGGTGTGCAGTCGCGCGCGGAACTCCTGGGGGTCGACGGCGGGGCCGTCGACCTTCACGACGGGCACGACCTCGTCGTCGTACCAGCACACGGGTGTGCCCACGACGCCGTAGGAGTCGAAATCGCCCACGGACCGGGCCGCCCAGTCGCCGTAGGCGTTGTCGATGACCTTCTGGTCGAAGCCGGGGGAGCGGAGGCCGTTGACCTTGCTCGCCAGTGACAGCAGCACCGAGGGCTGCGCGAAGTCGTCGTTGCCCGGCGGGAACGGCTGCGCTTCGAACAGCACGGCCAGGTAGTCCATGAACTGCCGCCGCCCCACGTCGCTCGCCGCGGCGAGGGCGCTCAGGCCGCGCACCGATCCGCTGCCGCCGACCGTGTCGTCGATGGTGGCCGAGAAGTGGAACTTGACCACGTACGTGCCCTCGTCGGCGCCCTGCCGCATGGTGTCGAGCAGACTCACCGCCATGCGGTGACTCGCGCGGTCCCGCAGCTCGAGGAACACCTGGAGCCTGTGGGGGCTGCCCAGGCTTCCGTAGTACAGAACGGTGTCGTCCGAGCCTGTGGTGTTCGCCGGGTTCATGTACAAAATGGTCCCATAACGGCATGAAACGCGCCGGTGTGCCTACCCGGTGCAAGGTCATGCACGACCACGGCGGCCGGGAGATGATGAACCGATGGGGAGCACCGACCAGCCCCGGGCGTACACGGGACACAGCCACCTCTTTCCCGGAGCACGGATCCGCGTGGAGGGCGTCGACGCCCCGGCGGCACACCTCGACACCCCGCAACCGCTGACCTTCGTCGTGCACTTTGCGGACGGCGAGGAGGCCGCTGCCGAGATCCTCGTGCCAGGGGACGGCCGGCCGGATTCGACCGTGCTCGCTGTCGAGGCCCACACCAGCCGCGCGGGCACGGAACTGCCCGCGCAGTCCTGGATGATCAAGGAATCCCTGCTCGACGGCGGCGCGCTCGTACTGCGACTGGGCGTACGGCTCGCGTAGGGACGCGGAGCCACCGCCCTCCTCGTACGGCCACCGGATGCAGACGCCCGACTCCTGGGTGAGCATGGTCGAATCGCCCTCGGTCCGCTGGTGAGCCATGACCGGCCTCATCGACGGGACGACGGCACATGACGTCGATCCAGAGGAGAAACCATGGTCTCCGACCAGGACCCGAACGAGCACGAGGGCCCCGCCGACGGCGGAGCGGCCGGAGTGCCGGGTGTGCACGACGGTGGCGCGGACGGTGGTGCCGAGGGGCCCGCCGACGGTGGTGCGGCCGGGCAGCCCGGTGTGCACGACGGTGGCGCGGACGGTGGTGCCGAGGGACCTGCCGATGGCGGTGCGGCCGGGCAGCCGGGTGTGCAGGACGGCGGTGCGGACGGTGGTGCCGAGGGGCCCGCTGACGGTGGTGCGGCCGGGCAGCCCGGTGTCCATGACGGCGGTGCCGATGGCGGTGCGGACGGCGGCGGTAACGCCTCTTGACCGCTCCCCGGACCGGGTTCCGGAATCCCGGTGGCTCAGCGGGCGCCGGGATTCTGGAGAGCCGTCTGACCGGCCTCGCCCTCGAGGAGTTCGCCCACAAGGTCTGGTCGCGCACCGCGCTGCTCACGACCGCCGCGAGCGACTTCTCCGACGTGTTCGGTGCCGACGCCGTGGACGAACTCGTGTCGGGCCGCGGGCTCCGTACGCCGTTCCTCCGCGTGGCCAAGGACGGCGCCGTGCTCCCCGAGTCCTCGTACACCTCGCCGGCCGGTGTCGGCGCGACCATCGCCGACCAGCTGGACGACACCGCGCTGTGGCGGCTGTTCGCGGACGGCGCCACGCTCGTCCTCCAGGCGCTGCAGCGCACGTGGGCCCCGGTCGGTGACCTGTGCGCGGAACTGAGCGCCGAGCTGGGACACCCCGTGCAGGCCAACGCGTACATCACCCCGCCGCTGAACCGGGGCTTCGACGACCACTACGACGTACACGACGTGTTCGTCGTGCAGATCCAGGGCCGCAAGCGCTGGCTCGTCCACGAGCCCGTGCACCGCGACCCGCTGCGCGACCAGCCCTGGACCGACCGCCGCGAGGCCGTCGCCGAGGCCGCGCGGGGACCCGCGTACATCGACACCGTCCTGGAACCCGGCGATGTGCTGTACCTGCCGCGAGGCTGGCTGCACGCCGCCGAGGCGCAGGGCGAGGTGTCGGTCCATCTGACGCTGGGCGTCCACGTCTGGACCCGGTACGCGCTGGCAGAACGGCTCGCCGAGGCCGCGCTCGACGTGTTGCGCGACGACCCGGAAGCGCGCGCCTCGCTGCCCCTGGGTGACGCGGCGTGGACCGACGCCGTCGACGGCATCAGGGAACGCCTCACCGCCGCCGTCGCCGAGGCCGACCCCGCCCCGCTGTTCCACCGCGCCCGCCGGGGCCAGGCCCGCCCGGCCCCGCTCGGCCCGCTGGCCCAGCTCGCCGCCGTCGACACCCTCGACGCGCAGTCGCCGGTCCGCCTCAGGGCGGCACTCGAAGCCAGGTGGGAGGGCACACGGCTGACGACCCGGGTGGGCTGGCTCGACTTCTCGGAGAGCGACCGGGCCACCGTCAACGGCCTGCTGGACGGCGAGGTCCGCACGGCCGGCGACATCGGCCTGGCCCTCGCCGAAAGACTGCTGCGCGCGGGCGTCCTGGTACCCGCCGGACGGTAGCCGCCCCGTGCCCCCCACCGACCGCTTCTTCTGCGCCGAGGCCGCCCGCATCCGCGGCGACTCCCTCGCGGGCACGGCGCCGCGCGGCGCCGTCTGGGTGCTCATCGAGTACCGGGGCGCCTGGCCCACCAACGGCTTCGACGGCCTCGACCTCGACCCGGAGGTCAAGGCCCACGTCTGGGCCGCCGCCCACGCGGTCAGGGCCCGCATCCTCCTGGTCAGACGGACCGCCCGCCCCCGCCCCGAAGGCCCCGGCCGCTGGGCCGTGTTGCACCACGAACCGTCCGGCGCGCACCGGCAGCGCTGGGGGACCTGGACCCGTGACGCCGATCTGCTGGAGATCGCCGAAGCGCTGCGGACACCGGGCGGGCTCGACCATCCGCCGGTCGTCCTCGTCTGCGTCCACGGCCAGCACGACATCTGCTGCGCGGTGCGCGGACGCCCCGTCGCGAAGGCGCTGAGTGCGCTCTGGCCGAACCTCGTCTGGGAGTGCACCCATGTCGGAGGGGACCGGTTCGCGGCCAACGTCGTCGTCGTGCCCGACGGCGTGTACTACGGCGACCTCGACGCGGACTCGGCCGCCGAGGTCGTCGAGGAACACCTGGCCGGGCGCGTCCACGCCCGGCACCTGCGGGGATACACGGACCTCGCGCCGCCCCAACAGGCCGCCATCACCGCCCTGCTCGCGCACTTCGGCCCCGCCGGCCGCCACGACTACGCCGTCACCGGCACGTCCCGCGACGGCGACGTCTGGCGCGTCCGCGTCGAACTCCACGCGCCGCGGCCGACCGCCTTCGACGTCGAGGTGCACGCCCACCGCACGGCCCCGCACCGGCTGACCTGCCGGGGTCCGCAACCGAGCGCTGCCCTCGCCTACGAGGCACGCTCGATCCGGCCGGTCTGACCCCTCGGCCCGACCGGCCCCTGAACCGTGGGGTGTTCAGCTCGAGGTGTTCAGCCCGAGGGTTCGACCGTCACCTTCACGTGCTTCATGATCGGCTGGTCGCTCTGCGTGCTGTGGTCGCCGAGCGCGCAGAGGACGTTCATCTCCGGCATGTAACCGGCCGCGCAGCCGCGCGGGATGTCGTACGGGACGGCCAGGTAGCCCTTGAGGCCGCGCTTGCTGCCGTCGCGGGCCGTGCTCGTGATGTCGACCGGGTCGAACTCGCCGATGCCGCGCTCCCGCATGTCGTCCTGGTTCAGGAAGACCAGCGTGCGCAGGTTCTTGATGCCCCGGTAGCGGTCGTTGTCGGAGTAGATGGTGGTGTTCCACTGGTCGTGGGAGCGCATCGTGCCAAGCGCCAGGGTGCCCGGCTCCGGGATCACGTCGGGCAGCGGCGCCGCGGAGAACTCGGCGCGGCCGGAGTCCGTGAGGAAGACCAGCTCGCGGGCGGGCTGCTTGATGCGGAAGCCGAGCGGCAGGCGCACCCGCCGGTTGCAGTCCTCGAACCCGTCGATGACCTGCGCCATGGTGTCGCGGACGCGGTCGTAGTCCTCGACGTACCACTCCCAGGGTGTGCCGCTGTCGGGCAGCGTGGCGCGCGCCATCCCGGAGATGATCGCCGGCTCGGACAGCAGGTGCTTCGACGCTGGGCGCTTCATGCCGACGGACAGGTGCACCATGCTCATCGAGTCCTCGACGGAGGTGGACTGCAGGCCGCCGCGCTGCTCGTCCTTCTCGGTGCGGCCCAGGCACGGCAGGATCAACGCCCGGCGCCCGTGCACGAGATGACTCCGGTTGAGCTTCGTACTGACCTGCACCGTCAGCTCGCAGGTGCGCAACGCCTCGTACGTATACGGGGTGTCGGGCGCCGCGAGCGCGAAGTTGCCGCCCATGCCGACGAACACCTTCACGTCGCCGCGCCGCATCGCCTCGATCGTGCCGATCGTGTCGAGCCCGTGGGCACGCGGCGCGTCGATGTCGCAGGCCTCCGCGAGCCGCGTCAGGAACGCGTCGGTGGGGCGGTGGTCGATGCCGCAGGTCCGGTTGCCCTGCACGTTGCTGTGGCCGCGCACGGGGGAGGGGCCCGCGCCCTCGCGGCCCAGATTGCCGCGCAGCAGAAGGACGTTGACGATCTCGCGGACCGTGTCGACGCCGTGCTCGTGCTGGGTCACGCCGAGGCACCAGCTGATGATGCTGCGGTCCGCGTCGCGGTAGACGCGGGCGGCCTTGAGGATGTCCTCGCGGCTCAGCCCCGACTGGCGCTCGATCTCGTCCCAGGGCGTCGCCTCGCACAACTCCCGGTACGCGTCGAAGCCGTCGGTGTGCCGGTCGATGAACTCCCGGTCCAGGGCCTTCGGGTCGGACGTCGACTGCTCGAGGACCGCCTTGGCGATGCCGCGCAGGAACGCCATGTCGCCGCCGATGCGCACCTGGAGGTTGAGGGTGCTGGTGCGCGTCGCCTTGTTGAGCGCCATGTCCTTGAAGTCGTGCGGGATGATCGTGCGGGTGGCCGCCGCCTCGACGAGCGGGTTGATGTGCACGACCTGCGCGCCGCGGTCGTAGGCCTCGGCGAGCGCGGTGAGCATCCGCGGCGCGTTGGACGCGGCGTTGACACCCATGATGAACAGGGCGTCCGTGGTCTCCCAGTCCGCGAGGTCGCACGTCCCCTTGCCGGTGCCGAGCGAGGCCTGCAACGCCCGGCCGCTGGCCTCGTGACACATGTTGGAGCAGTCGGGAAGGTTGTTCGTGCCGAACTCCCTCGCCCACAGCTGGTAGAGGAACGTGGCCTCGTTCCCGAGCCGCCCGGACGTGTAGAACGAGGCCTGGTTCGGGTTGTGCAGGTCCCGCAGGGTGCGGCCCACCAGCTCGAAGGCGTCCTTCCAGCTGATGGGGACGTAGTGGTCGCTCTCCGGGTCGTAACTCATCGGCTCGGTCAGCCGGCCCTGGTCCTCCAGCGCGAAGTCGCTCCACCCCGACAGCTCGCTCACCGAGTGCCGGGCGAAGAACTCCCGGCCGACCCGCTTGCGCGTCATCTCCCAGGTGACGTGCTTGATCCCGTTCTCGCAGATGTCCAGGTGCAGGCCCTTGCGGTCGTCGGGCCAGGCACAGCCGGGACAGTCGAAGCCGCCGTTCTCGTGGTTCATCTTGAGGATCGCCCGGGGCCCGTCGAGCAGTTCGCGCTCGCGCACCAGGAACCGGGTGACACTCTTGGCGGCGCCCCAGCCGGCGGCCGGGTGGTGGTACTGGCTGAAGTCCGGCCGGCCCTCGGGTTCCGGTCCGACGCGCGACTCCGGTGTGTCCTGACCGTCCTGGGAGGCGTTCACTGGGCTCATTCCTTGTCGGCTGAGTTCGTGCTCGTACGGATCGTGCAGTGCAGGGTGTCGTTCTGTACGTCGGCGACGATGGTGTCGCCCGGTTCGGCCTCGCCGGCAAGGAGCAGCGACGCGATGCGGTTGTCGAGCTCGGTCTGGATGGTGCGGCGCAGCGGGCGGGCGCCGAACTCCGGCTGGTGGCCGTGCGCGATCAGCAGCTTCTTGGCCGCCTCGGTGACCTCCAGGTTCAGCCCCTGCGCGTGCACCCGGCGCTCACTCTGGTCCAGCAGGTGGTCGACGATCCGCCCGAGGTCGTCCTCGGTGAGGCTGTGGAAGACGATGATGTCGTCGATGCGGTTGAGGAACTCCGGCAGGAACCGGCCCCGCAGCTCCTCCATCAGCTCGTCCTTGAGCTCCGCGGCGTCGCCCTGGTGGGCGAGGATGCGGTGGGCGCCGATGTTCGACGTCATGATGACCACGCAGTGCCGGAAGTCGACGGTGCGGCCCTGGGAGTCGGTGAGCCGGCCGTCGTCGAGGATCTGCAGCAGCGTGTTGAAGATGTCCGGGTGTGCCTTCTCCACCTCGTCGAACAGGACGACGCTGTAGGGCTGGCGGCGCACCTTCTCGGTGAGCTGGCCCGCCTCGTCGTAGCCGACGTAGCCGGGAGGGGCGCCGACCAGACGCGCGACGGTGTGCTTCTCCTGGAACTCGCTCATGTCGAAGCGGACCATCCGGCTCTCGTCGCCGAACAGCAACTCCGCCAGCGTCTTGGCGAGTTCGGTCTTGCCGACACCCGTCGGACCGAGGAAGAGGAACGAGCCGACGGGCCGGTTCGGGTCGCCCATGCCCGCGCGGTTGCGGCGCACGGCCTGCGAGACCGCGGTGACCGCCTCGTCCTGCCCGACGATGCGGGCGTGCATCTCCTCCTCCAGCTTCAGCAGCCGCTCCTTCTCGCCCGCGGTGAGCTGGGCGACCGGGATGCCGGTGCGGCGCGAGACGATGTCGGCGATGTCGTCGGCCGTCACGGAGACCACGCCCTCGCGGCGCTCCTCGATCCCGGCGACCTCGCCCTCCACTTCGCCGATCTGCTTCTTCAGCTCGGACGCCTTCTCGAAGTCCTCGGAGGCGACGGCCTGGTCCTTCTCGCGGGTCAGCTTGGCGATCCGGTCCTCGCGCTCGACAACCTCGGTCGAGCGGCTGGCGGAACGCAGCCGCACCCGGGCGCCCGCCTGGTCCATCAGGTCGATGGCCTTGTCGGGCAGGAACCGGTCGCTGACGTAGCGGTCCGACAGCTCCGCGGCGGCGGCCAACGCGCCGTCGGCGAAGCGGACTTGGTGGTGCGCCTCGTAGGCGTCGCGCAGCCCCTCCAGGATCTGCACGGTCTCCTCGACCGTCGGCTCCGGAATCAGTACGGGCTGGAAGCGGCGCTCAAGGGCGGCGTCCTTCTCGATGTGCTTGCGGTACTCGTCGATCGTGGTGGCGCCCACGACGTGCAACTCGCCGCGCGCCAGGGCCGGTTTGAGCATGTTGCCCGCGTCCATCGAGCCCTCGCCGGTGGCGCCCGCACCGACGACGGTGTGCAGCTCGTCGATGAACAGGATGATGTCACCGCCCGCGTTCTGGACGTCCTCGATGACCTTCTTGAGGCGCTCCTCGAACTGGCCGCGGTACTGCGCACCCGCCACCATCCCCGACAGGTCGAGGGCGACGACCCGCTTGTCCTTGAGCGTGCCGGGCACCTCGCCCGCGACGATGCGCTGCGCGAGGCCCTCGACGATGGCGGTCTTGCCGACGCCGGGCTCACCGATCAGCACCGGGTTGTTCTTGGAGCGCCGGGAGAGGATCTCCACGGTCTGCTCGATCTCCTCGGCCCGCCCGACGACCGGGTCGAGCTTGCCGGCCTTGGCCTCCTCGGTGAGGTCGCGGCCGAACTCGTCGAGCGTCGTGGACGCGCCTGCCGTCCCGCTGCCGCCGCCACCGCCGCCGGCGCTGTCGGCCCGGGTCGCCTGATCCGTGGCGTCCGTGACCCGGTTCAGGTCGAGGCCCGCCGCGCTGAGCAGGCGGGCGGCGCCCGTCGCCGGGTCGGAGAGGAGGGCGCCGAGGATGTGTTCGGGCCCGATGTAGGAGACGCCCGCCGCCTGCGACTGGGCGTGCGCGGCCGCCAGCGAACGCTTGGCCGCCGGGGTGAGACCCGGCTCCGCGGACGGCTGCCCGGCCTCCTGCGGCAGGACCTTGGCGATCTCCTCCGCGAGCCGGTCGGGATCGACACCGGCCTGCTCGAGCACCCGTCGCGACGGCTGCACCTTGGTCGTCGCCCACAGCAGATGTTCGGTGTCCAGATCGGAGGTGCCGTCCTCGTGCGCCTTCTGCGCGGCCAGGTTCAGCAGTTCCTGCGACGACTCGGTGAGCAGCCGGCCGATGGGCACCCGCTGCACCGCGGGCGGCGAACTCGCGGGGGACGTACCGAAGAACCGGTTGAACATTTCACTGAAAGGGTCCGAGGGACCGAACCCGAACGGCGACATCGACATGGTGACTCCAGGTGCGCAATGGGTTTGTCCAAGCCAACCCCCGCCCTCGGACCCCCGCAAGCTGATCTTTGCAGAACGGGTGCGCTGGTCGGGCGCCCGCCGATGATTCTGGAAGCCGCCACAAAATGCTTTGTCCGACCGCACAAGCGGTTATGGATTCAGGCGCCTATGGGCATATTCGAATCGGTTCTTTGTTTGACTTGTTCGGTGTTCTGCCGGACGGTGAGAAAAAGATTCCCGGGCCGTTTGGACAATTGAGTGAGACACCTGCCGCGGGTGGCCGAACGGGTACGGCGGGCGCTCTCCCCGCGCGGCGCCCTCGCGCTGCACAGCGTCGACGGAACCCTTTCCTTCGGACTGCGCGCCGCCCTCGCCATGGCCCTGGTCGCCGTTCCGATGGCGCTCGCCGGACATGCCGATGTATCCGTCTACGCGATGCTGGGCACGTTCACCACCACGTTCGGCCGGAATTTCCCCTATGCCCGCAGGGCCAGGGTGCTCGCGCTGGTCGGGTTCGCGATGACGGCCTGTGTGGGTGCCGGTTCGGCACTCGGCGTCTGGGCCCGCCCGCAGGACGGGGGAGCGGGCGCCGCCGGGGTGGTCGCCGCGATGGCGGTGGTGGCCGGGGCGGCGAAGGTCGGCTGCGACGCGACGCGCTTGCGGGGGCTCGGCGCGGTCCTGCTGCTGTTCTCGTTCGCGGTGTCCGCCTACGGGGCCCCGGCGCCGTCCGACGTGTGGGCGCGCACCGCGCTCGCGGCGCTCGGTGCGGCGGTGGCCTGGGTGCTGGCGATGGCCGGTCGCCTGGTGCACCCGCAGCGGCCGCAGCGGCTCACGGTCGCCGTCGCCCTGCGCGAGCTCGCCGGGCTCCTCGACGCCACCGGCGCAGGCGGGGCGGACCGGCTCGCGCGCCACCAGGCGACCGCGGCCGTCCTCGAGGCGCACCGGGCCCTCGGCCTGCGGCCGGTGACCGCCGCCGAACGCGGGCGAGCGGGTGGGCCCTGCGTACGCCTGGCCGCCGTCTCCTGGACCGTACTGATCCGCTCCGCGAGCCGCCCACCGGACCTGCCGCCCGGGCTGTCGGGACACCTGCGGGGGCAGGCGGCCCTCCTCCTGGGCCGCCGCCGCGGGGAGCCGGAGCTGCTGCCGGGGCTGGTGGCGCTGGCGGAAGGCGGGGCCGGGACCGAGATCGCGTCAGGGGCCGTCGCGCGCGGGACCGCCCCACCGCCCGCCCCCACCGGGTCGGCCGCGACGCTGGAACGGCGTGCCTCCCTCCTGACCGTCGGCCGCCGCGCCGACCCCGCGGGCCGTGTCTCCCGTCGAGCAGTCCTTCTCGTGCCCGCCCTGCGCATGACGCTGGGCACCGGCCTCGCGGGCGGCGCCGCTCTGCTGCTCGGCCTCGGCCACGGCTACTGGGCGGCGATCTCCGCGGCCGCCGTCCTGCACTCCATCAACGTGCGCACCGCCGCGCAGCGCGCCGTCCAGCGCACCCTGGGCACCGCGGCCGGACTGGCCCTCGCCCTGATCGTGCTGGCGCTGCACCCCGGGCCCCTGACGCTCGTCCTCGTGATCGTGCTCCTGGAGTTCCTGCTGGAGTACGGGGTGGCCCACAACTACGGCATCGGGGTGGTGTTCCTGACCCCGCTGGCCCTGCTGATGAGCGACCTCGCGACGTCCGTACCGGCCGAAGACCTCGTCCAGGACCGCGCGTTGGGCAGCGTGGTCGGCATCGTGGTGGCGCTGCTGTGCGCCCTCGTCGTCATCCACGGGCGCGCGGCGGAGCGGGTGCGGCGGGCCCTCACGGCGTGCGGCGCCGCGGCCGAACTCGCCGAGCGGGCCCTGGCGAACCCGGGCGCCGCCACGCTGCCGGAGCTGCGCTCGCGCCTCGCCGAGGCCGTCGTCGAACTGCGCGAGGCCGACGACGCGGCGGCCGGTGAACTGTGGCCCGCGGAACTCGACCCCACCGAGCTCGCCGCCGCCGAACAGCGCGCCCACCGGCTCCTGCGCCGCCTGGGCTGACTCCGCCGTTTCAGCCGTCGGCGTCCAGCCGCACCGCGTCCGTCGCGGTCACCAGCTCGGCCAGCGCACGCGGATCGCTGAGCGAGCGGCCGGTCAGCTCGCGCACGCGGTTCAGCCGGTACCGGATGGTGTTGGGGTGGCAGTGCAGCGCCCGGCCCGCGCTCTCGGCCGACCCGGCGTGATCGACGTAGGCCCGCAGTGTCCGCAGCAGCGCGACGCGGTCCTCTGCGGGCAGCGCGAGCACGGGGCCGAGCACCTCCTTGGCCAGGCGCCGTCCCTCGTCGGGGTCGTGGGCGATCAGCGCGGCCAGCGGGCTGGTGCTGAACTCGCGGACCTCGGACCTGCCCACGGTGATGTCGGCGAGCGCCGCGCGGGCGAGATGGAGCATGCGTGGTGTGTCGGCGAGCGACTCGTACGAGGGGCTGACACCGGTACGGGACGCGGCGGCCGCGCGCAGTACGCCCAGGACGTCCTCGCGCTGCTCGTCGCGCAGCGCGACGACACCGGCCTGGAGGGCGGGCGTCAGATGCCAGGCCGACACGATGCCGAGCCTGCCCAGCATGCGTTCCACACCGACCAGGCTCTCCTCGGCGAGCCCCGCGGTCTCCGCGGCCACCACCATCAGCTTCGAGTCCAGCGGCAGACCGAGCAGCCTGCCGACCTCCCACGAGCCGGACTCGGGCACCAACTGGCCGGTGAACAGCGCCTCCAGCAGCGCCGAACGCCGCCGCTGCTGGGCGACCAGCAGCTCCGCCGTCGCCGAGCGGTAGGCCTCCGTGAGCACCAGCGCATGCTCGTCGGACAGCCGCCACAGGGTGCTCGACGCGGAGAGCAGCGCGTCGAGGAAGTCCGGGCGGGCGACATGCCGGGCGTGCTCGACGAACAGGTCCCAGAGCATGGCGCACGCGATGCGGTAGCAGCGCAACACCTCGGGCAGCGGCGCCCGCTGGCGCGCCCGGCGCCGGCCCGTCTCGGAGGGCGCCGACAGATCGGACGCGGACGCGGCCCCGGCCAGACCGTCCAGGATGAACTGCAGGTTGACCGCCACGGAGGCGTGCAACTCCGCCGCGGGGACGACGCTTTCGTCGCGGTAGAGGTCGATGCGCTCGCGGGTGGCCGCGCACACGTCGTCGATCAGCGCGGGCAACTGCTGCTCCGCCCATGTCACCAGCTCACCGAGCAGCGGGTCGGGCGGGACCGGCACCCGGCCGGGTGGGTCCGCGACGTGATCGGCCATGGGCGGTGCTCCCCTTGTGGGTCCGGGACGGTTGGGCGGGTTGGGTCGGGTCTGTCGGGTCGGGCAAGGGCCCAAGAAGTAGCCGCGGCGCGTCGCGGGCGTCAAGTCGGCGGCCCGGCCGTGTCGGGGGCGACGAGCGGGGGCGGGGTGACACCGGTCGGTCTAGGGTGCGAGCCATGAGTGCCTGGTTGCCGACGTCCGCGGTTCCCCGCCTGGCCGTCTCCGTGGGGATCGGACTCGTCGCGGCGGTGGCCGTGGCCGTCGCGGTCGGTGTGCCCCTGGGCGTCCTCACCGGCATCGCAGCCACGGAACTGGTCTTCGTGGCCACGGGCTGGCTGGTCCTGTGGCCGATGGACGCCGCGGCCACCCGCCGCGAGGCACGGCGTGAGGACTTCGCCCCCGTCACCGAGGAGTTCGCGGTGGTCGGCACCGCGCTGTGCGGCCTCGGAGCCATCGTGGTGCTGCTGCTCCTGCACGGCTCGGGCGCCCGCAACGCCGCGGCGGCCGTCGCGCTGGGCGGGGTGTTCATGGCGTGGGCGGCCCTGCATCTCATGTACGCCGCGCGCTACGCCTACCTGTACTACCAGGACACCGCGGGCGGCATCGACTTCAACTCCGACGACCCACCGGCGTACCGGGACTTCTTCTACTTCAGCTACAACCTCGGCATGACCTACCAGGTCTCCGACACCAACGTCACCAACTCGGTGATCCGCTCGGTCGTGCTGCGCCACTGTCTCCTCTCGTACCTCTTCGGCACGAGCCTGCTGGCCACGGCCATCAATCTGGTCGCGGGCATGGTCACCGGCTGAGAGGCGCGGGCCGGCGAGGGGTGCCCGGTGGAGCCGGCCGGCTCGTAGCATGCCGCGCATGGCCATCAAACTTGAGAACGTCGCCATCGCCGTCCGCGACCTCGAAGCCACGATCTCCTTCTTCACCGACCTCGGCCTCACGGTCCTCGGCCGGGACACGGTCAGCGGGGAGTGGACCGACACCGCGGTCGGCCTCGACGGCAACCACGCCAAGATCGCGATGCTGCAGACGCCCGACGGACACGGCCGCCTCGAACTCTTCGAGTACATCCACCCCGACGCGATCGAGACGGAGCCGACCCGCCCCAACGAGATCGGCATGCACCGCGTCGCGTTCTCGGTCGACGACATCGACGAGGCGCTGGAGACGGCCGCCAGGCACGGGTGTCACCCGTTGCGCGGTGTGGCCACCTATGAGGACATCTACAAGCTCACGTACGTGCGCGGCCCCAGCGGCATCATCGTGATGTTCGCCGAGGAGCTGAAGAAGAGCTGACGGCCGTTCGGGCCAACGGCCGCGGATGTCGAGATGCCGCGCCCCGGGGAGGCTGCGACGATCGGCGGGCGTCCATTCCTGCTCGAAAGGCCCAGCCATGCACGCTGTACCCGTGAAGCGGAGCAACCGAGGCACCCGACGGCGTGCCGTCGGCGTCGTGTGCGCCGTCGCCGCGTCGTTCGCCCTGCTCAGCGCCTGCTCGTCGGACGACGGTGACGACGACACCTCCGCGGGCGGCAACGAGAGCGAGAGCGCCGCCCCGAAGGATCAGTCCGGCGACCCGAGCCCGTCCGGACGGCTGAACGAGGACCAGAGCGAGCGCAAGAAGCTGCTCTCCGCGACGAAGATCGACTGGGACAAGGCGGCCCGCACCGCCGAGAAAGAGGTCTCCGGCAGCAAGCTCCTGGAGATCGAGCTCGGCGACGACAAGCAGGGCAACCCGGAGTGGGACGCCGAGGTGGCCGCCTCGGACGGCACGGCCACCGACGTACGGATCGACGCCGTCACCGGCAAGGTGAGCGCTTCCACGACGGACAAGGACCAGGACGCGGACGACAAGAAGGAGAACTCCGACAAGCTCGCCGCGGCCAAGATCACCGCCATGAAGGCCGCCGACACGGCCACGGAGAGCAAGAAGGGCAAGGTCACCTCCGTCGCCCTCGACGACTCCGACAGCGGGTCCACGGTCTGGTCCGTCGACGTGGTCACGCCCGCCACCTGGAACAAGACGTCGTTCGACATCGACGCGGCCAACGGCAAGGTCCTGAACCAGCACGTCGACCAGGACTGAGTCACCGGTGGGGCGGGCAGCCGGGCGGCGCCCGCCCCACCGTGGTGTCTCAGGTGCGTATCGCCGGGTCGCTCACGCCCGCCTGGCCGTTCTCCACATGGCCGGCGAAGCGGCGCAGGAAGCCCTTGTCGGCGTCCGACACCACTGACACGTCGTACCAGCGCTTGCTCGCGCGCAGGTCGACGGTGTGCCGCACCGTGGTCCCCGGCTTGACGGTGAAGGTCTCGCTTCCCCCGCCGTAGGCGTTGCTGACGCCGAGGTGGACGGCCGCGTCCGTCGGGTTGGTCATCGTCAGCGCCAGGTTGCCGGAGTCGGCGGCGTGCCGGGCGGTGACCTCGGGGGCCTTGGCGGCGCCGGGACCGCGGAAGGCCCGCAGGAAACCGTTCGGCCCGTGCACCGTGAGGTCGTACGTCCCCTCGGAGTACTCCGTGTTCCAGCTGTCGGAGACCTCCTTGCCGGCCTCGGTGGTGTAGGTCCACGGCCCGTCGGTGCGCACCGGGGCCGTCACGTAGAACTGGGCGCCGGTGTCGGGGCCGCCGGTGAAGGTGAGCTGGTAGCGGCCGCTCGCCGGGTCCACGGAGCCGTCCACCGCGGGGGCGTAGCGCAGCGGGCGGGAGGGGCGGCTGCCCTTCTCCTGCACGGGCAGCGAGCCCTTGGCCGGCGGCTTGGGCACATAGCTGTCGTGGCGCTCGCGGTCCGGCGGCTCGTAGGCGTCCGTGTCGGGTAGTTCGGCCGGGTCGGTGTCCTTCAGCGAGAAGTCGAACGCCGAGGTGAGGTCCCCGCAAATGGCGCGCCGCCAGGGAGAGATGTGCGGCTCCCGCACCCCGAAGCGGCGCTCCATGAAGCGGATGATCGAGGTGTGGTCGAAGGTCTCGGAGCACACATAGCCGCCGGTGGACCAGGGGGACACCACGAGCATCGGGACACGCTGGCCGAGGCCGTAGACGCCCGCCCCGTACTTGGCGCTGCCCTCGAACACGTCGAGCGTGGTGTCCACGGTGGAGCGGCCGTCGTCGGCGGAGCGGGGCGGGTAGGGCGGCACCACGTGGTCGAAGTAGCCGTCGTTCTCGTCGTACGTGATGAACAGGGCCGTCTTGGACCAGACCTCGGGGTTCGAGGTCAGCGCGTCCAGGACCTGCGAGATGTACCAAGCCCCGTAGTTCGTAGGGAAGTTGGGGTGCTCGGAGAACGCCTCGGGGGCGGCGACATACGACACCTTCGGCAGCTTGTCCGCCTTGACGTCGGCCCGGAGGATGTCGAAGTAGCCGTCGCCCGCCTTGGCGTTGGTGCCGGTGCGGGCCTTGTCGTAGAGCGGGTCGCCGGGCTTGGCGTTGCGGTACTGGTTGAAGAAGAGCAGCGAGTTGTCGCCGTAGTTGCCGCGGTAGGCGTCGTCGATCCAGCCCCAGCCGCCGTCCGCGTCCAGGCCGTCGCCGATGTCCTGGTACACCTTCCAGGAGACTCCGGCCTCCTCGAGGCGCTCGGCGTACGTGGTCCAGTCGTAGCCCTCCTCCTCGTTGCCGAGCACCGGGCCGCCGTCCTTGCCGTCGTTGCCGACGTGGCCGGAGAGCATGTAGTAGCGGTTCGGGTCGGTGGCCCCGATGATCGAGCAGTGGTACGCGTCGCACACGGTGAACTTGTCGGCGAGCGCGTAGTGGAAGGGGATGTCCTGCCGGGTCAGATACGCCATCGTGCCCGTGGACTTGGCGGCGATCCAGTCGTCGTACTTGCCGTCGTTGAAGGCCTTGTGGCCGCCGGCCCAGTCGTGGTTGAGGCCCGCGATGAACTGCATGCCGAGGTTCTCGGCGTCCGGGTGGTACGGCAGTGTCTCCTTGCCCGTGCCGTCCGCCTGGTGCCAGACAGGCTTGCCGCTCGGCAGCGTGACGGGCCGGGGGTCGCCGAAACCGCGGACGCCCTTCAGCGCGCCGAAGTAGTGGTCGAAGGACCGGTTCTCCTGCATGAGGACGACGACGTGCTCGACGTCGTCCAGGGTGCCGGACCTGCGGGCCGCGGGGATCGCGGCGGCGCGGTCGATGGAGTCGGTCAGCGCGGCGATACCGGTGGCGGTTCCAGCGGTGCCGGCGGCCGCGCCGGCGATCTGAAGGAAGCGCCGTCGATTCAGTTCTGCCATGGGTGGAAGGCCTCGTGGGGGAGAAGCGAACAGAAGTCGCCAAAGTGTTTCAAGAGGTCTGGTCCACTGGGAAGGGCGGAGGGATGTCCGGACAGTAAACCCATGGCCAAGTCCGGTGACCCCGGGCCACGAACGCGCCCGGAACGGGGTATTAGGGGCGAGCGCTGCCCATTTCGGCCGGGAAGTCCGTCGCGTCGCAATCGAAGCCCTGGATCAGTTCGTGGAGCTTCCACGCCTCCGAGTCGTTGCGCCGGAACTCCACGATGGTCGCGGCGGTGGAACCGGCCACCGGCGTGAAGTCCGTCTCCAGGAGGTCCGTGTACTTCTCCACGACCAGGACCCCGGCGTTCTCGATGTCGGAGAACGTGCGCGGGTCGGCGTCCTGATGGATCACCACTCCGACCACCACCCGGCTGTACGTGGCTGCCAGGCGGTCGAGTTCGAGCGCCATGACCTCGACGAAGCCGAACCCCATCCCGGTGTCGCTGTGCCGGGTCATGTTGATGGTGCCGTCGGGGGAGCGGCTGTCGTAGTGGACGACGTACGCGGGGTCCCCGTACGGGTCGTCGGCGGAGTAGGTCGCGGCGACGATGTCGAGATGGCGCGGTGACTCACCGACGGGACTCGGATCCCACCGCAGCCTGACCTCGATCTTCTGCAGTCCCGTCGTGACGCTGCTCACCGGACGCCGCCTCCCTGCTTCGAGTCAACCAGGAGCCCTTCCGCCCCCGCGCCCTCAAGTATGGCGTGCCACCAGCGGCTTGATGCTCTCTTAGCGCAATTCACCCCGTCCCCGATGGGTTCCGGGGTGAGCCGGAGGGGCGGCCGTGTTGGTAATGGAAGTCGTTTCCATGTAGCGTCCGGTCTCGTCGTCCCCGCCCCACTCCCACCAGCGACTCCATGGAGAACCCGATGGCCGTTCCCAAGCGGAAGATGTCCCGCAGCAACACCCGCCACCGCCGCGCCCAGTGGAAGGCGACCACGCCCCAGCTCGCCCCGGTCACCGTCGACGGCGTCTCCTACCTGGTCCCGCAGCGGCTGGTGAAGGCGTACGAGCGCGGTCTGCTGCGCCCCGAGGGCTGACACGACATGGCCGCCGAACGACTCCCCGTCACCGTCCTGTCCGGCTTCCTCGGAGCCGGCAAGACCACCCTGCTCAACCATGTGCTCGGCAACCGCGAAGGGCTGCGGGTCGCCGTCATCGTCAACGACATGAGCGAGGTCAACATCGACGCCGCCCTGGTGCGGGGCGGCGAGGCAGCCCTGTCCCGCACCGAGGAACGCCTCGTCGAGATGACCAACGGCTGCATCTGCTGCACCCTGCGCGACGACCTTCTTGAGGAGGTCGACCGGCTGGCCCGGGAGGGCCGCTTCGACCATCTCCTCATCGAGTCGTCCGGCATCTCCGAGCCGATGCCGGTGGCCGCCACCTTCGCGTTCGCCCGCGACGACGGTGCCACGCTCGGGGACATCGCCCGCCTGGACACCATGGTCACCGTCGTCGACGCGGCGAACTTCCTCACCGAGCTGGACAGCGGCGACGAACTGGTCGAACGCGGCCTCGACCAGTACGAGGACGACGAGCGCACCGTCAGCGATCTCCTCATGGACCAGATCGAGTTCGCCGACGTCATCGTCGTCAACAAGCTCGACCTCGTCGACGGGCCGGCTGCCGACCGGCTCCGGGCGGTGCTGACCCGGCTCAACCCCGTGGCCCGCATCGTCCCGGCGGTGCACGGCCGCGTCCCCGCGAGCGCCGTCCTGGGCACCGAGCTCTTCGACCTCGACCGCGCCCAACAGGCCCCCGGCTGGGTCCGCGAACTCAACGGCGACCACGTCCCCGAGACCGAGGAGTACGGCATCTCCTCCACGGTCTTCCGCACCCAACTCCCCTTCCACCCCGCCCGGTTGTGGCGCTTCGTCACGGAGGGCATGGACAGCGGCGCCTACGGTCGGATCCTGCGCTCGAAGGGCTTCTTCGTCCTGGCCGGCCGCCCCAGGGTCACGGGCCTGTGGTCACAAGCGGGCTCCGTCGCCCGCTTCGAACCCTCCGCGGCCCACGACGCGGACAGCCCCGAGGCCCAGGAACTCGTCTTCATCGGCACCGACCTCGACGCGCCCGCCCTGCACGATGCGCTCACCGTGTGCCTCATGACGGACGGCGAGCTCGCGCCGACCGTCGACCCGTTCCCCGCGTGGGACACCTACGGAATCGACGAGGCCTGCGAGCACGAGCAGCCCGAACTCGTCGGGGCCCGGCCGGCGTCATCGTGACGCGCACCGAGGACCGACGCGACCGCCCCGGCTCCATTGCGTGGAGCCGGGGCGGCCGTCGGTCCGGGCGGAGCCTCAGCGCGCCGAAGTGCGCAGCAGCTCCGCGCACTTCTCGCCGATCATCATCGTCGTGATGCACGGGTTGACGGTGACGAGGTCCGGCATGGCCGAGCCGTCGGCGACCCTCAGGCCCTCGACGCCCTTGACGCGCAGCTGGGCGTCGAGCGGGGCGAGGGGGTCGCTGTCCGCGCCCATCTTCACCGTGCACGCCGGGTGGTAGACGGTGTTGTGCGTCTGGTGGATGTAGGCGAGGAGTTCGTCGTCCGTGCGGACGTCCGGGCCCGGTGCCAGTTCCGCGCCCTTCCAGCCGGTCAGCGCGGGCTGCGCGGCGATCTCGCGTGCCAGCTTGAGGCCGTACGTCATCACGCGCGCGTCGTGCTCGTGGGTGAAGTAGCGCGGGTCGACGCGCGGCTTGTCGCGGAAGTCGCGGGTGCGCAGGCGGACCGTGCCGCGGGACTTGGCGCGGGTCACGTTGGGGGTGAGGCAGAAGGCGTTCTCGGTGGTCGGATAGCCGTGCCGGGCGGTGTTCATGTCGAAGGGCACCGAGCCGTAGTGGAACATCAGGTCAGGACGGTCGAGGCCGGGCTCGGTGTCGTAGAAGATGCCCGCCTCCCACCACTGGTTCGACGTGGTGGGCATCGGCTGTTTCGCCTCCCACATGATCACGCCCTCCGGGTGGTCCTGGAGGTTCTCGCCGACGCCCGGCGCGTCCACCAGTACGTCGATCCCGAACTCGCGAAGGTGCGCGGCAGGTCCGATGCCCGAGAGCATCAGGAGCTTCGGGGTGTCGATCGAACCGCAGGACACGATGACCTCGCGGCGGGCCCGGACCGCCCGGGTGTGGATCATGTCCGGGTCGAGGTACTCGGCGCCGACGCAAGCCTGCTGGTCGAACAGCAGCTTCTTGGCGCGTACGTCGGTGCGCACGGTCAGGTTCGGGCGCTTGCCGAGGATCGGGTGGAGGTAGGCGACCGAGGACGACTGGCGGATGTTGTTCTCGTCGGAGTTGATCTGGAACCAGTTCGCGCCGCGGATCACGGTGGTGCCGGTGTTGAACGGTGTCGTCGGGATGCCGGCCTGCGCGCACGCTTCCAGGAGTGCCGTGCCGCACGGGTCGTCGCCCTTGACGGTGCGCAGCTTCACCGGACCGCTGCGGCCGTGGTGGTCGCCGGGCGCGTCGTTGTTCTCCAACTGGCGGTACAGCGGGAAGAGTTCCTCCGCGCTCCAGCCCGTACAGCCGCTCGCAGCCCAGTCGTCCAGGTCCTCTGCCGGGGCCCAGAACGCGATGCACGAGTTGTGCGAGGAGCAGCCGCCGAGCACCTTGGCGCGGGCGTGCCGCATGAAGCTGTTGCCGCTGGACTGCGGCTCGACCGGGTAGTCCCAGTCGTAGCCGGACTCCAACAGGCCCATCCAGCGGTCGAGTTGGAGTACGTTCGGGTCGCCGACGTCGCTCGGCCCGGCCTCCAGTACGCAGACCGACACCGAGGGGTCCTCGGACAGGCGGGCCGCGACCACATTGCCGGCGGTGCCGCCGCCGACCACCACGTAATCGAAGACGTCAGTGCTCATGTGCGGTTGACCTCCAGGGGTGTTGCGGACGGTTCGGACTGTTCGGGCTGTTCGGCGGCGTGATCGGACAGGACGCCGGTGCGGTGGCGCTGGACGAACCAGTAGTAGGCGAAGCCGCCGCCCGCGATGACACCGATGAACAGCACGGCGCCCCAGCGCAGGTACCAGTGGTGCGGGGCGGCGGCGTTGTAGACGGCGGCGCGCGGCCAGATGAGGTTGAGGGTCATCGCGGCGCCCCACAGCACGGCGATGATGTTCACGGGCAGTCCCCAGCGGCCCAGCGAGAACTTGCCCTCGTCGGCCGGCTGCCACCTGCCGCGCAGCCGGGCCACCAGCATGGGCACGGTGACCAGCAGATACGCGAGGTAGATCATGACGATGCCGATGCTGGTGACCACGGTGAAGATCTGCGGCTGCCGGATGTTCACCAACAGGATCGCAAGGGCTAGCACCCCGATGATGACGGCCGGTGCCACGGGTGTCTTGAAGCGCGGGCTCACCCGGGCGAGCAGCGACGCGGCCGGCAGGTTGTTGTCACGGGACATGGCGAACGCGAGCCGGATCGCCGCGGTGTGCACCGCGAGCGCGCACACCGTCACCGCGATGAGCACACACCACAGCATGGCCTTGCCGGCCGTCGGGCCGAGCACGTCCAGGACGACGTACTGAAGCCCGTCCGTCGACAGCTCGCCGCCCCGCAGGGACGAGACACTCATCAGCGCGAGCAGCAGGATCAGGCCGCCCAGCACGAACGACGCGAGGATGGCCCGGATGATGGCACGCGGCGCGTTGCGCGACGGATCGAGGGACTCCTCGCCCAGCGACGCCGCGGTGTCGAATCCGTACATGACGTACGCGGACGCCAGCGAGGCCACCAGGAACGTGCCCAGGTAGCCGAACGAAACGCCGCCCCCGGCGTGCGCGGTGTGTGTCACCACCTGCGGACCGCGCACGACGTGCACCGCGAACAGCACGATCAGGACGACGGTCGCGACCAGCTCCAGGAACACACCAGCCGTGTTGATGGTCGCCATCAGCTTCACACCAAAGGCGTTCACGAGCGTGGTGAACAGGATCAGTACCGCGGCGAGCACGACCGCGTTCGTCGCGACGTCGTACGTCCCCGTGCCGTCGCCCACGAACTGGAACACCGACGAGATCTGCGGCAGCGTCAGCTGGTAGGCGAGGGACACCGCCGCGATCGACACCACCGAGGCGACGAGCATCATCCAGCCGGCGAGCCAGCCGACGTGCCCGTTGCCCACCTTCTTCGCCCAGTTGTAGATCGAGCCCGCCACCGGGTAGCGCGCGGCCAGTTCGGCGAAGCACAGCGCCACCGTGAACTGACCGGCGAACACCAGCGGCCAGGACCACCAGTAGGCCGGGCCGCCGTGCGCGAAGCCGAAGTAGAACAGCTGGAAGGTGCCGGTCAGGATGGAGATGTAGCTGATGCCCGCGGCGAAGGTGTGGAAGGTGCCGAGGGTGCGCTTGAGTTCGGGCCGGTAGCCGAACTCGGCGAGCCCGGCGTCGTCGCCTGCCTCCTGCGGCCCCCGCGTCATGCGAACCAGCCCTGGGCGGTGGGCGCCGCGGTGCGCCAGATGTGCTTGGTCTCGCGGTACTCGGCGAGCCCCGCGGGCCCCAGCTCGCGCCCGAAGCCGGACTGCTTGTAGCCGCCCCACTCGGCCTGCGGGACGTACGGATGGAAGTCGTTGATCCACACCGTGCCGAGCCGCAGACCGGCCGCGACCCGCTCCGCCTTCGCCGCGTCGCTCGTCCAGACGGCGCCCGCGAGACCGTAGATCGAGTCGTTGGCGAGGCGCACGGCCTGCTCCTCGTCGCGGAACCGCTCGACGGTGAGGACCGGGCCGAAGGACTCGTCCTGGACGACCGACATCCCGCTCGCACACTCGTCGAGCACGGTCGGCAGATAGTAGAAGCCGTCGTCGTATGCGGGTCCCTCCGGCCGTGCGCCGCCGCAGCGCAGCACCGCGCCCTCCTCGATGCCGCGGGCGACGTACGCCTCGACCTTCTCGCGGTGTGCCGCCGAGATCAGCGGGCCGGTCTGCGCCCGCTCGTCGAACGGGCCGCCGAGCCGGATCTCCCGGGCCCTGCGCACCACCTCGTCGACGAACCGGTCGTGCAGCGAGTCCTCCACGAGGAGGCGGGTGCCGGCCGAGCACACCTGACCCGAGTGCACGAACACGGCCGTGAGCGCCATGTCGACGGCGGCCTCGAAGTCCGCGTCGGCGAACACGACGTTGGGGTTCTTGCCGCCGAGTTCGAGCGCCACCTTCTTCACCGTGCCCGCGGCTGCCGCCATCAGCCGACGGCCGGTCGCCAGGCCGCCGGTGAACGACACCAGGTCCACGTCCGGGTGGTCGGCGAGCGGGGCACCGGCCTCCGGACCCGCGCCCAGGACGAGGTTGGCGACACCGTCCGGGACGCCCGCCTCGGCGAGCAGCCGGACCAGGTGCAGCGCGGTGTGCGGGGTCAGCTCGCTGGGCTTGAGGACGAAGGTGTTTCCGGCGGCCAGGGCGGGCGCCACCTTCCAACTCGTCTGCAACAGCGGGTAGTTCCACGGGGTGATCAGGGCGCAGACGCCGACGGGCTCGTGCACGACCCGGCTCTCCGAGCCGGGCACCCCGTTCTCCACCACCCGGCCCACGTCGACGGCCGCGAGCCGCCCGTAGTAGCGGAAGCACGCGATGACGTCGTCGATGTCGTAGCCGCTCTCCACGAGGCGTTTGCCGGTGTCGAGGGACTCGGCGCGGGCCAGCTCGTCCTTGTCGCGGGCGAGCAGGTCGGCGACGCGCAGCAGCAGATCGCCGCGTTCGGCGCCGGTGGTGTGCGGCCACGGCCCCGTATCGAAGGCCTGCCGGGCGGCGGCGATGGCCTCGGTGGTGTCCTTGCCGCCGGCCTCGTCGACGACCGCGACCAGCGAGCCGTCGGCGGGGCAGCGGATCTCGCGGGTGCGTTCGTCCCGCGGCGTCGTCCAGGTGCCTCCGATGAAGAGATCAGACACTCTCGGCCCCCAATTGCTCGCTCGGGCTGTGGTGGAAGGTGGCGGTGCGGATGGTTCCGGGTGCTTCGTCGCGGGAGGCCTTCGGGACGTTTTCGGGTACGGCGGACATGCCCCTCCTGGGACGTGGCGGGGAGATGGGTGTGCCTGGAGGTGTGGCGCGGCTCAGGGCGCGGGGACGTTGGCGCGCTCGGCGTCGACGGTGGTGTCCGGGCCGTGGCCGGTGTGGACCACCGTGTGGCCCGGCAGGGTGAGCAGCCTGTCGCGGATCGACGCCGCGATCGTCGGGGCGTCGGAGTACGAGCGGCCCGTCGCGCCCGGGCCGCCGTGGAAGAGGGTGTCGCCGGTGAACACCGCGGCGAGGGACGGGGCGTGGAGGCTGCAACTGCCCCAGGTGTGACCGGGGGTGTGCAGGACCCGCAGCTCGATCCCGGCGACCGTGAGGCGGCGGCCGTCGGCGAGGTCGCCGTCCGGCTTGCGTCGCGGGTACACCGTCTGCCACAGCTCGGCATCGGCCGGGTGCAGCAGGACCGGCGGCGAACCCACGGCGGCGGACAGCTCCGCGGCGGCGCCGATGTGATCGTCGTGGCCGTGCGTGCACACGATCGCGGTGACCCGGCGTCCCGCGACCGCCGCGGCGATGGCGGGCGCGTCGTGGGCGGGATCGACGACGAGCACTTCCTCGTCGTCGCCGATCAGCCACACATTGTTGTCGACGTCGAAGGTGTCACCGTCGAGGCTGAACGTGCCCGAGGTGACGACGCGTTGGACCCGGGCGGACGGCGCGGCGGCGGGGGTCACAGCACCACCACCGAACGCAGCACATCACCGGAGCGCATCTTGGCGAAGGCCTCCTCGACCGCGTCCAGGGGGATCGTCTCGGTGACGAAGCCGTTCAGGTCCAGGAGCCCGTACAGGTGCTGGTCGATCAGGACCGGGAAGTCGCGGCTGGGCAGACAGTCCCCGTACCAGGACGACTTGAGGGCGCCGCCGCGCGAGAACAGGTCGATGAGCGGGATGTCGACGCTCATCTCGGGGTCGGGCACCCCGACCTGGACCAGCACGCCCGCGTGGTCGCGCATGTAGAACGCCTGCTTGTACGTCTCCGGGCGGCCCACCGCGTCGACGGCGATGTCCACGCCGAAGCCGTCCGTCAGCGCCCGCACCGCCTCGATCGGGTCCATGCCACGGGAGTTGACGGTGTGTGTGGCGCCGAACCGCTCGGCCTGCGTGAGCTTCTTGTCGTCGATGTCCACGGCGATGACCTTCCGTGCGCCGTTGAGGCAGGCGCCCGCGATGGCCGCGTTCCCGACGCCGCCGCAGCCGATGACGGCGACGGTGTCACCGCGCTGGACGTTGCCGGTGTTCACGACCGCGCCGTACCCGGCCATCACACCGCAGCCGATCAGGCCCGCCGCCTCGGGGCGGGCGGTCGGGTCGACCTTCACCGCCTGCCCGGCCGCGACCAGGGTCTTCTCCGCGAACGCCCCGATGCCGAGGGCGGGGCTCAGCGGGGTGCCGTCGAGCAGGGTCATGGGCTGCGCGGCGTTGCGCGAGTCGAAGCAGTACCAGGGGCGGCCGCGGCGGCAGGAACGGCACGCGCCGCAGGGCGCGCGCCAGGCGAGCACCACGTAGTCGCCGGGCACGAGGTCGGTGACACCGTCCCCGACGGCCTCCACCGTGCCCGCGGCCTCATGGCCGAGGAGGAACGGGAACTCGTCGCCGACGGCGCCCTCCCGGTAGTGCAGATCCGTGTGGCAGACCCCGCATGCCTGCACCCTGACCAGGACTTCGCCGGGCCCGGGATCGGGCACGACGATCGTCTGCACCTCGACGGGGGCACCCTTCTTCAGGGCGACGACGGCGCGGACCTCTTGTGGCACGACCCAACTCCTCTGCGCTGACCGGCAATGAACGCCGCACGACCGCTTGTTGCGTATCGCAGGATGCATTGCGTTATGAGAGACGACCGGAGTCATACTGGGAAGGACACCAAGACCCCGTCAAGGGGCGGGAGTTAAGCGACTGCAAATTGGCCGGAACGCTCGAAACCTCGCCGACACACAAGAACGCGGAGCAGGTGTGCCCCTGCTCCGCGTTCAGTGCTGCGCCCGGTCCGGGCGGGTCTCCTCAGAAGCCGTGCCCCATGCGCTGGGAGAGGTCGACGGCCGCCGCCACGGTGGACTTGGCGAGCTCCGGCAGATGTTCCTCGGTCATCCGGAAGACCGGCCCGGACACGCTGATCGCCCCGATGACCTTCCCGTCGTGCGCGCGCACGGGCGCCGACACCGCGGCGAGCCCGAGCTCCAACTCCTCGACGGCGATGGCGAATCCCTGCTTCGCCACCTTCTCGAGCTCGGTCCGCAGCGTCGCCGTGCGGACGGTCGTGTGCTCGGTGAAACGGGGCAGTGTGCGGGCGAGCAGCCCCTCGCGGACCACTGGCGACAGGTGGGCGAACAGCACCTTTCCGCTGGACGTGGCGTGCAGCGGCGTGCGCCTGCCCAGCCAGTTCTGCGCGGTGACGGCGGCGGCGCCGCGCGCCTGCATCACGTTGACCGCCATGTCCTCGTCGAGCACGGCGATGTTCACGGTCTCGCCCAGCTCGTCGGCGAGGTCGCGGCAGACCGGCGCGCCCTCCTGGGAGATGTCCAGGCGCACCGCCGCCGCCCCGGCCAGGCGCAGCATCCCCGCCGCCAGGAAGTACTTGCCGCGGTCCTTGGCCTGGCCGACGAGGCCCCGGTTCTCCAGGACGCCGAGCAGCCGGAACGCCGTGGACTTGTGCACACCGAGATCGTCGGCGATCTCAGTGACGCCGGCCTCACCGTGCCGGGCCAGGATCTCCAGGACGCTCACCGCCCGGTCCACCGACTGGACCGAGCTCGCCGGGCCCTTGGCCGGCTTGTCCGTGCTGGGGGCGCCCGCCGTGTCCGACGTGCTCGATGTGCCCGTTCCCACCTGCGATTGCTTGCGGGTCATAGCTCGACTCTCACCACCTCGCGACCTGTTGTCGGGTCGCATCTTCGAGCAGCCCTTGACGTGAACGGGTACTCGACCGGATTCTGTTGCGCACTGCGCTCCCCCGTGCGCCATGTAGAACAACACGTTACCGAAGAGTTCCGGATCAAGAAGGGGACCCGCGATTCCCGTCCGCCGCCTTGACGGCCGCCCCGAGCCGGAGGGCCGTCTGGTCGGCTGCCCGATCCCGGCGGCTTCATTCGATCTCCGGCATGCGAGAGCCCCCAGGGGGCGGCTGGAGCCGGGCGCTGCGGGCAAAGGGTGGGGGAGGGGTCAGGCCCCGTGGTCGTCCTTGCAGCGCAGGAACGCGAGCGTCATGGCGCCCAGGTCCTCGATCAGCGTCGGCAGGTCACTGCCCTCCGCGGCCTCGGGGGCCACGTCCAGTGCCAGGGCGCGGGCGAGCGCCGCGTAGACCGTGGTGAAACAGGAGCTCACCGCGCGGGCCGGGTCCGGATGCTCGATCTCGTCGCGCAGCGAGAGGACGAGGTCGACGAAGCGGTCGCGGGCGTCCATGTAACCGGCCTTGCCCACCTTGGCGACGGCCGGGTCGACGGCCCCCAGCTGGAGGAAGGCGCCCAGCGTCTTGCCCTGCTGTTCGAGTACCCCGGCGAAGTCCGCGATCAGTTGCGGCACGAGTTCGGCGAGGCCGGCTCCCGCCCAGCGCTCGGGGTCGGTCATCCTGCGGTGATCCGCGAGCAGCCGCTCCTGGAAGCGGGACTGTGCGGCGCGCAACAGGTCGTCCTTGCCGTCGACCCGGGTGTAGATCGAGCCCACCGACACACCGGAGCGACGGCTGACCTCGGTGAGGGCGAAGCCCGAGTAGCCCTTCTCGGCGAGCAGGCCGAGGGTCGTGTCGAGGACCAGGTCGAAGGAGCGCTGGCTCCGCTCCTGCTTGGGAGCGCGGATGCCGCTGGTCTTCGATGTCGGCTGTGACGGTGTGGGCATCCGCCAAGTCTATGCAGTCCGGCGTCCCTCCAGGGCCGAGCGGCCCCGGAGGTCGACGCGCCGTACACCGCTCAGGCCGCGTACACCGTCCGCTCCGGCGCCGCGGTGCGCTCGGCGAACCCGTGGACCTGGTCCCCGAGCAGGGACAGCTGCGCCGCGGCGGCCGGGTCCGCGCACGTGCCGTCCGGTGTGAAGAGCCGTCCCTGCCCGGAGTTGAGCGTGACGCCGAGCGGGGTGGGCCAGCCGCGCATGGCGTGCACGACGCTGCGCAGCGCGCCGAGGGTGGTGCCGCACGCCTGCCAGCCGGCGGCCGTCACCACCAGGCCGACCGCGCGCCCGTCGAAGTAGACACGCTCGTCGTCACGCAGGTCCTCCAGCAGGTCGAGGGCGTTCTTGACCAGGCCCGAAATGCCGCCGTGATACCCGGGGGAGCCGATGACCAGGCCGTCCGCCCGGCGCACCGCGTCGACCAGCTGGCGCTGCTCGTCTGTGCGCTCGGGACGCTCGGGCGCGTAATGGGGGAGGGAGGCGAGGAAGTCGCCGCCGAAGTGCACGGTGCGGGCGCCGCGCCGCTCGGCCGCGGCCAGTGCGGCGCGCACGGCGAGTTCGCTGCTGGAGCCGGGGCGGGTGGTGCCGCCGATGCCGACGATCAGATGGCTCATCGCTCGCTCCCCGCAGGGGTCCTCGTACGGAAGCGGGGCATGACCTCGCTCGCGAACAGGTTCATCGACTTCCTCGTCAGGGCGTAGCGCTCGGGCGTGAGCGGGCCGTTGGTGAAGCCCATCAGGACGTTCCCGACGCCCAACTCCTCGTAGTGGCCCAGCTGTTCGGCGACCGTGTCCGGGCTGCCGTACAGGCACCAGGTGCGGATCCACTCCTCGCTCAGCGCGTTCGGTGCCTGCGCGGAGGTGAGGTCGACGCCGCTGATGTCCTCGGCGCGCTTGTTGTACGCGTACTCGCGGTCGATGGCCTCCTGGTACGCGGCGAGGATGACCTCCAGTTCCGCGCGCGCCTGCTCGTCGGTCTCGGCGACGTGGACGCACTGGTAGGAGTGGGTGGTCCACGACATGCAGTCGTCGATCACCTGCTGGGGGTGGCCGGAGGCGGCCATCGCCGAGCGGTAGGCGTCGAGGTACTTCTGGAACGCCGTCGAGGGTTCGCCGCTCGCGGGGATCGGCGGGACGAACGCGGGGATGAACGCAGGCCAGCCGTACTTCGCGGCCCGCGCCGTGCTGGCCTCGCGCATCGCGACGCTCATCAGGCGGCGCCGCTCGCTGTACGGCGCCGGGACGATGCGCTGGACGACGGCACCTTTGTACGGGCCGTGCTCGAACTCGATCGGATCGTCGTCGATCTTCTTGGCCCACAGCCGCTGGACCAGCTCGACCTGGGCGTCCATCAGGCCCTTGGAGTCCTGGAAGTCGACGCCGAAGCCGATGGTCTCCTCGGGGGTCGTGCCGGAGCCGATGCCTACCAGGAGCTTTCCCTTGGTGAGGTGGTCGAGCAGGTTGACGCGCTCGGCGAAGCGGACCGGGTGGTGCAGCGGCAGCGTCGTCACGGAGAAGCCGTAGTGCACGTTCTTCGTCCGCGCGGCCAGGTGGGCGGCGAAGAGGAAGGGGTCGCAGGACATCGGCGCGTAGCCCGTGAAGTGGTGGTCGGGCAGGAACACCGCGTCGAAGCCGAGCCGGTCGGCCTCCAGGGCGTGTTCGGTGAGGGTTTCGATGACGTACGCGTCGTCGGACGGGCTCATGGAGCGGCCGACGAGGAAGGCGGAGAAGCGCACGGAGGGACCTCCCGTTAGGAATCCGGTGCGGAAGCCGATGGAGAATCAGAATTGTGATTCTGAAAGTAGATGCGAGAGGGTCGCCCGTCAAGGTAGCTTGAAGCGAAATCAATCTTCTGATTCTGGGATGTCTTGAGGTGGTCATGGATCGACACACGCAGCCACCGGCGCCGCCTGCCGCGCTCACCGCGGGGGAGACCGGCTGGAGCACGGTGGCCGAACCCGCCCTGGGGCTAGGGTCGTTGCGCCTGGTCGACGGCCCGCTCGGACTCGTCAGCCCGGCCTTCGATGAGCGTGACACCTCGCTGCTGCTGCCCAGCGGCATCGCGCTCGGGGCCACTTGGGACGAGAAGAGGGTGCGCACCGTCGCGGCGGCGCAGGCGTCCGAGGCCCGCAGGCGAGGCTACGACGCCGTGTACGCCCCGAACCTGAACCTCGCCAGGACCGGCCTGTCCGGGCGGACCTTCGAGATGCTGTCCGAGGACCCGCAGCTCGCCGGTGTGCTCGGCGCGGCCTTCGTCGAGGGGCTCCAGGGGCAGGGCGTGGCGGCCGTACCCAAGCACCTGGTGTGCAACGACACCGAGACCGCGCGCCAGACGATGAGCGCCGACATCGGCGAGGTGGCACTGCGCGAGGTGTATCTGCGCCCCTTCGAACTGGCCGTCCGGGCGGGGGCGTGGGGGCTGATGGCCGCCTACAACAGGCTCAACGGCGTTCCCTGCACGGCCCATGCCGAGCTGCTCTCGATCGTGAAGGGGGAGTGGGGCTTCGACGGGCTCGTCGTCTCCGACTACTTCGCACTCCAGGACACGCTCGGCCCCGCGCTCGCCGGTCTCGACCTGGAGATGCCGGGACCGGCGATCCACTTCGGGGACCGCCTCGGCGAGGCCGTCGCGCGCGGAGACGTCCCGCGGGAGCGGCTCGACGACGCGGTGGAGCGACTCCTGCGGCTCGCGCGCCGCGTCGGTGCCGTCGAGGGGGCGGAGCGCCAAGTGTCTGACCCTGCTGCCTACTTGGAGTCGGTTGCGGCCGAGGAGGCTCTGGTCGACGCAGCGGCGGCGTCCTTCGTCCTGACCCGCAACGAAGGCGAGCTGCTGCCCCTCGATACGGGCACGGTCCGCCGCCTCGCCGTCATCGGGCCCAACGCCGACCGCCCCTGCTACCAGGGAGCCACCTTCGGCCGGATCCGTCCTGCGCGCGAGCCGGTCACCCCGCTCCAGGCACTGCGGGAACGCTTCGGCCAGCACTGCGAGATCGTCCACGAACGCGGGGTCGACACGACACCGCCCGCGTCCCTCGGCGCCTTCCGCGTCACCACCCCCGACGGTCAACCCGGCGTACAACTTGAGCATGTACGGGACGGGTGCACGGTATTGACCGAGGTCAGGGCCGACAGCGCGTTCATCTGGTTCGGTGAGGTGCCCGGCGCGGGCCCGACCACTGAGCCCGGCGTGCTGCGCCTGACGGCCGTGCTCACGCCCGACGCCGACGGGACGTGGACGCTCGGGGCCGGAGGCTCCGGGGTGACCGTGCTGTCCGTCGACGGGACGGCCGTCGCCGAGCGGCAGGCCCCCGCGCCGCAGGACGTGATGGGGCAGGTCGCACGCGCCGAGACGGCCACCGCGCGGGTCGAGCTGCGCGCCGGGGAACCGGTGACCGTCATGGCCGAGATGACATCGCGGGAGGGAGTCCGCGTGCAGGCCCTGACGGTCACCTGCGCGCCACCGGCCCGGCCCGGGGCGCTGGAGTACGCGCGACGGGCCGCCGCAGAGGCCGACGCGGTCGTGCTGGTGGTCGGCGACGAACTGGAGACCTCGCGCGAGAGCAAGGACCTGGAAACCTCGGAACTCCCGGACGCTCAAACGGAGTTGATCGGTGCCGTGGCAGCGGCCAACCCCCGCACTGCGGTCGTCGTCAACGCCGGGCGACCGGTCCACGCGCCGTGGGCGGACGACGTGGCGGCGGTCGTCCAGGGCTGGTTCGCCGGGCAGGGCTTCGGCACGGCGCTCGCGCGCGTACTCGCGGGCGATGCCGAGCCGGGGGGCCGCATGCCCGTCACCGTGCCGCACAGCGACGCCGACCGGTCCACGCACGGCGAGCGCCTCGACGCCGACCTGCGCCGCGACTACGACGCCGCCGAGCCGACGGGCTACCGCCACCTCGCCCGAACGGGAAGCAAGGCCCGCTTCCCGTTCGGCTGCGGACGCGGCTACACGACCTGGCGCTTCGGCGAGGCGGCGCTGCGCCGCAGCGGAGCGCGCTGGGCCGTGCGCCTGGATGTCACCAACACCGGCCGCCGCCACGGCCGCGAGGTCGTCCAGGTCTACGTCCGCGCGCCGGGCGAGCCGGACCTGCGGCTCGCCGGATTCGCGGGGGTGCTTCTCGACGCGGGTGCGACCGCGGAGGCCGAGGTGATCCTCGACGAGCGCACCTGGCAGCGCTGGGACACCAAGTCCCATGGCTGGGCCGTGCCCGCCGGCCGCCACGAGGTGCTCGTCGGGCGGTCTGTCGAGGAGATCGTGCAGGTGCTCGTCCACGAGGCGTAGGCGTAGGAGCAGGACGAAGGGGAGGCCCCCGGACGGGAGCCTCCCCTTCGTGCTGTGTCTGTGAAGTTCTCAGAGCGAGCGCATGATCTCCTCGATGGCCCGCAGGCCGGACCGGGTGTCGGTCGTCGGCAGATACTCGAGTCCGACCGGCCCCGTGTACCCGAGCCGTCGCAGCGCGCCCAACTGTGCGGCCCAGTCGACGGATCCGGCCCCCGGCTCGCCGCGGTCCGGCAGATCGGCGATCTGGACGTGCGACACGAGGTCGATCGTCCCGGACCCTGCCAGCTCCTCTTCCGGCACCTCGCCCATCTGCAGCGAGTGGTACGCGTCGTAGAGCAGCGCGAGGCCGGGGGAGTCGACCTCGCGCACCGCCGCCAGGCACTCGGCGGTCGTGTCGAAGAGGGTGCCGGGGTGGTCGACGCGGGTGTTGAGGTTCTCCAGGAGGATCGACACACCGTGCTCCGCGGCGATCTCGGCTCCTGCCTTGAGCGCGTCGACGACGATGCCGTGCTGCACGGCGCGCTTCATGTACGGCAGGCCGACGCCCGAACCGGTCACGATCCGCGTGCAGTTGAGGCGGGCGGCCGTCTCGGATGCCGCGCGGACGTGGTCGAGGAATGCCGGGTGCGTGGAGGCGTCCGCGAGGGTGAGGCGGCCCTCGATCAGCAGGGTGTGCAGGGACGAGCCGGTGGCGTCGAGTGCCTTCTGGAGGGCGGCCGGGTCCTTGTCGCTGTGCGACCAGATCTCGATGGTGTCGATGCCGTGGTCGGCCGCGGCGTGGATGCGGTCGCCCAGGTCGTCGCCCGCCTCGCGGAAGAGGAGCTCGACGTTGACGGACAGGGGCAGGGTGGGTGATGACAAGGTCACTCCTTAGTGGCCGTGGCGGTGGCGGGGGAGGGGAACAGGCGTTGCGCGTACCAGCCGTTGAGCATGGCGCTGCGTGCCGGGTTCGGGGTCTGCTCGCTCTCGAAGACGGCCCAGCCCGACCATGCGCGCTCCCGCAGCCGCCGCGTGAGCGCCGGGAAGTCGACGAGCCCGCCGGGGGTGCCGCACTCGAAGAACCAGCGGTCGATGCCGCGCGCGCCGCCCTCGGACAGCATGCTGAACTCGGCGTGCGGGGCGAGGCGTTCGCCGGATTCGTCGATGTACCGGGTGTCCTTGAGGTGCAGGTGGTCGACCCGTGAGTGGTGGGTGTCGAAGAGTCGCACCGGGTCGATTCCGGCGACGGTGAGTTCGGCGGTGTCGAGGGTGAGGCCCACCAGCGCGGGGTCGGTCTCGTCGAGCAGCGCGCCGAGGGTCTTCTCGTCGGCGGCGGCGCTGAGGCAGTCCACGTGGAGGGAGAGGCGTACGCCGGTGTCGGCGAGTGCCGCGCCGACCGTGTTCCAGCACTCCGCGGCCGCCCCGATGCCCTCGGCGGACAGCGGCCGGTCGAGCGAATCGGCGGACGGCAGCGCCCGCACCACAAGGCGGCTGCCCCCAGCCTCGGCCAGGAAGCGGGCGAACGGCAGCAACGACGTGGCGATGGCAGTGTGCTGCGCCCGGTCCAGGATGCTGCGGCCCCGGCTGAGCTCCTCGTCGACGGGCTCGCCCGGGTCCACGTACCAGCTGCTCACACCATCGAGGCCGGTGCCGCGCACCATGGTGAGGAACGCGCCGGTGGAGCCGTACGTGGCCGCGATGGAGGCGGGGCGGCCGAGCGGGTCCCAGCGGCCGGTGCCGCCGCGCAGTTCGACGCCGGTGAAGCCGCAGGCGGCGAGCACCTTCAGGGCGCGCTCGTGCTGTTCGGGGCGGGTGAAGTCGTCGAAGTTCGGCTTCCACTGGTTGATGGCGTAGGCGCGGCGGACCGAGGCGCTCATGCGTAGATCTCCGAAAGGACGTTGCGGGCGTACCACATGGACAGGGCGGTGGCCTCGGCGTAGTCGCCGCCGATGTTGACCTTGTCGTGCTCGACCGTGATCCACCCCTCGTAGCCGACGTCCTTGATGGCCCGCATCAGGCGCGGGAAGTCGACGAGGCCGCCGTCGGTGCCCATCTCGTGGAACCACTGGGCGGTCTGCGGTGCCATCAGCTCGGCGTCCGGGCTGTGCCGGTACGCCTCGGTGGTGTCTCGCTGGCGGGTGTCCTTGAAGTGGAAGCCGGAGCAGCGCTCGTGCAGGTCCATGAAGAGGGCGACCGGGTCGATGCCGGCGATGCAGTGCTGCGCGGTGTCGCAGAAGAAGGACACATAGCGCGGGTCGGTCAACTCGTAGAACCGGCGGATGTCGTCCTCCGTGCGGATCGCGCAGAAGAACTCGTGGTGGCAAGTGGTGCGGACGCCGAACTCGGTGAGTGTCATCTCGCCGACCCGGTTCCAGCACTCGGCCGCGGCCTTGATCTTGTCGTCGGTGACCGGGGCGGTGTCCTTGTAGAGGCTCGCGGGCATCACGATGAGGCTCTCGATGTCGAGGCTCTCCCACCTGCCGAGCATCCCGCGGGTGCTGGTGACGATCTCGTCGTGGGTCTCGCGCACGTGCGCGTCGGCGACCCGCGGGTCGTACATGATGCCGCGGAAGAGGTTCACGATCTTCTCGATGCCGTGGTCGCGCAGATAGCGCTGGTAGTTCTCGACGGATCCGAACATGCCGGACAGTGCGTAGACCTGGAAGTCGAACATGTCCAGACCTTCGAAGCCCACGGCGCTGATCTGCTTGACGAAGTCGTCCATGTGGCGGCGGGCGGCGTACTGGGTGACGGGGCCGCGTGGGCTGTCCGTCCGCCAGTGGTCCATATAGCTCCAGCGGAGCGCGGTCATGGGTGATCAACTCCTGGGGGAGGGGCGCTGGTTCGGGGCGCGGTGGCTCGACCCGGCCGACTGGCCTGACTGCCGGTCCGACTGTGATTGAAACAGAATCAAGATTTCGTTTCTAGGGGTGCGACGTCTCCGGAGATACGGCGTTCGAGGCGCGGAGCGTGCGTCGCGGCAGCCGCAGTGCGCAGCCGAACCCGCAGGCGAAGCAGGCCGCGACCACGGTGAACACGGTGGTGAACGCGGCCCCGTAGTCGCCGTGCCCGGCGCCGCGCGCCACCAGTGCCCCGAGCCCGGCGGCCCCTGCGACCACCCCGATCTCCCGCACGAACGCCATCGCCGCCGTCACCTTCCCCGTCGACCCGGTGCCGCCCGCGTCCTGCGCCACCACGACCACGATCTGGAGGAACAGGCCCGCGCCCAGGGCGAGCAGGAACAGCAGCGCCGCCGTCACCGGCAGCGGCGGCCGGGCGTCGCTGAGGAGCGCGAGCGCGGCCGCGGACGTCGCGGACAGCGCACACCCGGCGAGCGGGAACGGACGCCACACACCACGCCGCCGCACGGCGAACCCCGAGCCGTTCATGCCGAGCGCGATGCCCAGGGTGACTGGTAGCAGCATCAGCCCCGCCGTCGTCGCGGATGTGTCGTACGTGCCCTGGATCCACGTCGGTACGTAGGCGAGCACGCCGAACAGGCCGACGCCGCCGAGCAGGGCCAACAGGCAGCAGGAGAGCGCCGGTTGGCGTCCCAGCAACGCCACCGGCAGGACCGGGTCCGCCGCACGGCGCTCCCGGCGCAACGTGGCGAACGCGAGCAGCCCCGTGGCCGCCGCGACCACGCCGGACCCCGCCTCCACGCTCACCACCAGACCGGCCGTCGTCCCGGCGAGCAGCACCGCGCCCGCCGTGTCGAAGTCGGGCCGGCCGGGCGTGCGCCGCGGCACCATGACCCGTACGAGGGCGGCCGCTGCGAGCCCCAGTGGCACGTTCAGCCAGAAGATCCACCGCCACGAGGCGTGGTCCGTGAGCCACCCGCCGAGCAGCGGACTCACCACGGTGGCCAGTGCGAACACCGCGCCCAGCGGGCCGAGGTACGCGGCCCGCTCACGCGGCGGCACCGTGTCCGCGACCACGGCCTGGGGGAGCGTCAGCAGGCCGGCGCCGCCGACACCCTGGGCCAGTCGGGCGGCGGCGAGCGCGGTGAGGTCGCCCGCGAACCCGCAGGCCACAGAGGCCAGGACGAACACGGCGATCGAGGCGAGGAGCATCCGGCGCCGGCCGAACCGGTCGCCGAGTGCCCCGAACGCCGGCATGGCCGCCGCCAGGGCGAGGGTGTACGCGGTCACGACCCAGGGCGCGCGCGACGGCGATCCGAGGTCGGCGACGACGGTCGGCAGGGCGGTGGCGACGATGGTCTGGTCGAGCGCGCCGAGCGCCGTGACCAGGACGAGGCAGAGGAAGAGGGCGCGACGGGGCATGAGGTGTTCCCGAGTGCGGCTGAGGACGGCGGCGTCGGGCGCGGGAGAGGGGTCGGCTTCCCGGCGGGCGGCTCGCGGGCACGCCCCGCCGTCGCGGGTGAGTATGCATGTCCGGCGTGGGATGCGGCACGGGGGCGGCGGGCCGCCACGTCGCACCGTGGTGCGTGCCGGTCAGGGAACCCGCAGGTCACAGCGATGCCCCGGGCCAGGTATCCATTGGACGAATAAACAAAATCCGAATTTTGAATTTACTTTGTCTTGTGCGGGCCGCACCGGTCGTGTGCTCTGTCTCTCCAAGGTGCCGCGACGTGGTGGCACAGTGCGCGCGAAGGAGCGGAGCACGTTGAACATCACCAGTAAGGCGATCGAGCAACAGGCGGCACAGCGGCCGGATTTCCGGATCGGATGGCGGGAGAAGCTCGGCTACGGAGCCGGCGACCTCGCCTCCAATCTGTCCTGGAATCTCGTCGGCGGATTCCTGCTCTACTACTACACCGACGTCGCCCGGGTGCCGGTCGCGGCGCTCGGCACCCTCTTCCTCGTGGCCCGGCTGCTCGACGCCGTGGTCGACCCGGCCATCGGCGTCCTCGTGGACCGCACCAAGTCCCGCTGGGGCAAGGCCCGCCCGTATCTGATCTTCGCGTCGGTGCCCTTCGGTGTCATCGGCGTCCTGGCCTTCATGGTCCCGGACATCGGCGACGGCGGAAAACTCGTCTACGCCTTTGTCACCTACCTGACCCTGGGGCTGCTCTTCTCCCTGGTCAACGTCCCCTACAGCTCGCTGCTCCCGATGATGACGCGGGACTCGCACGAACGCATGCAGATGGGCGGACTGCGGGCCGTCGGCAGCTCGGTCGGCTCCATCATCGTCACGGCGAGCACGACGCCCTTCGTGGCCTGGCTCGGCTCGGGCGACGAGCAGCGGGGCTGGACGCTCGCCACCATCATCTACAGCGTGCTGAGCGTGGCCTTCTTCGTGGTCACCTTCCTGACCTGCAAGGAGCGCTACGCCCTGCCCGCGGAGTCCGAGCGGATCTCGCCGCGCGCCGCGCTGCGGACGCTGTGGCGCAACCGCCCCTGGGTGGTCACCTTCGTTTACGGGGTCCTCAACTTCGTACGGCTGTCGCTTGTCCTCGGTGTGACGGTGTACTTCGCGCTCGCCGTGCTGCACGCGCCCTGGGCGATCTCGGTGCTGCTTCCCCTGGTCTCCGGCACGATGATCGTCGGCGGGCTCGTCGCGCCGCCGTACTACCGGCGCTTCGGCAAGCGCAGGGGCAACCTCCAGGCACTCGCCGTGGGCGGGGTCGCCTGGGCCGCGATGTACCCGGCCGAGGGGAACTTCCCCGTGTTCCTCGGGTTCTACATCGTCGCGACCTTGGCCATCGGTGTGTCCATGGTGTCGATGTTCACGATGGTCGCGGACACCGTCGAGTTCCAGCAGTGGCGGTTCGGCACGCGCAACGAAGGGCTCCTGTCCTCCGGTGTCAGCTTCGCCACCAAGGTCGGCTCCGCCATCGGTTCGGCTGCCGTCGCGTACGGACTCGCCCTGGCCGACTACCAGCCGGGGCAGGTGGGCGGCGCCGCGCTCACCGCGATCCGCGTGATGTTCTACGGCCTCCCGCTGCTGTTGGTGGCCGGACAGGCCCTGACGATGTCCTTCTGGGACCTCGACGGGCGGCACGAGGAGATGCGCGCCGAGATCGACGGCCGCGCGGCCGGGCCGCGTGGGCAGTAGGGCCCAAGAGGCGGGCGTGTGGCGCCTGTTGAGAGCGGCGCCGCACGCGCATAAAACAGAATCAGAATCTTGAATTTATTCTACGTGGGGCCCAGACTGGCCCCACGGGACCACGGACCCCCCGGATCCCACGGGGTCGACGAAGGAGACGACAGCCGAGCATGACGCCCCTGACACCCACCCCAGCCGCACAGCGGCCGCACGGCATCCGCCGCGCCGTCAGCCTCTACTCGTTCCAGGAGGAGTACTTCCTGCGCACGATGACCGTCGAGGACTGCGTGTCCGCGGCGGCCGGCATGGGCGCCTTCGGTATCGAGATCATCCCCGAGCAGTCCATCCCGGGCTACCCGCTGCTCAGTGACACCTTCGTGGAGGACTGGCAGGCGTGGATGCGTACGTACGGCACGACACCCGTCGCCACGAACGCCTTCCTCGACACCAAGCTCCACCCCGACCGCCTGCTCACCCCCGACGAACAGGCCGCCTCCGTGCGCCGCGACATCGACATCGCGGTCCGCCTGGGTGCCCCCATCGTGAAGGCCACCATCAACTTCCCGCCCGAGGTGATGGAGGCCGCCGCCCCCTACGCCGAGGAGCACGGCGTCCGGATCCTGCTCGAGGTGCACGCGCCGTTCCACTACGAACACCCGTGGATCCTCGAGCACTTGGAGGTCATGCACCGGGTCGGCCCCCAGGCCCTCGGCCTCATGCCCGACATGGGCATCCACGTCAAGAAGTTCCCGCGGGTGGTGAGCGAGCGCGCCCTGCGCGACGGGGCGCGCCCCGAACTCGTCGACTACATCGTGCGCACCTACGACGACCACGGTGACACCCACGCGCTCATGGACATCGTCAACTACCGCGGCGGCGGCCCCGTCGAGTTCTCCCTCGCCCGCCAGGCCACCCACTACATCTGGACCGAACCGAAGGACTCGCTCGCGCACATGCCCTTCATCGGGCACGTCCAGGCGAAGTTCTACGAGATGACCGACGAGGGCCACGAGTTCAGCATCCCCTACGAGGACATCCTCCCCGTCTACATCGAGGGCGGCTTCACCGGCCACTTCTCCAGCGAGTACGAGGGCAACCGGCACATCCAGGACGCCTTCGCGGTCGACAGCGTGGAGCAGGTCGCCCGGCAGCAGCGGATGCTCGCCCGCCTCCTGGGCGAAACCGGCGCCTGACCACCCCTTCGTCACACCGACCACGACCGCAGGGAGCAACACCGTGTTCGACCAGTACATCGTCTGCGAGGACGGCTTCCGGACCCGCGACGACGGCCGCCCGGGCGGCCGGGTGGAGGTCAGGATGCCGTACTACCGGGGCCTGTTCCTCTCCATGGTGGAGGCCGTCGACCTCACCGTCGACGGGACACCGATACCCCCGGAGCGCACCACCTTCACCGTCCACGGAGCCACGTACGCCCTCGCCCAGCTGCCCGAAGTCACCGACGACCGCTGGGAGATGGGGGAGCAGGCGGTGCTCGCCTTCGAGTCCGACGAACCGCTCGCGCCCGGAGAGCACGAGGTCGCCGTGTCCGTACGGCTGCGGATCTCCTACATGCCCGTGCCGGGCGGCGGCAGCGACCGCAAGCGCCTCACCCTCGGCTCATGACCGCGCGCTTTCCGGAGTACGTGGACGTGGCCGTCGTCGGCAGCGGGCCGTGCGGAGCCGCGTACATCCGGGTCCTGTCCGAACGGCGCCCGGACCTTCGGCTCGCCACCTTCGAGGTGGGACCGCTGCTCGCCGACCCGCCCGGACTGCACGTGAAGAACATCCCCGACCCTGCCGAACGCGAGCGCGCCCAACGCCGTTCCCAGGGCCCCGGCACCGCCCCGGCCGACGGCCGCCTCGCCCGCCCCGGCACCTTCCTCCTGGAAGCCACCGAGGGCGAACCCGGCGAGGACGGCCTGCCGAACGCGGCGATGTCCAGCAACGTCGGCGGCATGGGCGCCCACTGGACCGCGGCCTGCCCCCGCCCCGGCGACGGCGAACGCATCGACTTCGTGCCCGGCCTCGACGAACTCCTCGACGAGGCCGAGCGGTTGCTCGGCGTCGACGCCCACGCCTTCGACGACGCACCCTTCGCCGCCGAGGTCCGCAAACGCCTCGCCGGAGCCCTCGACGGCGACCGCCCCCAGGAGCGCCGCGTCCAGCCGATGCCGCTGGCCGTGCACCGCGCCGTCGACGGCACCGTCACCTGGTCCGGCGCCGACGTCGTCTACGGAGAGGCGACCCGGAACAATCCCCGGCACACCCTCTTCGCGGAGGCGCTCGTGACGGGCGTCCTGGTCGAGGACGGGCGGGCGGTGGGTGTGCGCGTACGGGACCTCACTGACGGGAGCGAACACCTGGTGCGGGCCGCGCGGGTCGTGGTCGCCGCCGACGCGCTGCGCACACCACAACTCCTGTGGGCGTCCGGCGTACGCCCCGAGGCCCTCGGCCGCTACCTCAACGACCAACCGCAGCTCGTGTACGCGGTGCGGCTGCGGGACGTGCGGACGCCCGACGACGGCGCCCGCGAGGAGGGCCTCGCGCGGCACAGCGGAGTCAGCTGGGTGCCGTACACCGACGACGAACCCTTCCACGGACAAGTGATGCAACTAGACGCCTCACCAGTGCCGTTGGCGGCCGACGACGTACCGGCACCCGGGTCGATCCTCGGCCTCGGCTGGTTCTGCGCCAAGGACGTCCGGGCCGAGGACCGGATCGAGTTCGACGCCGACCGCCGCGACGGCTACGGCATGCCCGCCATGCGTGTCCACTACCGGCTCACCGACCGGGACCGCGCCACGCTCGACGCGGCCCGCACCGCCGTCCGGCGCGCCGCCGCGGCCCTCGGTGACCCGCTCGACGACGAGCCGCGCACCCTCGGTCTCGGAGCGTCCCTGCACTACCAGGGCACGGTCCGGATGGGCGCCGTCGACGACGGCACGTCGGTGTGCGACCCGTCCGGCGAGGTGTGGGGTGTGCGAGGCCTGTACGTCGCGGGCAACGGGGTCATCCCCACGGCCACCGCCTGCAATCCGACCCTGACATCGGTGGCGCTGGCCGTGGCGGGTGCCCGGCACATCTCCAACTCCCTTGATATGAAAGGGGGATGACGCCATGTCGGCGTCGGGGACCCCGCGGTGCCCGGCCGGGCACCGCGCTCAGGACACGCCGCCGCCCGCGGCCCCGCCCTCCGGGGCCGGCCGCCAGCGCGCGAACAGTCTGCTGCCGCCGCCGTCGCAGGCGAAGCCCAGGAGGATGCCGACCGCGAGGGACGTCAACAGCAGGAGCATGTCGTTGTCCTCGATGGCGAAGAGGGAGTAGCAGCCGACGAAGGTGCCGGGGACGAACGAGGTCCAGCGGAAGCGGCCGAGCAGCACGATGCATGTGACGAGGACGCCGACTGTCAGGGCGTACGCCGAGTTGGCGCTGCCCAGGGCGTCGGCGCCCCGGATCATCAGCCACGCGCACAGCGCCCCCGCGTAACTGCTGGTGAGAGTGAGGGCCGCGCCCGGCAGCAGGCGCTTCTCGCACGCGAAGTAGGCGGTGCAGCCGGCGAATCCCGCCCAGGCCGACAGGCCGAGCGCCCCGGCGAAGCCTCCCCAGAGGCCGCACAGAAGGCCGGTGAACATTGCGGTGCAAAGGAAGTAGCGGTTCACATCGCTCCTTGGTGTCCTTGGCTTACCTGGGGAGGACCCGCCGGGCGGCCCGGGTCAGGAGAACTTCGCGGCGAGGGCCACGACCGCCTTCTCGAAGACCTCGGCGGGCGGGTGGGTGATACCGGCACCGATCATGCCGATGCCCGGTTCCTTGTGCGCGATGGCGGTGTTGATGACCGGCAGGATGCCGGTGTCGAGCACCTTGCGGACGTCGATGCCGGTCGGCAGGCCCTGGAAGTCCAGGGACGGGATGGTGATGTTCGGGTTCCGCGCGGTGGTGATCTCGCCCATCTCGCGGGTGTGGGCGAGGGCCTCCTCCACGGTGCCGCCGACGAGGGCGACGATGGCGGGGGCCGCGGCCATGGCGAAGCCGCCGAAGCCGTACGTCTCGCTGATGGCACTGTCACCGATGTCGAGGCCGGAGTCCTCGGGGCGGTAGCCGGCGAACATCGGCCCGACGACCTTCTGGGCGGGGCCGGTCAGCCAGTGGTTGCCGGGCAGTCCACTGACGCGCAGCCCGAACTCGACGCCGTTGCGGGCCATCGTCGTGACGACGGTCGAGTCCTCGATGCCGTGCGCCGCGTCGAGGGCGGCCTTGGCCATGGCGAGCCACGTAGGTCCGGAGAAGTAGTCCGAGCTGGCGATGAAGTCGAAGACGTCCTTCTGCTGCTCGGCGGAGAAGCTTGTCCGCACCATCCGGGGTGCGAGCTCCTGCATGAGCAGCAGGCTCCCGGCGATGTTGCGGTTGTGCGCCTCGTCGCCCATGTGCAGCGCCTGGGAGAGCAGCAGGCGCAGGTCGATGGGGCCGCCGAGCTCCATGGCCTCCTTGAGCATGGGGCCGAGGACGTCCCGCATCCAGATCAGCCGCTCGACGACCGAATCGTCGTTGGCGCCCATGCGCAGGATCTTCGACATCTGCTCGGAGAGGTTGGTGTACGCGCGGTTGCCGTGCGTCTCGTTGTGCAGGACGTGCATGTACATCGACGCCGAGGTGACTCCCGCCATGGAGCCCACGCAGTCGTGTTCGTGGCAGGGGGAGAAGGTGATCCGGCCGGAGGCGGCGACCTGTTCGGCCTCGGTGAGGTCGGCGGCGAGGCCCTCGAAGACGAGGGCGCCGAGCACGGCGCCCTTCATCGGCCCCGACATCCTCTCCCAGGTGATGGGCGGCCCCGCGTGGATGATCGTGGTCGGGGTCATGCCGGGCACGACGTCGATGGCCCGTCCGAAGCCGACCAGCATCGGCCTGGCGCTGGTGATCCGCTCGACCGCCTCCGTGTTGGCGGCATCGATCCGGGCGGCGATGTCGGGGCGCGCGAGGTGGTCCAGGGCGGCGATCACCTCGGGCTTGCCGTTGCCCGGCGGGACCCAGTCGACCGTGGTGACCTTGGTGTTCTGGGCGGCGATGTCCTCCTCGAACATGGCGAGGCCGACGTTGACGACGTTCAGTTCGCCGCCGAAGAGCTGAGTGATGGGCGTGCCGGCGGATGTGTTGGCGTGCGTGGTCATGCGCGGGCTCCCTCGCTGACGATGGCGCGGGCGTACTGCCCGGTTTCGGTGCTGCTGCGGGTGACGGTGACCCCCGCTTTCTCCAACGCGGAGACCTGGGCGGCGAGTTGGGGTGTGTCTTGGTCGGTGCCGAGGACGTAGCCGACGATCTCCAGGTGGCGCCCGTCGGCCGCGGCGATGCTCTGTGCCTCGGCGATCGCCGGCAGGGTCGCGCCGACGGGGTCCTCGTGCGCGCCGTAGCCGAGGACGAAGTCCATGACGACGACCGCCACTTCCGGGTCCCGGGCCTCCCGCAACAGGCGCTCCAGGCGCGGCGACGGGTCGATCATCGGGTGCGGTCGGCCGTTGGTGAACTCGTCGTCGCCGAAGTCGAGGAAGGTGTGGCCGCGGCTCGCGTCCGCCGCGCGCAGCACCCGGTCCGGGTTCTTCTGGATGTTGCTCCAGACGTCGTCCTCACCGGCGTCGAGGAGGGCGTACATCGACTCGTCGCACAGGGTCCCGCCGCAGAACAGGCCGCGTACGTAACGCTGTTGGGGGCTCAGCTTCGCGCGTACGGACGTGATCCGGTCGGCGTCCGGGCCCGGCACCGCGGCCTCCGGGTGGCTGGTCAGGCGGACCGCCTGGAGCGCCGCGTCCTGGCTGCTCGCCGCGTAGTGCCCGCCGGCCTCGGTGACCGCCTCCCGCGAACCGCCGACGAAGTAGACGACGACCGGCTTGCCCGCGGTGGCGATCTCGGCGAGCACCTTCCGCTCGACGTCCGGGGCGGGCGGCTTGGAGACGAGGACGATGGCCCGCGTCCCCGGGTCGGCGGCGAGGGCGCGGATGGCGTCGATCATCATGACGCCGCCGACCTCGGCGCTCAGGTCGCGCCCGCCGGTGCCGATGAGCTGGGAGATCCCGCCGCCGAGGGCGTGCACGCGGACGCTGACCTCCTGCGAACCGGTGCCGGACGCGGCGACGACGCCGACGGAGCCGGGGCGGACCGCGTTGGCGAAACAGAGCCCGACGTTGTTGATGATGGCGGTGCCGCAGTCGGGGCCCATCATCAGCAGGCCCTTGTCGTGGGCCAGGGTCTTCAGCGCGATCTCGTCCGCGAGCGGCACGTTGTCGCTGAACATCATGACGTGCAGGCCGTTCTCGAGCGCCGTGCGGGCCTCGCGGGCCGCGTAGGCGCCGTTGACGGCGACGACGGCCAGGTTCGCCGTCGGGTCGGCCCTGACGGCGGAGGCGAGGGTGCGGTGTGCCACCCGCGACCCGTCGCCCGCCGGGGCCTTGCGCTGCAGGAGCTCCTCGATCCCGGCGAGGGTGGCCTCGGGGTCGATGCCGTCCCCGGTCACGGCGACGATCATGAGATCGCCGTTGCCGGCCGCTTCCAGCTCATCCGTGAGCAGGTCGAGGTTGCCGAGCACCTCCTTGTTCTTCTCGGTGGCCATGGCGACGAACGCCTGCTCCACACCGTCGAGTTGGTTCGCCTTCGTCGAGATCGACATCAGCGACACCGAATCGAAGTACGTATTCTTTTTGATCACTGCGGTGGCGTTCACATGGAACCTCTCAGTTCTGCTTCCAGGCGGAGTCCGGCCCGCAGGCCGGACAGGAGGTCGGCCCCGGAGGTGTGGCCGATGGCGAGCACGCGGTCGACCGGGGGCCGCAGGCGGCGGGACAGCTCCGCGGCGCCCGGTCCGGCGGGGGAGAGCAGCGGGTGCAGCACGTCGAGCAGGCTCTGCCGCACCCGGCCGCGCAGTGCTTCGCGCAGGGTGGTCCGGCTCAGCCGCGTCGTCCGGTCGGGGAGCCGCTCCAGTACGTCCCGGGCGGCCGTGACGTAACCGGGCAGTCGGCTGCCGGGCTGGGCGGCGAGGAGGGCGAGCCCGGTCAGGAAGTCGTCGCCCGTCGGGGTCAACCCGGTCCCCAGACCCAGTAGTTGGGTGATCGCCGCATGCAGGCCCGGCACGTCGTCCGCGAGCACGGACCGGTGCAACGCCTCCTGCCCGCGCCGCAGTTCCGCCCCGACCGCGGCCTCGAAGACGTTCGCCGTGTCGGGTGGTGTGCGCATGCCGCCGCGCGTGCCGTGTGCGTCGAGCAGTTCCGCGAGAACCCGGGTCCGCCCGGCCAGTTGGGCCCCGGTGAGCCGCATCTCGACCGGTTTGGAATGCCATTCCCGCGGATGCGTCATCAGCGCGACGCGTCGGGACGGGGCCCCGAAGGTGACCTCGTCGGCGGTCAGCGTGACGGTCTCGCCGGCCCTGACGCCCGAGTCCGCCCAGTCGTCGACGTCGACGCGCACGCTCCACGGCGCGTCGTCGAGGCCGCGCGCGCACAGCGACACCAGCTCGTCATCGCTGGCCAGGACATTGATGACGTGCGTGAAGACGCTGTCCACGCGCCCGCCGAGCGGGCCGCGGCGCAGGCGCGCCAGCAGTTCGGCATCGGCGGACAGGGCCGTCGGGGACGACGGGGACGACGCGAACGACAGGGGCGACGGGGACGACGGAGTGGACTGGGCGGGCTGGGTCATGGGCGCCACCTTCTTGCGCGTGAGCTTCTGGCCGCACCCTAGCCCATTTGGTATACCATTTCGAGGGTGCTGCCTCCCGGGAGCACGGAGAGCGGGAGTACGGAGAGGGGAGACACCATGCGAGTGGTGGTCGCACTGGGCGGAAACGCCCTGGCCCGTCGCGGGGAACCCATGACGGCCGACCGGCTGCGCACCAACGTGAGGTCGTCCTGCGAGGCCCTTGCGGGGCTCGCCCGCGAGCACGAAGTCGTCATCACGCACGGGAACGGCCCGCAGGTCGGCCTGCTCGCCCTGCAGAACCTGGCCTACCAGGACGTCGCCGCCTACCCGCTGGACATCCTGGGCGCCGAGACTCAGGGGATGATCGGGTACGTCATCCAGCAGGAACTCTCCAACGCCCTCGCCGGCGAGCGCGAGGTGACGGCCGTGCTCACCACGACGCTGGTGGACGAGAACGATCCCGCCTTCGAGCAGCCGACGAAGCTCATCGGTCCGACCTACTCGGCGCAGGACGCGGCCGAGGCGGCGGCGGAGTACCGCTGGACGATCGCGCGGGACGGCGACACCTTCCGCCGGGTCGTGCCCTCGCCGGACCCGGTCCGCGTCCTCCAGGCCCCCGACATCCGCCTCCTGCTGGAGAATCAGCGGCTCGTGGTGTGCGTGGGCGGCGGTGGCGTACCGGTGAAGGCCGACAGCGCGGGCCGGACGAGCGGAGTGCAGGCGGTCGTCGACAAGGACCTCGCCAGCGCGGCGCTGGCGGCGGAGCTGAAGGCCGACACGCTCGTCATGCTCACCGACGCCGAGTACGTCAGCGAGCACTGGGGCACGCCGGAGCAGCGGGACATCAAGACCGCCGCCTGCGAGGACATCGCCGAGCTCACCTTCGCCGCGGGCTCGATGCAGCCGAAGGTCGACGCCGCGGTGCGCGTCGCGCGCGCGGGCGGCCGGGCGCTCATCGGCCCCCTGGACCGGCTCGACGACCTCCTCGCCCGCAAGGTCGGCACCGAGATCCGCGGCGACCTCGCGGAGGGCATCGTCTACGCCTGACCCGTCGAGGCGGGGTCAGTCCGCGTTGTGGGCGCGCGCCTCCTGCTGGGCCCGCCCGGTCTCCAGGTGGCGCAGCACGAGTGCCTCGACACCGGCGACGTCGCGCTGTTCGATCGCCTCGTAGAGCAGCCGGTGCTCCTCGGCGACCTTCGCCAGGTCGTCGTGCTGGCCGAGCAGCCAGCGCATCCGGCTGCGCAGGGTGACCTGCAGCTCGTCGAAGACGTGGTTGCCCGCGAGTTCCGTGGCGCACTCGTGGAATTCGGCGGCGATCCGGCGCGCGGTCGCGGCGTCGCCCGACGCGGCCGCGGCGAGCTCGGCGTCGAGCACGGCGCGCAGCCGCTCGAGACCGGCCCGGGTGCGGCGCTGTGCCGCCAGCTTGAACGTGACGGTCTCCATCGCGAACCGGACCTCCTGGAGGTCGGCGATGTCGCTCTTCGTGAACTCGCGGACGACGGCCCAGGTCCGGGGGCGCGGCGTGACGAGCCCCTCGGCGACGAGCGCCTTCAACGCGTCCCGCACCGGCACCCGGCTCACGCCGAGCTCGTTCGCCAGGTCCCGCTCGACGAGCTTGCTGCCCTGCGGGCGGGTGCCGTTGACGATGTCGTCACGGATCAGCCGCGCGATCCGCACCGACTCGGCCTCCCGGCCCTCTTCCACTGCCATCCGGTCCTCGCGCATTCCTTCGGTATATCAAGAGGTGGCTTGGTATACCATTCTAGGTCCCCTCGCCCCCCCTCAGCCCCTCGGGCTCCTTGGGCCCCTTGCGCCTCCTGGCCTGTCGGGGTTACTTTCGGAACTGTTCCGCAATCGATTACGGAACGGTTCCGAGTCGGCGGAAGCGGGCCCCGGAACCCGACCCACGAACCAGGTGAGGCCCCATGCCCCGCGTCACCATCGCGGACATCGCGCAGGAAGCCGGCGTCAGCAAGCCCACCGTCTCCCGGGCGCTGAACGGGCACCCGGACGTCGGCGCCGACACCCGGGAGCGCATCCAGCGGATCGCCGCCGACCTCGGTTACGCGCCGAGCGCCAGCGCGCGCTCCCTGCGCACCGGCAGGCACGACACGCTCGGGCTGCTCATGCCGCTCCAGCAGTGGTGGGGCTACTCCGACATCCAGTACGGGATCGCCGAGGAGGCCGCGCGGCGCGGACTGCACCTGATGGTCCACCCCTTGCAGTCGGGCGAGCGGGCCGAGCGCGAGTTCGTCACGCAGACCCTGCCGACGCTGCCCGTCGACGGCCTGATCCTGCTGATGCCCGAGGGCACACCCCGGCACATCGGCGCCATCGCGCAGACCAGCATGCCCTCCGTGGTCATCGACGACCGCGGCCACCGCCTCGACCTGCCGTACGTCGAGTCCACCAACCGGGCAGGCTTCCGAGAGGCCGTGCTGCACCTGGTGCGGCACGGGCGGCGGCGCATCGCCTTCGTCGGCGGTCAGATGAACGACGCCTTCGCCCAGGAGCGGTTCGAGGGCTACCTGGACGCCCTGCGCGAAGGCGGCATCGACTACGACCCGGATCTGACGCTGCTGCCGGCCGACCGCGAACCGACCGCCGACGAGATCACCGAACTGCTGGGCACCGACCCGGACGGGCTCGCCGTGGTCTGGGACGAGGTCGCCTTCTCGGCGCTCAACGCCCTGCGCGCCAGCGGCCACCGGGTGCCCGAGGACGTCGCCGTCATCGGCTTCGACGACTCGCCCATCGCCCGCGTCATGCAGCCGCCGCTGACCACCGTGCGCCAGCCGTTCCGGCGGATGGGCGCGGCCGCGGTCCGCATGCTGCTCGACTCCATCGAGCACGGCCGCCCCCCGGCCCACTTCACCGTCCCCACCGAACTCGTGATCCGCGACTCCTGCGGCAGCCACGAGCCCCAGTAACAGCCGGCAGTGAATGCCATGGCTCAAAGGAGAGTTGTGACCATGTCCGCCCCCGGCAGCACCGAACCCGGAGCTGCCCCCGCACCGCCCGGGGGCGACGCCCGCGAGCGCGTCCCCGGCACCTTCGTCCTCGTCCACTTCCTGGCGCTGCTCGGCGCCTGGATGGGCGTGCTCGTGCCGTCCCTCGTCTCCGTCGCGCTCAAGGTCGAGCGGATGGACGCCGCCGGCAAGGTGGGCGCCCTGTCGCTCGCGCTCGGCGTCGGCGCCCTGGTCGCGCTCGTCGCCAACCCCCTCTTCGGCCTGCTCTCCGACCGCACCACGTCCCGGTTCGGCGCCCGCCGCCCCTGGATGGTGATCGGCACGGCAGGCGGCTTCGTCGGGATCGTCGTGATCGCCTACGCGAGCAGCACCTGGGAGATCGTCGTCGGCTGGTGTCTGGCGCAGTGCTTCTACAACGCGCTGGTGGCCGCCATCTACGGCGCCCTCGCCGACCAGGTGCCCGAGCGGCAGATGGGCTTCGCCTCCGCGGTACTCGCCCTCGCCAACCCCCTCGCGACGCTCGGCGGCACCTTCCTCGTGGACTCCCTCAACGCCTCGACCGTCGCGCTGATGCTGGTCCCCGCACTCGTCGGCGCCGCCCTTGTCGTGCCGTTCCTGCTCTACGGCCGGGACCGCCGCGTCAGCAAGGACCAGGTGCCGCCGCTGACCGCCCGCCAGCTGATCGCCTTCCTGTGGACCAACCCGGTGCGCTTCCCGAGCTTCGGCTGGGCGTGGCTGAGCCGCTTCCTGATGTGGACCTCGTACGCCACCGTCACCACGTACATGGCGTACTACCTCTCCGACTATCTCGGACAGGACTCCGACGCCGTCACGCACTACGTGTTCATGGGCAGCCTCGTCGCCAACATCTTCATTCTGATCGCGACGGTGCCCGCGGGCCGGATCTCGGACCGGATGGGCCGCCGCAAGCCGATCGTGTTCACGGCCGCCGTGCTGCTCGCCGCCTCGATGGGTGTGATGGCGCTGGCCACGTCGGTGGCCGGGTTCCTGATCGCGCAGGCGCTCGTCGGCGTAGGTATGGGTGTGTACTTCGCCGTCGACATCGCGCTGCCCGCCGATGTGCTGCCCGACCCGAAGAACGCGGCCAAGGACCTCGGCGTCATGAACATCGCCGCCACGCTGCCCTACTCCCTGATCACCCTCATCGCGCCGACGCTGCTCGCCCTCGGGGGCGGCGACAACTACCCCGCGCTCTTCGTCTTCGGCCTGCTCGCCGCGCTCCTCGCCATCCCGGCCGTGCTGCCCGTCAAGCGCCGCTGAGCAACGCCCGTACCGCACAAGGAAGTTCCGTCATGCCCCAGACCGCCGCCCCCTACCTGAACCCCGAACTGCCCCTCGAGCAGCGCGTCGAGGACCTGCTCACCCGGATGACGCCGCAGGAGAAGGCCGGACAGCTCTTCCACACCGCCAACACCCTCGCTACCGGAGGGCAGTTGCTCGCCGAGCCGGACGAGGCCAACGGTGTGCGCAGCGCGCACGAGCTGGTCGTCAGCCGGCACATCACCCACTTCAACCTCCTCAACGGCACCGACCCGTACGAGATCGCGCTCTGGCACAACCGGCTCCAGGAACTCGCCGCCGACACCCGGCTCGGCATCCCCGTCACCGTCTCCACGGACCCGCGGCACGGCATGTTCTCCAGCCCGGCGGCGGGCCAGGCCATCGAGCGGATGTCCCGCTGGCCCGAGCACACCGGCATCGGCGCGACCGGTGACGTCCGGCTCGCCGAGGAGTACGGGGAGGTGGTGCGGCGCGAGTACACCGCGCTCGGCATCCGCGTCGCGCTCGGGCCGATGGCCGACCTGTTCACCGACCCGCGCTGGTCGCGCGGCTACGGCACGTTCGGCGAGGACCCGGTCACCGTCGCCAACATGACGGCCGCGTTCATCCGCGGCCTGCGCGGCGGCGAGGCGCTCGGCCCCGACTCGGTGGCGGCCATGGTCAAGCACTTCCCGGGCGGCGGACCGCAGCTCGGCGGCGAGGACGCGCACGACCCCGCCCACCGCGAGCAGGTGTACCCGGGCGGCCTGGCCCGGCTGCACCAGCTCCCGTTCGACGCGGCGTTCCGCGCCGGGGCGACCCAGGTGATGACGTACTACGGGATGCCGATGGCCGTCCCGGGCTGGGAGGAGGTCGGCTTCGCCTTCAACAAGCCCGTGGTGACCGACCTGCTGCGCGGCCACTACGGCTTCGACGGAATCGTCTGCACCGACTGGAACGTCATCGAGTCGACCATGCTCTCCGGCGACGTCTTCGAGGCCCACGCCTACGGCCTTGAGCAGCTGACCCCGGCACAGCGGATCGCCCGCGCCCTCGACGCGGGCGTCGATCAATTCGGCGGCGACGACTGCACCGACCTCGTCCTCGAACTCGTGGACAGCGGCGCGGTGTCTCAGGAGCGGATCGACGCGTCGGTGCGCCGGCTCCTGCGCGAGAAGTTCCGCCTCGGACTCTTCGAGCACCGCCGCGTCGACGCCGGGGCGGCGGCCCGGACCGTCGGTTCACAGCCGCTGCGCGAGGCGGGCCGGACCGCGCAACGCCGCTCGCTGGTCCTGGTGAAGAACACCGACGCGCTGCTGCCGCTGTCCGAGGGCACGGACCTTCGCGTGTACGCGGAGGGCCTGGACACCGAACTGGTCGGTGAGCACGCGCAGTTGGTGTCGGACGTCACGGACGCGGAGGTCGCCGTGGTGCGCCTGCGCGCCCCGTACGAGGACCGGGGCACGGCGCTGAGCGAGTGGTTTCATGGCGGCTCGCTCGACTTCCCCGATGACGTCGTACGGCACGTGCGCGACCTCGCGGCCCGGGTGCCGACCGTCGTGCTCGTCTACCTGGAGCGCCCCGCCGTCCTCACGGACCTCGCCGACGCGGCGACGGCCGTCGTGGCCGACTTCGGCGCCGAGGACGACGCACTGCTCGACCTGCTCTTCGGGGGCAGCGCGCCGCAGGGACGCCTGCCGTTCGATCTGCCGTCGTCGATGAAGGCGGTCGAGGAGAGCCGCGAGGACGTCCCCTTCGACACCCGTGCGCCGCTGTACCGCTTCGGGCACGGCCTGTCGTACTGAGCGCACGGCGGTATGAGCGCACGGTGGTCCCCCAAAGCGCCTCGATAGACTCACCTCATGGTTCCAGCGTCCCGCGGTGAGGTGAGCCGCGGGACCGTGTCCCGCGCGGCGGGCACCGTCGTGCGTCAGGTCGTGGAGGAGGCGGAGCAGGTGCCCGCCCCCTTCGCCATCACCGCCGGATTCCGGATACCCCGCGTTCCCACCGAGTGGGCCCCGCACTCGCACACCTTCCACGAGCTCGTCTGGGTGCGCGGCGGAACCCTGACGTCCCGCGTCGAGGACCGGGTCTTCACCGTGTCCGAGGGGCACGGACTGTGGATGCCCGCCGGGGTCGCCCACGGCGGGCGGTCGACGGCGGGGGCGCGGTTCCACGACGCCTTCTTCGCCCCGGACCGCACACCGTCCGCCTTCGCCTTCGAGGAGCCGAAGGCGATCGAGATGACACCGCTGCTCGAATCCCTGCTGGTGCATCTGTCCGCCGCGGAGCTCGACGAGGCGGCCAGGTCCCGGGCCGAGGCCGTCGTGTTCGACGTGCTCCGCCCCTCCGGGCGGCAGTTCACCCTCCAGCTGCCCAACGACCCCCGGATCGACCCGATCGCCGAGGCACTCCTCGACGACCCCGGCGACGGCCGCTCCCTGGAGGAGTGGGCGGCGCACCTTGGTGTCAGCGACCGCACGGTCACCCGCGCCTTCCGGCAGGCGACGGGTCTCTCCTTCGCGCAGTGGCGGCAATTGCTGCGGGTGCACCGGGCGCTGACGCTGCTCTCCGAGGGCTTCGACGTGCTGACGGTCTCCGAGGTGCTCGGCTACGCGCAGTCCAGCTCGTTCATCGCCGCCTTCCGGCGGGTCATGGGCACCACGCCGGGCGCGTACTTCGAGGCGTCGGGCGGCGCCCCCGGCGATGTCCGGAATCCCGTATCGGGTGTCCAGAACGCGTGATTGTCGACGCGGCGGGCGGAATATAACCTGCTCGGAGTTAGGTAACCCTTAGTTGTTGCTCGACGTGTACGGCGCTGCCCGTACGCGGGCGAGTTCGCGGACCGGCCCGTGACGGCCGGACGGAGGGTGCCGCGGCCCCTGCCCCTCCGACCACCGGGACCCATCGATGTTCACGCGCCCCCGCAGGCCCACCGATCATTCGGTCGCGGCCGTCGACACACCTGCCACCACTGCCCTCAACGGGCGCGACCTGGTGCTGAGTTACGACGGCAGGACGGTCGTCCATGGTGTCTCGGTCGACCTGTCGCCCGGCCGCGTGACCGCCCTGGTGGGCCCCAACGGCAGCGGAAAGTCCACACTGCTGCGCGCGCTGTCCCGGCTGCACCGGGTGGAGGGCGGCCGGGTGACACTCGCGGGCCCCGACGGCGGTCCTGAGCGTGACGCGGCGCTGCTCGGCGCCCGCCAGTTCGCCCGCGAGGTCACCCTGTTCTCGCAGTCGAGGCCCGCGCCCCAAGGGCTGACGGTCGCGGAGGTCGTGGCCTTCGGACGCCACCCCTACCGCCGCGGCTTCGCGGGACCGGCCGCCGACGACCGGGCCGCCGTCGACCACGCCATGGGTGTCACCGGCGTACGGGACATGGCCCGCCGCCCCGTCGGCGAACTCTCCGGAGGCGAGATGCAGCGTGTGTGGCTCGCCGCCTGCCTGGCCCAGGACACCGGAGTCGTCCTGCTCGACGAACCCACCAACCACCTCGACCTGCGCTACCAGTTCGAGACGCTCGACCTCGTCCGCGAGCTCGTCGAGGAGCACGACATCGCGGTCGGCATCGTGCTGCACGACCTGGACCACGCCTCCCGCGTCGCGGACACGCTCGTCCTCATGCACTCCGGCCGGGTGCACACGGCGGGCGCCCCCGCCGACGTCCTCACCGCCGCGAACATCGGCGAGGTCTACGACATCCAAGTCGAGGTCGAGGTGGACCCCCGCACCGGACGGCTCCGCATCGATCCCCTCGGGCGGCACTCCGCCTGAGGCGGATCACCTCACCCCTCCCGTACCGCACACACATCACGAGTACGCGCCGCGCACACATCACCGGCGCGCACCGCGAACACCTCACAAGAAAGAGGCCCCTTCATGAACCGTGCCCGTCTCCTGGCGGCGTCCGCCTCCACCGGGCTCGTCCTCCTCGCCGCGACGGCCTGCGGCACCACGGACGTCGACAAGTCCGCGGCAGGCAGCGGCGCCAGTGCCTCGCCCGCATCGAAGGACTGCGCCTCGGACACCACGGCCACCTCCACGAAGCCGGTCTCCTTCAAGGACGGCGTCGGCCGCACCGTGAAGCTCGACAAGCCCGCCAAGCGGATCGCGGTCCTGGAGTGGCAGCAGGTCGAGGACGCCCTGACGCTGTGCGTCACCCCCACCGCCGTGTCCGACGCCAAGGGATACAGCACCTGGGTCAGCGCGGAGAAGCTGCCCAAGGGAGTCACCGACATCGGCACCCGTGAGGAACCCGACCTCGACACCCTCTACGCGGCCAAGCCCGACCTCGTCGTCGTGGAGGCCTTCGACGCCGACGACGAGACCGTCAAGAAGCTGGAGAAGCGCAAGGTCCCCGTGCTGGTCACCAAGGGCGCCGACCCGAAGGACCCGATCGGCAACATGCGCGACGTGTTCAGCATGATCGGCAAGGCGACCGGCCGCACCGAGCGGGCCGACCAGGTGCTCAAGGAGTTCGACGACCACCTCGCCACGGCGAAGAAGAAGGTCACGGACGCCGACCTGCCCACCAAGGACTTCCTGTTCTTCGACGGATGGCAGCAGGGCGGCAACCTCACCGTCCGCCCGTACAGCGACGGCGCCCTGTTCACCGAGATAGGCAAGGAACTCGGCATGAACCCGGCCTGGACCAAGGCCGTCAACAAGGACCACGGGGACGGCGGCGTCGACAAGTCCTACGGCCTCGCCCAGACCGACGTGGAGGGCCTCACTGCCGTCGGCGACGCCAACCTCTTCTACGCCAACGACGAAGGCGCCGGCGGCTATGTCTCCGCGCTGAAGAAGAACCCGATCTGGAAGACCATCCCCGCCGTGAAGGAAGGCCGCGCGCACTCCTTCCCGGCCCGGGTGTGGGGCGCCGGCGGCCCGCGCTCCTGCGCGCAGGCGATCGACGCCTACGTCGACGTGCTCGACAAGAAGTGAGCGCACGGCAAGAAGTGGGCGCGCCACGGCGGACCTCCGCGCCCACCGCACCGTCACCCGCCGGTGGCCCCCCGCTGCCGCGCCCCGAGCGCGGCAGCGGTCCCACCGGCGTGGCCGTCCTCGTGGCACTGCTCGCCGCGACCGTCCTGGTGGGCATGTGGCACCTGACGCAGGGGACTTCGGGCGTCGGCGTCGGTGACCTGCTGCGGTATCTCGCCGGCGGACGCGAGCACACCGGTGGGGCGCCGGTCGGTGAGATCTTCACCGGCTCGCGGCTGCCGCGGCTGCTCGCGGGCGTCGCGGTCGGTGTCGCGCTCGGCGCCGCCGGAGCGCTGCTCCAGTCCGTCACGCACAACGCCCTCGCCTCGCCCGACACCCTCGCCGTCACGGCCGGGGCCTACTTCACCCTCACCCTCGTCGCGGCCTTCGGCCTCGCCGTCCCGCTGTGGGCGTCGGGCGCCGTCGCCTTCACCGGTGGACTGGCCGCGGCGGCGCTCGTCCTGCTGCTCGCGGGCCGGGCCGCGGGGACCGCGGGCACCCGCCTCGTCCTCGCCGGTTCGGCCATCGCGATGGCCCTGGACGCGGCGACCGGTGCGCTCCTCATCCTGTTCAACCAGAACACCACCGGCCTGTTCGCGTGGGGGAGCGGTTCGCTCGCGCAGTTGAACATCGACGCGGCCGTGCGCGCCTGGCCGTTGGTGGCCGTGGTGCTGTGTCTCGCCCTGGCGCTGTCCCGCCGCCTCGACGTGCTGAACCTCGGCGACGACACCGCCGCCACCCTCGGCGTCCCGGTCCGGTCCACCCGTGTGACGGCCGTGCTCTGCGCGGTGCTGCTCACCAGCACGGCGGTGACCCTCGCCGGCCCGATCGGCTTCGTCGGCCTCGGCGCCCCCGTCCTGGTCCGCCTGCTCGCCGGGCGGGTGCGGGCACTGCGCCGACACCTGTACGCGGTGCCGGCCGCCGGGCTGCTCGGCGCGCTGCTCATCCTGCTCGCGGACGCGGGACTGCGCGCGGTGCAGGGTGCCGACGGGGCTGCCGCCATCCCCACCGGCGTGCCGACCGCGCTGCTCGGCGCCGTGGTGATCGTGGCGCTCGCGCTGCGGCTGCGGGACACCGGCCAGGCGCCGCGCCCCTCGCGCGCCCGGGTCGCCGCACGGTCGCGCCGCGCGTTCCTCCTCGTCGTGCTCGGCGCGACGGCACTCCTGGTGGCGGCGGCCGTCGTGGCGGTCCTCGCGGGCAGTCTCTGGCTGCGTACGGGAGACATCGCGCTGTGGGCCCAGGGCCTGGCCCCCGATCTGATCGGCCAGGCGCTCGACGACCGGGTGCCGCGGGTGACCGCCGCGGTGTGCGCGGGCGCCGCGCTCGGACTGGCCGGGTGTGTCGTCCAGGGCGCCGTGCGCAATCCGCTGGCGGAGCCCGGAATCCTGGGCATCACGGCGGGCGCCGGGCTCGGCGCGGCGAGCGTCGTCACGTCGGGCCTGCCGGGCGGGCGGCCGGTGCTCGTCGCGGTGGCGGTCGCGGCGGGTCTCGCCACGTTCGCGGTGGTCGCCCTGCTGTCCTGGCGCGGGGGCTTCCTGCCCGACCGGTTCGTCCTGATCGGCATCGGCTGCGGGTACGGGCTGAGCGCCGTCACCACGTTCCTGCTGCTGCGCGCCGACCCGTACAACACGCCCCGCATCTTCACCTGGCTCTCCGGTACGACCTACGGCCGCACGCTGCCCGATGTCGTACCCGTCGCGGTGGCCCTGGCGCTCGCGCTCCCCGTGCTGCTGGCCATGCGCGAGCGGCTCGACCTGCTCGCCGTCGACGAGGACACGCCGCGCATCGTCGGGGTCAAGGTCGAACGCACCCGGCTCACCGCGCTCGCGATCGCCGCGGTGCTCGCGGCGCTCAGCGTGATCGCGGTCGGTGTCGTCGGCTTCGTGGGGCTCGTCGCCCCGCACCTCGCCCGCTCCCTGGTGGGTGCCCGGCACAGCCGCGCGATCCCGGTCGCGATGCTGCTCGGCGCGGTGCTGGTCTGCGTGGCCGACGCGCTCGGCCGCACGCTCGTCGCGCCCGCCCAGATGCCGGCGGGCCTCATGATCGCGCTGGTCGGCGCCCCGTACTTCGTCTGGGTCCTGCGGCAGTCCCGCGCATGACGCCGCCCGGCCACCGGCCCCCGCCCCAAAAGGAAACGCCCGTGCAGCACTTCACCGTCGTCCCGTACGAGCCCGACACCTCGCCGGGCCTTCCGGCACACCTCAAGGCGCCCGAGCGCTGGCACACGGTCGACCGTTCCGCCCACGCCCCGCACATCGTGGCCGTCCCGGGCGACGGCGCGCGGTGGACCGCCGCCGCGCTGGTGTCGGCGCGCCCCGGCACGGCGTACCTGAAGATCGTCGACGCGGTCGGCGACGTACCGGCGGCCGTCGAGGCCGTCGTCGCCCACGCACGCGAACAGGGGCTCGCGCAGGTCAAGTGGGAAGGCTGGACCGTGAGTCGTGAGGAGGCCGTGGCCGCCGGCTTCACTCCGTTGCGTTCCCCGCTCGCGCCACCCGAGGACGCGGCGGGCCCCACGACCGGCTACGTGCGCTGGCTGCACGGGGGAGCGGTGCCGGAACCCCCGTACTACGGTCAGAGCACGCACTTCACGTGCGGCGCGGTCACCGCCCTCGTCGCCCAAGTGCACGCGGGCGCCCTGCCGTTGGACGCGCTCGACCGCCGGGCGGAGCTGACGCTGTGGCGCGACGCGACCAACTTCCTCGCCTGCGAGCCCGTCGGTCTGGGCGTCGCCGTGCGCCGGGCGTGGCATTCGACCCCGGTCACGGTGCACCTCGACGTGGACCACCCCGTGCTGCTCGACCATCTCCCGGAAGCCGACCGGGAATGGCGCGCCCTGCTGCAACGGGAGTCACGCACACAGGCCGCACGGACCGGAGTCCCCGTCGACGCGCACCGCCTCTCCACCGACGACGTCCGCGCGGCGCTCGGCCGGAGCGAGCACGTGCTGCTCCTGCTCTCGCTCGCCGCGATGCAGGGCTTCGACGTGCCGCACTGGGTGCTCTGCCACGGCGTCGTCCCCGGCGCCGTCGTCATCGACGACCCGTGGGCCGGTACGGAGAAGGGCGACACCTGGGTCGACGCCCATTTGCTGCCCGTCCCCGACGCCTCGCTCGACGCGATGGCGAGCGTCTCGGCGGAGGGCTTCCGCGGCGCCGTGACCATCGGGCGGGCGCCGTACGAGTGAGGCGCCGGCGGTGTGTGGTGGCCCGCCCGGTTCGTGGATGTGCATTGTGCTGCGCCCCGCGACATGCTGGAATGCAGGCGATCCGGCTTCGCCGGTCGCCTGGTGTGCGAAGGCGGTGGGCGGCGTGACTGAGTACGGCTTCACGGTCGGGCCGACCGAGGCGCGGGACGGCGACGTGTTCTCCGCCCCGGGCGGGCTGCTCGACCTGCTGGGCGTGGCCGCCGTGGTCCTGGACGTCGAGGGCCGGATCACGCTGTGGAGCCCCGAGGCGGAGCGGCTGTTCGGCTACAGCGCGGCGGACGCCCTCGGGCAGAACGCGGAGGACCTCCTCGTAGAGCCGGAGCACGCGCCGCAGGTGCGGGAGTGGTTCCAGCGCGTCCTGGACGGCGAACCGTGGGCCGGCGGATTCCCCATCCGGTGCAAGAACGGCACGGTGTGCCAGGCGGAATTCCGCAATGTGCCGCTCAAGGACATCGAGGGGCGGATCTACGCGCTGGGCATCGCCACCGACCAGACGCAGCTGCGCGAGGTGGAGACCGGCCTCGCGCTGACGGCGCCGCTGTTCTACCACTCGCCCATCGGCCTGGCGGTCTTCGACACCGAGCTGCGCTACCGGCTGATCAACCCCGCGCTCGAGAAGTTCCACGGCACACCCGCCGCGGAATGCGTCGGCCTGCGCCCCGCGGACGTACTGCCCTTCATGGACACCGCCCCGATCGAGGCGGCGCTGCGCCACGTGCTCGACACCGGACAGCCGATGCTGGACCAGCTCACGTCGAGCACCACCCCGTACGATCCCGACCCCGAACGCGAGCACGCGTGGTCCACCTCGTACTACCGGCTGCAGGACACCCGCGGGCGGGTCATCGGGGTGGCCGCCGCCGTCATCGACGACACCGAACGGCACCAGGCCGCCGTCGAGGCCGCCCGCGCCCGCAGGCGCCTGGCCACGCTGGCGGACGCCGGAGCGCGCATCGGCTCCACGCTCGACATGGAGCGCACCGCGCGCGACCTCGCGGACATCGCCGTGGCGGACCTGGCCGACGTGGCGGCGGTGGACGTACTTGATGTCATCTTCACCGGCGTCGATCCCGCCGTGCCGGACACCGGGCAGGGAGCCGCCTTCCGCCCGCTCGCCGTCGCGGCCCGGCCGCCCAGCGACGCCGTCCGGGCCGCCGATCCGGTCGGCGAGGCGGCGGTCTACGCGGCCGACCGCCTGGTGACCGAGTGTGTGACGACGGGCCGCCCGGTCCTGGTGCCGCAGCTGACGGCCGACACCTTGCGGCGGCTCGGCACGGACCCGGACTCGGCGACCCTCGCCCGGGCCGGCGCCCACTCCTACCTGGCGGTGCCCCTGACCGCGCACGGCGTCGTCCTCGGCGCCCTCTCGCTGCTGCGCGTCGGCAACCCCCGCCCCTTCGACGCCGAGGACCGCGCCTTCGCCTGCGAGCTCGCCGACCGTGCGGCGATCTGCATCGACAACGGACGCTGGTACCGCCACGAACGCGACACCGCCCTCGCGCTGCAGCGCAGCCTGCTGCCCCAACGGGCCACCCACCGGCCGGGGTTGGAGATCGCCACCCGGTACCGTCCGGCCGACGACGCCTCGGGAATCGGCGGGGACTGGTTCGACGTGCTGCCCCTGCCGGAGGGCCGGACCGCCCTGGTCATCGGGGACGTGATGGGCAGCGGTATCAACGCCGCCGCCACCATGGGCCAACTGCGCACCGCCACACGGACCTTGGCCCAGCTCGACCTCAGCCCCTGCCAGGTGCTGCACCACCTCGACCGGCTCAGCGCCGAGCTCGACGGCTCCTCGTTCGTCACGTGCAGCTACGTCATCTGCGAGCCGGCCACCGGCCACTGCCGGATCGCCACGGCGGGACACCTCCCGCCCGTCCTGGCCCACCCCGACGGCCGCGCCGAAACCGTCGAGATGGACCCGGGAGCCCCGCTGGGGCTGGGCGACTCGGAGTACACCGCGCGGGACTTCACCCTCGACCCGGGCAGCCGTCTGGTGCTGTACACCGACGGCCTGGTCGAGACCCGCGGCGACGCCATCGACACCCGTATCCAGGTGCTCCTCGGTCTCCTCACCGGCCACCGGCCCCTGGAGGAGACCTGCGACCACCTCCTTGAGCACCTGCGCCACCCCGGCGCCCGCGACGACATCGCGCTCCTCGTCGCCGAGCGCGACGGCGCGGCGGGTTAGCGCCTCAGCATCGATGCGAGAAGGCCCTCACGCCGCCGTCAGCGCCGTCAGGGCGCGGTCCATCGCGGCGTTGAACTCCTCCGGCGCGAGCGGCAGTCGGGCCTTGACGTCCCGGCTCCACTGGTCGGCGAGGACCTCGGCGGAGCCCGCCTCGACACCGTCGAGCGCCGCGTCGGCCAGGTCCGAGGGCGCGATCTTGGCCACGGGCCAGCCGGCGGCCATGTCGGTGTCGGCCAGGCCGAGGTGCACCGCCGTCACGAGCGTGCCCTGCTCGGCGAGTTCGAGCCGGACACCGTTGGTCATCGCCCACGCGGCGGCCTTCGTCAGGTGGTAGGCGTTCGCGCCCGCGCCCCCGAACCACGACATGGCGGAGAGGACGTTGACGATCGCGCCCCCACCGTTCCCGGCGAGCGCCGGGGCGAACTCCCGGATCATCCCCAGGTGGCCGAACACATTGGTCTCCAGCTCGCGGCGCACCTCGTCCAGGGAGCCGGTCACCAGGTCGGTGCCCGTCTGGATCCCCGCGTTGTTGATCAGCAGCGAGACGTCCGGGGCGGCCTCGGCGGCGGCCCGTACCGATGCGGGGTCGGTGATGTCGAGGGGCAGCGCCACCACCCCGGGCAGGTCCACGGTCTCCGGGCGGCGGGCCGCCGCGTAGACCTTGCGGGCGCCCCGGTCGAGGAGGCGCTGGGCGAAGGCGCGGCCCAGGCCACGGTTGGCTCCGGTGACAAGGGCGACTGAGTCGTTGATGTCCATGCCCGGTACGCTAAAACCTGACGCTGACGTCAGGGGCAAGTGCTGTTCTTCGGAACCGGGGCGAGAGGAACCACCATGACCGTCACCCAGGCCGCGGCCGAGCGGCTGATCCGCATCGGCGAGGTGGCACGCGGGGCCGGTGTCTCGGTGCGCGCCGTGCGCTACTACGAGCAGCAAGGCCTCCTCGTCGCGGAGCGCAGCCCGTCCGGCCAGCGCCTGTACCGGCAGGACGCCGTCGCCCTGGTGCGCTTCTTCCAGCAGATGTACGCCGCCGGCCTGACCAGCCGAAGGATCGCGGAACTCCTCCCGTGCTGGGACTCCGGGCACACCGACGCCGAGCAGCGGGCCATGCTGCACGAGGAGCGCGCCCGCATCCAGGCCAAGGTCGACGACCTGCAGGCCGCCCTGGACCGCCTCGACGAGGTCATCGCGCTCACGGACGCGCACCCGTAGGCCTGGTCGTCGTGCCTCGTGCTCCGATTGCGGCGGAGCGGACATCGCGCTTCAGTTGAACGCATCCCCTCGGTCGGCCCCTGTCAGAGCCGCCGCACGAACTCCCCGGTCCGGCCGGGCCACGAGCGGTCCTGGGCGGCGCCTCGGACCGGCATTCAGGAGGAGACATGTCGGGTCACCACAAGTCCAACAGGCAGGTCGAAGGCAACCCGGAAACGGGCCACGGCCGGGGCATGCCCCGGCGGCCCGACGCGGACGAACTCGAGCGTCGCACACGGGAGGACGAGCGCGAGGCGGGCCTCCCCGAGAAGGCACGGGAGAACTCCCGCGAGCAGTCCGAGGACGCGCAGGCCGAGGTCGACCGCGGAGCCGACAGGTACACGGAGCGGTGATGCCGGCGCGGACGTGTTCGCCGCGCCCGAAGGCCGCTCTACGCCTGTTCGGCGCTCTTCGACGCGTCGTACGCCTCGCGCGCCGCCGTTACCTCGGGCAGGCGCCGGTCCGTCCAGTCCGCGAGCGCGCGGACCTGTGCGGCGGCCTCGCGGCCGAGGTCCGTGAGCGAGTAGTCGACGCGGGGTGGGATCACGGGCTTGGCGTCACGGTGGACGACACCGTCCCGCTCCAGGGTCTGCAGCGTCTGCGCGAGCATCTTCTCGCTGACCCCGCCGACCTCCCGGCGCAGCTCGCTGAACCGGTACGAGCGCTCCTCCAGCGCGAGCAGCACGAGAACGCCCCACCGGCTGGTGACATGCTCCAGGACCAGGCGCTGCGGACACATGCCCTCGCCGGTCGTCGCCGTCCACTCCCGGACCCTGCTCACCTTCACACCAGTACCTTACTTCAAAGTGGGTACTTACGAATCCTTAGTACCCGTTTTACGGTGAAGGAGAACCACTGAGCAAGGAGATATGAGACATGAGCTACGTCGTCACCGGCGCCACCGGGAAGCTCGGCCGCCTGGTCGTCACGGGACTGCTGGACGCGGGTGTCCCCGCCTCGGAAATCGCCGCCGTCGTGCGCGACAAGAGCAGGGCCGCGGACCTCGCCGCCCGGGGTGTCGAGCTGCGCGTCGCCGACTACAACGCCCCCGAGACGCTCGCGGACGCCTTCCGCGCGGGCGACCGCGTCCTGCTGGTGTCCGGCAGCGAGGTCGGGCAGCGCGTCCCCCAGCACCAGGCCGTCATCGACGCCGCGAAGGCGGCGGGCGTCGCGCTCCTCGCCTACACCGGTGTGCTCGGCGGCCCGGACGCCGACTTCGAACTCGCCGCCGAGCACAAGGTCACCGAGCAGGCGATCCTCGACTCCGGTCTGCCATACACCTTCCTGCGCAACGGCTGGTACCACGAGAACTTCACCGAGAACCTGGCCCCGGTCCTGGAGCACGGCGCCGTCGTGGCGAACGCGGGCGAGGGCCGCTTCGCCTCCGCCTCGCGCGCCGACTTCGCGGCGGCCGCCGTCGCCGTACTGACCGGCGAGGGCCACGAGAACAAGGTGTACGAGCTGAGCGGCGACGTCGCGTGGTCGCTCGCCGAGTACGCGGACGAGGTCGCGCGGCAGTCCGGCAAGGAGATCGTCTACCGGGCCGTCACGCCCGAGCAGAACCGGGAGATCCTGCTCGGCGCCGGACTGCCCGCCCCGTTCGCCGACATCCTCGTGGGCGTGGACACCGCGGTCGAGAAGGGGCTGCTCGCGCGGCAGAACGGCGACCTGTCGCGTCTCATCGGCCGCCCCACCACGCCGATCGCCGACGCCGTCGCGCAGGCGCTGCGGTAGCGCCTGCGGCGGGGTGTCCGCCGCGCGATGAGTTTGCCGGCCACCCGGAGTCCTCCCTGTGACACCAGGGAGGCCGGCCATGACCCAACCGATTCGGCTGTACATGTCGATGTCGCTCGACGGCTTCATCGCCGGTCCGGACGACCGGCCGGGTCAGGAGCTCGGCCGTGCCGGCGGGCGCCTCTTCAACTGGCTCGACGACCGGAATTCCGACGGCCCCAGCGGACAGGTCTACCGCGAGGCGCTGGCGACCGGCGCGCTGATCTCCGGCCGCCGCACCTTCGAACTCGCCGGCCGCCGGCAGGGCGACCATCACGACGGTGTGCCGATCCTCGTCCTTACCCACCGGGTCGAGGACGGGGACGTGCTGCCCGGCCACGCGCGGTTCGTCACCGACGTCGAGGACTGCGCCCGGCAGGCCCGCGAGGCCGCCGGGGACCGGCCCGTCATGGTGCACGGGGCGGGCGCGGCCCAGGCCCTCCTGCGGGCCGGACACCTCGACGAGATGGAGATCCACCTGGTCCCGGTCCTCCTCGGATCCGGCCGCCGACTCTTCGACCACCTCGGCGCCGACCACATCGAACTCGCCCTCCTCCGACGCCTCGAGGACCGCGACGTCACACACCTGCGCTACCGCGTGCGCCACTCGGGGAAGACCGCATGAAGACGCTCTTCGTCTCCTACCGCGTCACCGACCTGGACCACTCGCTCGCCTTCTACACCGCCCTGGGCTACGCCGAGTTGGGCAGAGTCCGGGCCGCCGACGCGGGCCACCTCGTGATCCTGCACTTCCCCGACGAGCCCGCCGCCTCACTCGAACTGGTCCACCGCCCCGCCGAAGGACCCGTCGACGTGGGCACCGGCTTCGACCACCTCGCGATCCAGGTGGACACCCTGGCCGCCACCTTGGAACGACTGGCCGAAGCGGGCCTGGCCCCGGGACCAATCAAGCACCCGGGCGGCCCCGAGGGCCCGAAAACCGCATGGCTCACCGACCCGGACGGCTACCGCATCGAACTGGTGGAATGGCCACCGGAAAGCCCCGACGGCATCACTGCGGAGACCTTCTCCTGAGCGGGCCCGGGGCCACGGAGAGCTGCCTTGACGATTCCCCCGCCAACCCTCACGTGCACTTTATGTGCCCGATCGGCTACGTTCTGTGCTGATGGGGATCTCGTTCGCAGTGCGTCGCGACCGCCGCGCCGGAACATGGGCCGGCGCGGTTCTCGTCGTGCTGCTGGCCGCGCTGCTGCACGTCCTGTGCTGCGCCCACGGGCCCGCGTCGGCGGGTTCCGGGCGGGCCGACACCGTCGCCGCCGTCTCCTACGCCGCCGATCACGACCACGCCGCCTGCGCCCCCGCGCACGAGGGCGGCGAGGAGTGTCGGGGCGCGGACGAGCCCAGCGTGCAGGCGCCGCGTGGCATTCAAGTCGACCCGGACGCCCTGCAGTTCACCGTGCCCCGTGCCGAGGTGGACGGTGCTGCGGCCCTGCGGTACGGGCCGCCTCCGGACGGGACACGCGGCCCCCTTCCCGCACTGAACGAACGCTCCCGGCTCGGCGTCTGGCGGACCTGACAGGACCCACGTCGTCGCTGATGACCGACGGTGTCCCGGTCAGTCCGTTCCGTCCACCACACGGCCGCCCCGGCACCCGCTGCCGTCGGCCGTAGGAGAAGCACGCCATGAACCCGAGTACGACCACCCGCATGCCCGACGCGCCCGCACAACTGCTCGCCGACACCAAGCGACCCCAACGCACCCCCGCGGGACTGGTCGGTGACACACCGGTGCTGTGGATCGGCGCCCCCTTCACGGCCGCGGGCCGCGGATTCTGGGCCAAGCTCGAAGGCCACAACCCCGGCGGCATTAAGGACCGCACCGCCCTGCACATGGTCCGCGCGGCCCGCGAACGCGGCCGGCTGGCCCCGGGCGCGCGCATCGTCGAGTCCACCTCCGGCACCCTCGGCCTCGGCCTGGCACTGGCCGGAGGCACGTACGGGCACCCGGTCACCGTCGTCACCGACCCCGGCATGGAACCGCTCATGACCGGCCTGCTCACCGCCTACGGCGCCGATGTCGAACTCGTCGACACCCCGCACCCCGTCGGCGGCTGGCAGGAGGCGCGGCGCCGGCGCGTGGCGGAGATCCTGGCCGGGCAGCCCGACGCCTGGTGCCCCGATCAGTACAACAACCCCGACAACGTGGCCGCGTACGCCCCGCTCGCCCATGAACTCGTCGCCCAGCTCGGCCGGATCGACACCCTCGTCGTCTCCGTGGGCACCGGCGGCCACTCGGCAGGCATCGCCAGGGTGCTGCGCGGATTCTTCCCGCACCTGCGCGTGGTCGGCGTCGACACCACCGGCTCGACCATCTTCGGCCAGCCCGCCGCGCCCCGGCTGATGCGCGGCCTCGGCAGCAGCATCCACCCGCGCAACGTCGCCTACGACCTGTTCGACGAGGTGCACTGGGTCGACGCGCCCGAGGCGGTCGGGGCCGCCCGGCATCTGGCCCGCCGCCACTACGCGACCGGCGGCTGGAGCGTCGGCGCCGTCGCCCTCGTGGCCCGCTGGCTGGCCCGCACGCTGCCCGCGGAGGACCGCATCGTCGCCGTGTTCCCCGACGGGCCGCAACGCTATGTCGGCACCGTCTTCGACGACGCGTACTGCCGGGCGAATGGCCTGCTCGGCGGCGATCCGCCCGCCGACGACCCCGACGAGATCGAAGGGCCCGGCGACCGCGTCGTCACCCGCTGGACGAGGTGCACACACATCGTTGATCCGCTCGCCGCCGACGCCCGACGGGCCAACGAGACCAGGGCCGGGGTGGAGCGGTGATGACCGGGATCTGGCGGCAGACCCGCTCCTTCTCCGCCCCCGTACGCCTGCTGATGGTCAATCAGTTCGCCATCAACCTCGCCTTCTACATGCTCATGCCCTACCTCGCCGCCCACCTCTCCGGCGCGCTCGGCCTCGCGGCCTGGGCGGTCGGGCTCGTGCTCGGCGTGCGCAACTTCTCGCAGCAGGGCATGTTCCTCATCGGCGGCACCCTCGCCGACCGCTTCGGCTACAAGGCGCCGATCATGGCGGGCTGCCTGCTGCGCACCGTCGGCTTCGGGCTGCTCGGCTGGGTCGACAATCTGCCGACGCTGATCGCCGCGTCGGCGGCCACCGGGTTCGCGGGCGCCCTGTTCAACCCCGCCGTACGCGCGTATCTGGCCGCCGAGGCGGGCGAGCGGCGCGTGGACGCCTTCGCCACCTTCAACGTCTACTACCAGGCGGGCATGCTGCTCGGCCCGCTGGTCGGACTCGCCCTGCTGGCCGCGGACTTCCGCCTCGTGTGCACCACGGCCGCCCTGGTGTTCGCCGCGCTCACCGTCCTCCAGGCCCGGGCACTGCCCGAGCGGCGCGGAGCAGGGGCGGAAGCGGACCGTGAAGGCGTGCTCGCCCAGTGGCGCACGGTCGTCGCCAACCGGCCCTTCCTGCTCTTCGCCCTCGCGATGATCGGCTCGTACGTGCTGACCTTCCAGGTGTACCTGGCGCTGCCGCTCGCGGCGCGGAGCGTCCTGGGCGACCGGGGGACGTGGGTCACCAGCGGCCTGTTCGTGGTGTCGGCCGCGGTCGCCGTGACCGGTCAACTGCGGCTTACGGGCTGGGCGAAGCGGCGCTGGGACCCGCCCCGGGCGCTGGTGCGCGGGCTGACCGCGATGGGCCTCGCGTTCCTGCCGCTCGCGCTGGCCCCGTCCGGCACGGCGTGGGCGGTCGTCGGCGCGCTGGTCGTCGCCGTCGCCCTGCTCGCCATGGGCGGCGCGGTCGTCTACCCCTTCGAGATGGACACCGTCGTGGCGCTCTCCGGCGACCGCCTCGTCGCCACGCACTACGGCCTCTACAACACGGTCTCCGGCCTCGGCATCACCCTGGGGAACCTGGCCACGGGCGCCCTGTGGGACTTCGCCGTGCGGCACGACGCCCTGTGGCTGACCTGGTGCGCGCTGACGCTCACCGGCCTCGGGTGCGCGGCGTCCGTGGCGGCGCTCGCTCGCGGCGGGCGCCTCGGTGCGGTGGGCCGCGAGCCCCGGCCGGCGGCGGCGAAGGTGTAGACCCGCGACGTCCAGGTCAGCGGCCGGTGGCGCCCTCCGGGGGCGGTTCGGGCGTGGCGAGCAGCAGGCCGGTGGTGCCGGAGATGTCCAGGACCCGGCGGACCGGCCTGCTGACGGCGATCAGGCGCAGGCTGCCTCCCGCGTCGGCGGCAAGGCGATGATGGCGGACGAGGAGGTTGATGCCGGTCGAGTCGGTGAACGGCACGTCGGCGAAGTCGAGTTCGCAGCGGCGCGGATGCAGCGGGACCAGCGCGCGGTCCAGGCCGGGCGCCGTGTTCAGGTCCAGTTCTCCGCGTGCGTGGAGGAGAACGAGGTCTCCGGCGTCGACGACGTGGATGTCGAAGACGGGTGAGGTCGGCGTGCTCATGGTTGTTGCTCCTCGGCCTACCCCGCTTGAGGTGCGTTGAGCTCTCCATGGAAGCACCGAGCGTCCCGTCCGTGCATCCCAACCGGCGGAAGGCGGCCAAGGTTGCTGCCTGTTCATGCCTCCGGCATATGGCGGAACGAAAGTCCCAACTTCGCCGAGCAGTCCGCCATTTCCTCCAGGAACGCGTCCAGGGAAGTCGCCCGCCGGGACCCGGACAGCACGAGCCGGTCGGCACCCATCGACTCGGCCCATTCGGCCCCGTCCGCGGCGCGCGGCAGCGTGGCCCCCAGCGTCAACTCCACGTCCCCCGGCTCTCGTTCGGCCGCACGCGCCGACTCTCGTACGAGGGTGAGGGCGGCGGTCAGTTCGTCGCCCGCCAGGCCGAGCGGCTGGAAGCCGTCGCCGAGCCGCCCCGCACGGCGGGCCGCCGCGGGGGAGTGGCCGCCGATGTGCAGGGGGACGGCGCGGCCCGCGTGCGGCTTGGGGTAGCTGTGTGCGCCCTCGACCGTGTGGAACTCGCCCCGGAAGGAGAGGCCTTCGGGGGAAGTCGACGCCCACAGCTCCCGCATCAGCCGGATCGACTCGTCGGCGGCCCGGCCGCGCCGCGCGAAGTCGCCGCCGCACGCCTCGATCTCCTCGCGCATCCAGCCGAGTCCGGCACAGATCCGCAGCCGGCCCCCGCTCAACCGGTCGAGCGTGGCCAGGCGCTTGGCGAGGACGAACGGATTGTGGTTCGGCAGCACGAGCACGCCGGTCGACAGGCCGAGCCGTTCCGTGCCCGCGGCGAGGAAGGCGAGCAGTTCGAGCGGGTCGGGGTAGGGCAGATCGTTCGGCAGCGGAAGCCGCCCGTCGGGCGCGTAGGGGTAACGGCTGTCGGTGTCACTCACCACGACGGCGTGCTCGACGGCGGAGACCGACTCGAAACCGAGGGTCTCGGCGTGCCGGGCGATCCGCAGCACCTCGGCGGGCTCACCGAGTACGCCGAGGCCGACGGGGAGGACGACGGAGTACTTCATGTGGGCTCCTATGGAGACGGTCAACGTGAGGCGCATATAAGAGAGTTGGACCCGGGCCCGGCCGTCTACTCACGCCCGGGACGGCCGTTCCTGGCGGGCGTGTTCGCGCAGCGTGACCTTGTCGACCTTGCCCGCCGCGTTGTGCGGCAGCGTGTCCAGGGGGACGAAGGCGCGCGGCACCTTGAAGTTGGCGAGCCGCTGCCGCGCCCACCCGGCCAGCTCCGCCGCGTCGATCCCGGCGCCGTCCGCCGCGACGCAGTACGCGACCCCCACCTCGCCGAGCCGCTCGTCCGGCGCGCCCACGACGGCCACGTCGGCGACGGCCGGATGGCCGCGCAGCGCCTGCTCGATCTCCGCCGGGTAGGCGTTGAACCCGCCGACCAGGAACATGTCCTTGAGCCTGTCGGTGATCGTCAGGAAGCCGCGTTCGTCGAGGCGTCCGACGTCTCCGGTGCGCAGCCAGCCGTCGGCGTCGAGCGCGGCGGCGGTGGCGTCCGGGTCGTCGAGGTAGCCGCGCATCACCTGGTAGCCGCGGATCAGTACCTCGCCCTCGCCGTCGGCGAACCGGCCCGCCGAGGCGTCGATCCGGACCTCGGTGCCGGGCATCGCGGGCCCGGCCGTGTGCGCCAGGGTGTGCGTGTCCTCGTGGGGCGAGCAGATGGTGGCGAAGCCGTTGGTCTCGGTGAGCCCGTACGCGGTGAACACGGTGTGCGCGCCGAGTTCACGGATCTGCTCGATGATCCTGGTGGGAATGTTGGAGGCGCCGGTGCCCGCCATGCGCAGCGACGACAGGTCGCGGTCGGGCCGCCGCGGGTGGTTGAGCAGGGACAGGAACACCGTCGGCGCGCCCGTGAGCACCGAGACGCGGTCGCGCTCGATCCGCTCCAGGACCCGCGCCGCGTCGAACAGCGGCTCCGGCAGCACCGCCGCGCCCGTCAACAGGCAGGCCACGAAGCCCGCCTTGTAGCCGAACGTGTGGAAGAACGGGTTGACCAGTAGGTACCGGTCACCGAATCGCAGTGTCACCGATCGCGCCCAGTCACGGGAGGCCCGCACCACCTGCCCGTGCTCGCCGATCACGCCCTTGGGGCGGCCCGTGGTCCCCGAGGTGAACAGCAGATCGCTGGGCGCGTCCGGGGTCACCGCCGCCGACCGTTCCTCGCGTTCGCGGGTGGTGACCGCGTCGCCGGAGGCGAGGAACGCGTCCCACTCACCGTCGTGGTGCAGGGCCACCACCCGTTCCAGGGCGGGCAGTTCATGGCCTTCCTCGATCTCGGCGCGGTAGTCGCGGCCCAGGAAGTCGTGCTCGGCCAGCAGTACGCGGGCACGCGCCCGGCGCAGGATGTCGGCGGCCTCCGGGGCGCGGTAGCGGGTGTTGACCGGCACGAGGACGCCGCCCGCGGCCAGGGCGCCGAGCGCGGCGACCACCCACCGGTCGCTGTTGGACGCCCAGACACCGACCGATTCACCAGGGCGCAACCCCTGCGCCATCAGGGCCCGCGCGGCCCGGTCGACCTGTTCGCGCAGGGTGCGGAACGTCCAGCTGGTGCCGCGGAACGAGAGGGCCTCCGCGTCGCCGTGGGCGTCGGCCGCCCAGTCGGCGAGGCGGGCCAAGGTGTGCGGGCCGCCCATGTGTTGTCGTCCTCCCGGTCGCGGTGGCAGTGCGGTGCATCAGGCGGTCGGAGCGTGGCACGGGGGAGGGGCGGGCGCAGTGGGGCGTTCCCGGTGGGTGGGAAATCCGGCCCACGGGTGGCGCTGCCGCGCCGGCGGCCGGGATTAACTGGAGATGGTGTCTCCAGTTTGATGGTACGGTAAACCCTCGAAACGGAGAAGGCTTCTCCGTTTGGCTTCTCGCGGTCGGAGAAGCCGCCAACCCGGCCGCCCCGGACGGAAGAGGGAAGTCAGCCATGAGCATCCCCGCACCCCGCGCACTGGTCGTCGGCATGGGCATCGGCGGCCTCGCCGCCGCGATGCGCCTGCACGAGGTCGGCTGGGAGCCCGTCGTCGTCGAGCGCGCCCCCGGGCGCCGCGCCGCCGGATACTTCATCGGCCTCTTCGAGACCGGCCGCGCCACCGCGCGGCGCATGGGCGTCCTCGACGCCATCGGCAACCGCTCCGCCCTGGACGGCATCACCTACGACATCGACCGCGACGGCCGACGCCGCCCCGGCATGGGCTACGGCGACCTGCCCGGCGGCCCCCGCCTCATACTCCGCGGCGACATCGAGGCCGCTCTCTACGACACCGTCGCGCCGCGCACCGAGATCCGCTACGGCACCACCCCCACCGCCCTCGACGAACACCCCGACGGCGTCGATGTCACCCTCCGGACCACCACAGGTGACGACCCCTCAGAGGTCACGGAGCGCTTCGACCTCGTGATCGGCGCCGACGGGCTGCGCTCCACGGTGCGCGGCCTGGCCTTCGGCCCGGACGAGGAGTTCATGCGGCCGCTGCACCACATCATCGCCGCGACCGTCATGAAGGAGCCGGTGCCCGGCTACCGGCTCCAGGACGGCATCGTCCTGGCCGAACCCGGCCGCTCGGTGTGGACGTTCCCGTTCGCCGACCACGCGCCCGGACTGCTGTTCAACTACCGCACGGACGACGAGGACGCCCAGTTCCGCCGCCCGCCCGTCGACTCCCTGCGCGCCGCGTTCGGCCCACAGCCGACGGGGCCCGTCCTGGACCACCTGCTCCAGCAGTTCGAGCAGGCCGACGACCACCTCTTCGACTCCGTCCACCAGGTCGAGATGGACACCTGGCACACCGACCGCGTCGTCCTCCTCGGCGACGCCGCCTGGTGCCTGACCCTCTACTCCGGCATGGGCGCCTCCACCGCGATGGCCGGCGCCGACCTCCTGGGCACCCTCCTCCAGCGCAACCCCGGCAACACCCCTCGCGCGCTGCGCGAATGGGACCAGAAGCTGCGCCCCTACATGGCCGTCCAGCAGAAGTCCGGCCGCACCATGGGCCTGACGATGTTCGTCCCGCAGACCCGCAAGGACAAGGTGCTGCGCACCGCCATGCAGCGGATGCAGACCGGCCGCCTCGGCAGGAAGGCCATGTCTGCCCTGATGGCCAAGGCGTTCAGGGAGAAGTCGATCGACGTCGCCGCCGTCTGAGGGCGAATGTCGAGTGCGCCGCCGACCGTGGCCGCCCGGTGCGGGCGTCCGGCCGGGAAGGCCCCCGTGCACTTCCCGACCCGCAGAGGGCGCGGCCGTCGTCGGCTGCCTCCCCACGGCGCGAGGCCGACGGCTGGGAGGAAGGCAGTGCGGGCGCCCTCGTGCCGGAACCAGTGGAACACCTCCGGGGGTGCCGGGAGGAGCCCCTTCACTCGTTCGCCCGCAAGCTCACCCCAAAAGAGGGCCGGGGCGCATGTGTCGGCCCGCGGGTGACACGTGAGGGTGACGAAAGGGGGCATCCGCGAATCCACGAATGGCGTCATGAGCATACATATGACTGAGTGTCAGGAATGGAGCGAGCGCGGGACGAGGAGCATGCATGGTCGGAAAACACCGCCGGACGAGCCGGAGACGGCTCCCGCTGATCGCGGCGGGGGCCCTGGTTCCGCTCGTCGTCGTGTCGGGATCGTCCGTGTCCCTCGAGGACGCGGACGCCGTCGCCCGCGACGGCCCGAGCCCCTCCGTCTCGGCGCCCCCTGCGCCGACCCCCACCCGCACCCCGACGCCCACGGCCTCCACGAGCCCCACCGCCCCGTCCTCAGGGGCGGGCACCAAGGGCAGGTTCCCCGCCTTCGGCGCCTATCTGGACTACGGGCCCCAGGGCGTGACCCGGATGACGAAACTGTCGAACTGGCTCGGCGGCGCCGACCTCCGCGTCGGGCACACGTATCTGCCCGGCGACCGGTGGGTCAACATCGAGGGCGCGCCCGACTTCCTCGACGCCTGGGCCAAGTGGCGCAACGCGCGCGACGACCGGACCTTCGTGCTCAACGTGCCCATGCTGGAGCGCAATGAGGCAGGCGTCTCGGACGCCGAGGTGGCGATCATGCTGCGGCGCGGGGCCCAGGGCGACTTCGACCGGCACTTCAAGACCCTGGCCCAGCGTCTGGTCGACCTGAAGGTGCCGGACACGGTCGTGGTGCTCGGCTGGGAGATGAACGGCACCACGTACACGCACCGCTGCGGCCCCGACCCCGCGGCGTGGAAGAAGTACTGGAACCGGATCGTGAAGACGATGCGTTCGGTGCCGGGGCAGAAGTTCCGCTTCGACTTCACGCCGAGCCGCGGCCGCGACGCCGTGCCGTGGACCGAGTGCTACCCGGGCGACGATGTGGTCGACATCGTCGGCATGGACTCCTACGACCAGCCGGCGGGCAGATCCTTCGACGAACAGATCACCGAGCCCTACGGACTGCAGAAACAGGTCGACTTCGCCAAGGAGCACAAGAAGCCGATCTCCTACCCGGAGTGGGGACTGTTCCGCAACGGCGACAACGCCGAGTACATGCGGCGCATGCTCGCCTGGATGGACGAGCACAAGCCGCTCTACAACACCCTGACCGACTACTGCCCGCACGGTGTGTGGCAGTGCGACGAGAACCCGAAGGCGTCCAAGGCCTACCGGTCCATGCTGACCGGACGCGACAAGCCGACCGCGCCCCCGAAGCCGACGGCTCCCACGCAGCCGACGCAGCCGGCGAAGTGCCGGCAGATCAACCTGGGCGACTGGGTGGAGAGTTGGCTCGGCGGCACCGTGTGCGTCCGCTTCGACTGGTGGTTGGACAAGAACTGAGCCGGTACGACCATGGTGCCGGCCCCGTCCTGTCAGGCGGGGCCGCCACCACGGTCGCGCCAGGCCCGGCGTGCCCGCTTGGCGCCGGAGCGGGCGCCGATGGCCGCGAGAAGCGCGGCCAATTGGGGTGCGGAACCGGGGCGCGCGAGCAGCAGGCGCTGGTTGACGAGCTGCTCGGGCCGCCAGTGCATTTTGTACGGCTCGGTGCCGCGCAGCAGGCTCAGCACCTGGGACCGTGCCCCCTCCTGAAGGTGCTGGGTGCTCGAGCGGAGCAGCATCGTCGCCACGTCGATCTTGCGTTCCCGCAGTCGCGGGTGTGCCCCGTAGAGGTAACCGCCCGCGAGCCTTGGTGACACGAAGGTCAGGTCGGCCGCCACGACGGCGCCGTCCAGGGTGAACTCCGTGACGACCGCGTCGCCGGTCTGCGCCATCAGGGCGGCCGAGCGCGACAGGTGCTCGGCGAAGCGCGGCTTCACGTGCTCCGTCGTCACCTTCCGCTCCTGCCACTGCAGTTGGTGCAGTGCCAGCAGTCGGCGCACCGACGCGTCGACCTCCGCGGCGGGCACCACCCGGCGCTCGATCCCGGTGGCGTCCAGCTTGCGCATCTTGGCCCGCGCCCGCTGCGCACGGGGCCGGGGCAGGCGTTGCACCAGTTCGTCCATCGGCAGCGCGGGCAGCTCAAGACACGCCGAGTCGTCGAAACGGCGGCGCAGGCCCGGCCAGTTGTCGTGCAGCGACTGTGCCGCACTGCCCGGCCTGACCTCCCTGAGGTCGATCACCGTGTGCGCGGCGAGGCGCCACAGCTCCGCGCCCAGCGCCTCCACCGCGGATCCGCTCGCCTCCGCGTCCACGAGGACGTCACTGAAGTCGGAGATGCCTGCCCCGAGCGGCGTCAGCACGGGCAGTGGGCGCAGCCGACGCATCAGTGGCGCGGCGGCGATCAGCCGTCCGTCGCGGCGGACGAGCACGACGCGCAGGGCGCCCGCCTCCCCGTACGACAGCCACCACGAGTGCAGCCAGGCGTGGCTCTGGAACGGGGTCGCGCTCGGTGACGACCGGTGCAGCCGGTTCCACTCCTCGCGCAGGGAGGCGAACTCGGCCGCGTCCGTGCACACGCTGACGAGGCACCCGGCGTCGCCAGTCGTCATCAGGCGCCACCGCGCAGCCCGGCCGCCGGCGCGGGCACCGTGGCCGTCGCCGCACCGGCCTCGCGGCGCGGTCGTACCAGCAGCGCGAGCCCGCCGAGCAGCCCGCCCGCACAACCGCCCACGAGGGTGGTCAGCGCGGTGGACGGCGTCGAGGGCTCCGTCGGCTCGACGGCCTTGGAGAACCGCAGCAGCTTCACATGGGTGTCGCCCTTGGCCTCGCTCGCACTGGCGGTGAGCGCGCGGGCCACGGCATCGGCCATCTTCTTGGCCTGCGCGGGCTGCGCCGACGCCGCGGACAGGGCCACCATCGGCGCGTCCGGCGAGGTCTCGGCGCGCACCTGGGACTTCAGGGTCCGCACCGACACACCCGCCTTGTCCTGGGCGTCGGCGAGAACGGCGACCTGCGTGGCCACCCGGCTGTACGCCTGGGCGAAGCCGAGCGCGGACATCGAGTCGGACTGCTTGGTGGGCACGGCGATCACATAGCTCGTCGCCGTGTACTGCGGGGTGCTCACCGCGCCGTACGTGGCACCGGCGATCGCGCCGACCACGATGCCCACGGGCAGCGGCCACCACCGCGGCGGTTTGCGGCTGCCGCCGATGCGGGCGGACAGCGCGCGGGGGGCCTCGGTGTCCTGTGCGGTTTCGGTCTTCACGTCATCACTCCTGGGGTGCGGATGTCGGTGCGCCCAGGGCCGTCGCGTACACCTCGTGGTGCAGGGCGGCGCTGCGGGCGATGCTGTAGTGGAGGGCCGCGCGCGTCGGGGGCCTGGGGCCCGCGGGCGCGGCGCCGAGTCTTCGGACCTCGCGGGCGAACGCGGTGGACGAGCACGGCACACGGACGGCGTGCTCCCCGGCGCCTCCTGGCAGGTCGTCGAGGGCCGGGCAGGTGACGTACAGGACGGGCAGACCGCAGGCCTGCGCCTCCACCACGGCCAGGCCGAAGGCCTCGTCGACGGACGGGGCGGCCAGCACGTCCATCGCGGACATCAGGGCCGGCAGATCGACGACCGTCCCCGCCGGGCCGTCGGCGGTGTGCGGGCGCTCCCCGGCGAAGTGCACCCGGTCGAGCACGCCCGCCTCGCGCGCCGCCCGGCGCAGCGCCTCCTCCTCGGGGCCGGTGCCCACGAGCAGCAGGCGTACGTCGCCGCCCAGTTCGCGCAGCGCGGCGATCAGCACGTCGAACCGCTTGCCCGCGACGAGCCGGCCGACCCCGCCGATCACGAACGCGTCGGCGGGCAGGCCCAGTTCGCGCCGGACGGCGGCGCGGGCGGCGGCGTCGAAGGCGAAGCGGTCGACGTCGACACCGTTCGGGACGACGTGCACCCGGTGGTGCGCCACACCCCACCGGCCGAGACGCTCGGCCACCGCCGGTGACACGGCGATCGTCGCCCGGCCCAGCCGCTCGCCCGCCAGGTACAGGGCGCGCACCCCTGAGGTGAGCGGGCGCCCCTCGATCTGGCCGTCGCCGAGGGAGTGCTCGGTGGCCACGACGGCCCGCACGCCCGCGAGGCGCGCCGCGATCCGCCCGTACAGGCAGGCGCGGTACAGGTGGGTGTGCACCAGGTCGTAGCGCCCGTCACGGATGAAGCGCGCGAGGCGGGGCAGTGCCCGTGGGTCCCGGTTGCCCGCCATGCCGAGGTGGGCGACGCGCACCCCGTCGTGGCGCAGCCCGGCGGCGACCTGCCCCGGGTTGGTCAGGGTCAGTACGTCGTGGGTGCCCGGCAAGTGCCGTACCAGCAGGCGCAGTTGTTGTTCGGCGCCGCCCGCGCCGAGGCCGGTGATGACGTGCAGCGCCTTCATCGCGCACCCGCCCCCGGCTTCCAGGCGTGTCGGCAGCCCGGGTGGACGCGGCGCTTGAGTTCGAGGCGCCACGGCGCGTCGCGCTGCCCGACGAAGACGCGGGGCATCGCGTACACGCCGGTCAGCGGGCCGGGGGAGACGGCGCAGCCGTAGCGGTAGCCCGCGCGGCGCACCGCTTCCACGGTCCGCGCGTCGACGCTTCCGTACGGGTAGCAGAAGCCGTGCACCGTACCGCCGATGAGTTCGCCGATCTGCGCCCTGCTGCGCTGGATCTCGGCGCGGCGCTCGTCCTCGTCGAGGGTGGTGAGGTCGACGTGCAGGAGGCCGTGCGAACCGATCTCCATGCCGCCCGCCGCGGCCGCCCTGATGCCCTGCGCGGTCAGCAGCGGCTTGCGCGGTCCGCTCGCGTCCCACGCGTTCTCGCCGCCGAGACGGCCGGCCAGCACGAACACCGTGGCGGTGCACTCGTAGTGCCGCAGCAGCGGCAGCGCGTTCTCGACGAAGTCGCCGTAGCCGTCGTCGAAGGTCAGGCCGACCAGTCCGCGCCCGAGGCCGCGGCGGCGGGCGTCGAGGAGCTGGGCGACGCCGACCCCGCGAAGGCCGCGCGAGCGCAGCCAGCTCAGCTGCTGGCGCAGCCGCTCGGGGGAGACGGTGACGTTGTAGGGGTCGTCGGAGCAGTCGTCGACGGAGTGGTACATCGCCACCCACGGCGACCTGTGGGGCAGCAGGCCCCTCGGGCGGGCGCCAGGGGATTCCTGGAGCGCTGGTTCAACGGGCATTCCGGAGCTTTCTGGTCGCGATGCGGACGGCGGGCAGAAACGCCTGGACCTTCAGGGCCCACAGGAGGAGCCCGAAAACGGCTCCGATGGCCAGGCAACCGGCGGCGAGGGCGGACAGGGGCTGCTCGACGCGGGCCGTGCACAGCAGGCCCGCGGCCGTGGCGGCGACCGCCGCGAGCAGCGTCTTGGCGAGTTCGCGCAGCACGGCGGGGATCCGCACGGGCACGCTGCGCCGGTCCATCGCCGCGAGCAGCAGTACGGCGGTGAACGTGATGCCCAGCGCGTTGGCGGCCGCGATGCCGCCGACGCCCCAGGCGTCGACGGCCCACAGGCCGGCGACGGCGGTGAGCACCATGCCGGCGGCCATCGCGGCGACGGGGTACCAACTGGGCCGCCCGGCCGAGAAGTAGGAGCGCACGAGCGCGCCCACCAGGCAGTGCCCGAGCAGCCCCAGCGAGTAGACCCGCATGACGGACGCGGTGGCCGCGGTGTCCTCGGCGGTGAACGCGCCGCGCTGGAAGAGGAGTTCGATGATCTGCGGAGCGCATGCGAACACGACGGCGGCGCCCGACAGGACGATGCAGGCCGCGAGCGCCACGTCGCGCTCGACGCGGTCCCGCGCGTGCTCGACGTCCCCGCGCGCGAGCGCCTTGGCGACGACGGGGAAGGTGACGGTGCACAGCATCAGCGAGAGCACCATCGGCAACTGCGCGACTTTCTGCGCGTAGTTGAGCTCGGAGATCGCCCCGGACGGCAGCGACGAGGCGAGGTAGCGCTCGATGAACACCTGGGCCTGCCGGCACAGCGCGAACAGCAGCACCGTGGCGATCAGCGCCAGGTTCATCGGCGCCCGGTCCGTCGTCCTCGCGTCCGCGCCGCCCGCGGTCGGCGTCCCGTTCCGTAGCCGGCGTCGCAGCGAAGGCGCCTGCGCGAGCACCATCAGGCAGCCCCCGACGGCGACGCCCGCGGCCGCCGCGCGCACGCCCCAGCGGTCGGCGAGGAGCAGCATGGTGGCGATGATGCCGATGTTGTACGCGACGTAGATGGCGGCCGGCGGCAGATAGCTGCTGTGGGCGCGCAGCGCGGCGCTGCAATACCCGGCGAGACCGAAGGTCAGCACGCAGGTGGCGGTCAACCGGGTGCAGTCGACGGCCAGTTGAGGATCGGGCAGGCCGGGTGCGAGCAGCGCCACCAGGGGGCGGGCGGCGGCGATCAGCAGGATGGCAGACGCCGCGAAGGCCAGGGACAGGCGGGGCAGCGAGCCGGCCACCAGCGCCCGCACCGGGTCCTGCCCGCGCGGGCTCGGCCCGTCGGCAGCGCGCGCGGCGAGCGCGGCACTGAACGCGGGCACCAGCATGAACGCGAGACCGTCCTCGATGAGCAGCGTCGCCGCCACCTCTGGCACCGTCCACGCCACCAGGAAGGCGTCCGTCTCGCTGCCGGCCCCGAACAGCTGCGCCAGCGCCTGGTCCCGGCCGAGGCCGAGCAGTGAACCGGCGGCCGACAGTGCGGCGGTCAGCAGCGCGACGCGGGCCAGGAAGGAACCGGAGGCGCGGTGCCCGTCCCCGTTGACGCCCAAGCCGTCCGGCGCCGACTGGACCGGCACCGTGGAGGAGAGCGGCGACTTGGCCCGGCCCACGGGCAGCGTGCGCTTCACCGGCCGCCCGCCGTCCCGGACGCCGCGGGCGACAGCGCCCACCAGGCGGCCAGGCCGAACACGACGGCGGTGAGCACCGTGGAGGGCCCGCCGATGTCCGAGTAGACGAAGTCGATCAGCTGCCAGGTGAGCAGCCCGCACCCGATGAGCGCGCAGTCCAGGCCGCCCCCGCGCCGGTGCGCCGCGGCGAGCCGCCGCGCCCCGCACACCAGCAGCGCCGTCCAGGCACCCGCGACGGCGAGCAGGCCCAACAGGCCCTGTTCGCTGAGGATCAGGAGGTACATGTTGTGCGGCGACAGCAGCGGCTGGCGGTGGTAGGTGGCTCCGGCGCCGGACACGTCGCTGCCCGCGGACAGGGCGATCGATGCGTGGCTGTCGCGGTGGGCGGGGAAGTTCTTGAGCCCGACCCCGGTGGCCGGGTGCTCCTGCCACATGTCGGCCGCCGCCGCCCACATCGTGTACCGGTCCGTGACGGACTGGTCGGGCGCGGCGGTGACCTGGGTGATGCTGCTCAGGCGCTCCTCCAGCATCGACGAGCCCACGCCGAAGCCGCCGACGAGGACGACGGCCGCGGCGACGGCGGCGGCCAGCAGCCGCACCGCCCGGCCAAGCCCGCCGAGCACGATCTGCAGCACGCACACCGCGCCCGTCGCGATCCACGCCCCGCGGCTGAAGGACAGCGCCAGCGGCACCACGAGGGCCAGGGCGCAGAGCCGGGCGGTGATCCGGACGCGACGGCTCTCCCCGCCGAGCGCCAGGGCGAGCGCGCACACCAGCCCGTACGCGACCACCGTGGACATGCCCATCACATCCGTGGCGCCGAACGTGCCGACGGCCCGGATGTCCTCGCCCGCGTACGAGGCGCCCGTCCCGGTCAGGTACTGGTGCACGCCGATCGCGCCCTGCCACAGGCCGAGCGCCACGAGCCCCCAGGCCACCAGCCGGAAGTCCTCGCGGTCGCGCACGAGCAGCAGCACGGCCGCGGGCACGAGGACGAGGACCTGGTAGTAACGCGCCATCCCCTCAAGGGCGTTGCCCGGCGAATCGGCGCCGAGAGCGGCCACCGCGACGGCGACGACGGGAAGACCGAGGACGACGAGCGCGGTACGGGTCAGCGGGCGGGCGCGATGCCGGACCAGCCGCACCGCACAGAAGGTGACGACGAGTCCCGAGACGGCGTCGGCGGGCGTGCCACCGCCCTCGCCCCCGGCCGTCGGCAGGGCCAGCATGCCGATCAGGAGGAGGACGGGCAGCACGGGCCCGGCGCGGCGCAGATGCCGCAGGCCGACGGCGAGCGGGCCGGGGCGGGGAACGGAGAGAGCGGGAAGAACGGTCACGGTGTCAGCTCCCCCTCGGCCGGAAGCACTCGGACGCCGTGCGCACCAGGATGGTGATGTCCTTCCACAGCGACCAGTTGGCGATGTACGCGTTGTCGAACCGGCAGCGGTCCTCGATGGAGGTGTCACCGCGCAGGCCGTGGATCTGGGCCAGCCCGGTGATCCCCGTCGGCATCCGGTGCCGTTCGCTGTAGCCGGGGTGGGCCTCGCTGAACTGCGCCACGAAGTACGGGCGCTCGGGCCGCGGGCCCACGAGGCTCATGTCGCCGCGGAAGACGTTCCACAGCTGGAGCAGCTCGTCGAGAGAGGTGCGGCGCAGGAAGCGGCAGAACCACGGCATCTGCTGCTCGTTCGCGACACTCCAGCGCGTCGCCGACTCCATCGCGTCGGCCGGACGGTGGGTGCGGAACTTCAGCAGGGTGAACGGGCGGCCGTCCTTGCCGATGCGCTCCTGACGGAACACGACACCGGGGCCCTCGCTGATCCGCAGCCACAGCGCGCAGGTCGCGAGGACCGGCGAGGCGAGGACCAGCAGCGCGGCGGAGACCACGAGATCCAGTGCCCGCTTGGCGGGGTTCAACGGCAGGTGCGGCCCCTTGAGGGGTCTGCAGCGAAAGCCCGCCAGGTAGCGGTCGGCCTCGCGCAGCTGAGGAACGTACGGCGAGGGGTGCGGGTCCAACTCCCAGATCTCGCACCGGAGTTCCGCCAGGGCGTGCAGGAAGGGCCGCTGCCGCGGGGAGCCCGCGCTGCCGAGCACGATCGCCTGCCGCACCTCGTTCTGCACGACCGCGCGCCGCAGGTCCTCCACGGTCGTCAGGACCGGCAGGGCGGGCACGGCGTCGTGCTGCTGATCCGCGGCGGCGCCGTCACCGGCGATGCCCACGAGCCGGATGCCGCTCGCCGGTTGCCGCTGGAGGGCGGCGGCCACGCGCGATGCGGCCGGCTCAGAGCCCACCAGCAGCGCCGCGCACGGCTGCCGCAGCAGGGCCGCGCGCCGCTGCCGGTGCACCAACGCCCGGCCCAGCAGGGCGAGGGTGATGTGCACGGCACAGCCCAGGATCAGGCTCTGCCCCGGGACCCGGTCCAACAGGGACAGACTCGCGCAGCCCGCCGTGAGGACACACCACGCGGCGGTGGCACGGGTGACGACCGCGGGGCAGTCGTCGAGCATGTGCTGCTCGTGGGCGAGCCGGTACAGCCCACCGGTGCCGAACAGGATCAGCGACAGCAGGGCGAAGCAGGCCACCAGCCAGGGCTGTTGGAGGAGCGGGGCGAGGACGAGCGCGCCGAGCACCGAGGCCGTGCCGTCCGTCGCGCACAGCAAGGCGCGGGAGGTGCCCGGGGGAGCGCCACCGGTCCGCCTCGCCCTCGGGATGTTCGCGTTCCGCTGGGTGATGACAGTGGCTGAGGTGCCCGCCTCGTCCCGGGTGAGCTGCCGGGAGGGCGAGGAGACGATGCGGTCATGGGTCACGTCGTGATCCGCTCTCTGTGCTCGATGGTCTCCAGGCCCAGCAGTTCCGCGTAGACGTCCGCGACCGCGCCGGCGCTGCGCCGGACGTCGTGATGGGCGCGTACATGGGCGCAGGCGTCACGGCCCAGAGTGCGCAGGCCCTCCGGGTCGCGCAGCAGATCCCGCAACGCCCTTGCCAGGCCCGCGGAATCGTCCGGTGCGGTCAGGCAGCGGGGCGCCAGCTGGAGGGGCAGGCTCTCGCGGGCTCCGGCCACATCCGTGAGGAGCGCCGGGCTTCCGCACGCCATGGCCTCAAGCGGCGCGAGCGCCATGCCCTCCCACCGGGACGGCAGCACCACGAGGTCCGCGGCCCGGTACCAGGGCGCCGGATCGTCGAGCGCCCCGGTGAAGGTCACCGAAGGGCCGGCCGCGGCCCGCAGCCGTGCCTCCTCCGGGCCGTCGCCCACCAGCACCAGGCGGGCGCCCGGCACCGCGCGAAGCACCTCGGGCCATGCCGCGAGCAGCACGTCCTGGCCCTTTTGCCGGCACAGCCGCCCCACGCACACGACGAGCGGGCCCTCCCGCGCGGCGGGTGGCCGCCCGCGAGCTGTGGGGCCGTGCGGGTGGAAGCGCTCCAGGTCCACGCCGTTGGGCACGAGCCGCCACTGCGCCGCGATCCCGCGGGCACTGCCGGCACGCTGCTCGGCCCCGCTCACGCAGACCGTTCGGGCGGCCCAGCGGGCCGCGCCCCGCTCCCAGGTCAGGGCCAGCCGGGCCGCGGTTCCGTCGACCGCCTCGAAGGACCAGGCGTGCGGCTGGAAGACGGTGGGGACACGGCCGCGCACCACGAGCCGGGCGATCATGCCCGCCTTGGAGCTGTGGATGTGGAGGACATCGGGGAGTACGCGGGACACCAACGCCGAGAGCCGGCGTGCCTCGCTCACGAGGCCCTTGCCCGGGGACCTGGAGGCCTCCCACGCGAGGGCCTCGCAGCCGAGGGCGGCCACGCTCTGCCGCAGGCCGCCGGTGGTGGGACAGGCCACCGACACGTGCATGCCCTGGGCCCGTTGCATGCGCACCAAGTCGGTCACCACGCGCGCCACCCCGCCGTCGGTCGGCTGGGACACGTGCAGAACCCGCGCAGGCGCGGTCGCGGGGGTCGGTGTCACGCGAGGCAGGAAACAGCCTTTCGAATTGGGCACGGCCTGCTTCCCCTTCAGGAATGAGTGGATGCGCTGCGGCACCGGGCAATTAATGAGGAAGTCCGACTTCTCTTGGGGTTTCGCCGGAAAGCGGCCTTCAGTTAATACACCACTGTGTTGGAGTTGTGAAACTCTCACTTCTCGCACGGCTTCGTCCCGCGACACACTTCAGCGACCGTACGGGCAATCACCCGTTCGGAGTCGAAACCTTCGTCAACCCTGGTCCGTTGATTCGCGCGGCAGACGAGTGTCCTGGTCGACGCGTTTTCACGGGTGACATGATCACGTAATCGGCGACGCCTGGACCGGATTTGTCGGCGCGCTCATCAGGAAAGCGTGGTGTGCGGGTTTCAGGTAATGCACAGGTATGTTGGACTGGTGAACATCACGACCCTGTTGCGACGTCAATTTGTCGCACACCCCAGCGATCGAACGGAATTTCTCCCGCCCAGTCCCGGACCGCCGGCGCAGCGCGGGACGCGCAAAGGGGAGGAGGTCGTGAACAATCCGGCGGTCCCGGTCGACGATCGGGCCGGGCGGCCGCCGGGCGGAAGACCGCGTCTGACCAGACGCAGCGCGGGTCTGATCCTGGTCGGCGCCCTGTGCAGCGCCACCGCCGTCCTCCAGGTCAGGCCCTTCGAGCGCGGCGAACCGGGCCCGGCCCCGGGCCCCGGCGTCGACACGTTCGACGAGACGTATCTCGGCCGGCACATCGTCGGCACCCGGCTGTCCGGTGCGGGTGGAGGCGCGGGTGAGTGGCAAGTCGCCGTCGACGGGCGCCCCTTGCACCTCATGCGCCGCGCCGACGGCACGTACCTCAGCATGGTCGACCACTACACGGCCTACGACACACCGCTCGCCGCGGCGAAGGCGGCCGTAGAGGAGCTCGGAACCCAGCAACTGCGGCCGCACGAAGGGGAGATGTGAGGCCTGTGGCGTACACACGGCAGAATCAGCGCACGCTCACGAAGGCGCAGAAGCGGCGCTTCGTCGACGCGGTGCTCGCCCTCAAACGCTCCGGCCGGTACGACGAGTTCGTGCGGACGCACATCGACTTCTACGTGGGCGACGGGGACGGCGGACTGCGGGTCGCGCACATGACCCCCTCGTTCTTCCCCTGGCACCGCAAGTTCCTGCTGGAGTTCGAGAGGGCGCTGCAGAAGGTGGACTCGGGTGTCACGGTTCCCTACTGGGACTGGACCGTGGACCGCACACCGGCCGTCTCCCTGTGGGGCGACGACTTCCTCGGCGGCAACGGCCGCCGCTCCGACCGTCAGGTGACCACGGGTCCCTTCGCGCACCGCAACGGGCACTGGGACATCAAGGCGGCCGTGACCGACGGGGACTTCCTGATGCGGGACTTCGGCCGTCCGCAGGCCCCGGTCGAGCTGCCCAGCAAGGCGGAGCTCGCCGACGCCATGAACGAGACCACGTACGACGTGGAGCCGTGGAACTCCCTTGCGCCGCGCGGCTTTCGCAACCGGCTGGAGGGCTGGCCGGTGCGCCGGGGGGAGCGGCGGTGGTTCAACCACAACCAGGTGCACCGCTGGGTCAGCGGGCACATGCTGGGTGCCGGTTCGGTGAACGACCCCGTCTTCTGGCTGCACCACGCCTTCGTCGACCTGTGCTGGTCGCGGTGGCGCCGGCGCCACCCGGACGCCGAGCCCTACCTTCCCGCGCGAAAGCCCGGCCCCGGTGACGCGCAGCGCGGCCGCGTACTCGCGTTGGGTGACACCATGCCGCCGTGGGACACGCCGCTGCGCGACATGCTCGAGCACACGTCGGTGTACCGGTACGAATGACCGCCCGCGCGGCGACGGCCCCCGACACCAAGTGTCGGGGGCCGTCACCAGGGTTCGGCGCGAGTGTCAGCCGCCGTAGCCGGCGTCGTCGCCGTAGCCGCCGCCGTTGCCGCCGTCGTCGTGGCCGCCGTCACCGTTGGTGCAGGCGTTGCCGAAGGCCGGGTTGAGCGCGCCGATGACGTTCACGGTGTTGCCGCAGACGTTGATCGGGACGTGGATCGGAACCTGGACCAGGTTGCCCGACAGGACGCCGGGCGAGTTGGTGGCAGCGCCCTGAGCACCCGCGTCGGCCATGGCCAGACCGGCGCCGCTGAGCACCACGGCGCCCGTGCCGAAAGCGACAGCGGTTGCCTTCGCGATGCGTGACATCACGTTCTCCTTTTGCTGTACAGGTGCGGCCGCGTGGTCGCAGCCGTCGGCTCATTCAACGGCGGTGGGCACCCTCGGTCACGGTTCATACACGGATAGATGGTGAAAACACCAGGAATTCAGCCTCAATGGGCGAGCGGTGGCGGGTACATTCCGGACATTCGTGGGTCGGGCGGCACGGCTTCGACCCCAACTGCGAGACAGCGCCGCGTCGGCGGCAGAAATGAGCGCACATGAAGGTGGTCTGCGTCGGCGGGGGACCCGCGTCCCTGTACCTGGCGATTCTCCTCAAGCTGCAGGGCCGCGGCCTGGACGTCACCGTGTACGAGAAGAACCCCGCCGGGTCGACCTACGGCTGGGGTGTCACCTACTGGCCGGACATGCTCGGGCTGCTCGCGGAGCACGACGAGGTGTCCGCACGCGCCATCGAGCGGCACTCGGCGCGCTGGCGGGACGGCGTGGCACACGTCCGCGACCGGGTCACGACCCACCACGGCGACGAGGGCTTCGCGATCGGCCGCCACCGCATGCTCGAACTCCTCGCGGAGCGGGCGACGTCGCTCGGTGTGGACCTGCGCTTCGGTACATCGGTCCCGGAGTTGGGCGCGCACGCGGAGGGCGACGTGATCGTGGCGGGCGACGGCTCGCACAGCACCCTGCGCGAGCAGCACGCGGAACACTTCGGCACCCAAGTCGCCCTGGGCGGGAACCGGTTCATCTGGCTGGGCACCACCCGGGTCTTCCGCTCCTTCACCTTCGCCTTCGTGGAGACCGACCACGGCTGGCTGTGGTGCTACGCCTACGGATTCGACGGCACGCACAGCACCTGCATCGTCGAATGCTCGCCCGCGACCTGGACGGGACTGGGCCTCGACACCATGGAGCGCGCCGACGCCCTGAAACTCTTGGAGGGCCTCTTCGCCGATGTCCTGCGGGGACACCCGCTCATCGGCCGCACGGACACCGACGGCCCCTCGCAGTGGCAGCGGTTCCGCACGGTCACCAACCGGACCTGGTCCCACGGCAACCTGGTCCTGCTCGGCGACGCCGCCCACACCACGCACTACTCCATCGGCGCAGGCACCACCCTGGCCATGCAGGACGCCATGGCACTGGCCCGGGCCCTGCGCGAGCCGGGACCGCCCCCGGCCGCGTTCGCACGCTACGAACGGGAACGCCGAAGGGAGTTGCTGCCCCTGCAGAGCGCGGCCCGGCACAGCGCGCACTGGTACGAGAACCTGACGCGCTACATGCACCTGGAACCGCACCAGATGTTCGCCCTGCTCGGGCAGCGCCACTCCCCGCTGCTCCCGTACGTCCCGCCGCAGCTCTACTACCGGCTCGACCGGGCGGTCGAACAGACCCAGGCCCTGCGCTCACTCAAGCGCTGGCTCGGCCCGCGCGTCGCGCGTGCCCTGCAGAGCAAGTGACCTCGCGGGGACGGTGTCTCGTCCGCGGACGGCCGCCACCGCCGCGTAACCTCCTCCTGTGTCAGCCTCCTCCCGCCCGCACCGTGTCGCCGTCCTCGTACTCGAAGGTGCCAAGCCGCTCGACGTAGGGATTCCCGCGCAGGTGTTCACGACCCGCGCGAGCATGCCGTACGAGGTGCGGGTGTGCGGGGCGGCGCCCGGGCTCGTGACCGGCGGCGACGGTCTCGCCTACGCCGTGGCGCACGGGCTCGAGGCGCTCGCGTGGGCCGACATCGTCTTCGTGCCCGGCTACCGGTTCCCGGACCGCGAGGACCCGCCGCGGCCGGTCGTCGACGCGCTGCGCGCCGCCCACCAGCGTGGCGCGCGGCTCGCCGCCATCTCGACCGGCGCCTTCGCGCTCGCCGCCACCGGACTGCTCGACGGCAGGCGTGCCACCACGCACTGGCACTACACGCGGGCGCTCGCGGACCGGTACCCGGACGTCCGGGTCGACGAGAACGTGCTGTTCGTCGACGAGGGCAGCGTGCTCACCTCGGCCGGCGCCGCGTCCGGCATCGACCTGTGCCTGCACATCCTGCGCGGCGACCTCGGCGTCGCCGCCTCCAACCACGCGGCCCGCCGCCTCGTCGCCGCGCCCTACCGCAGCGGCGGCCAAGCCCAGTACGTGCCGCGCAGCGTCCCCGAGCCGCTCGGCGAGCGCTTCGCCGCCACCCGCGAATGGGCGCTGCACCGGCTCGGCGAACCGCTCACCCTCGACACCCTCGCGCGGCAGGCCGGGGTGTCACCGCGCACCTTCTCCCGCCGCTTCGTCGACGAGACCGGCTACACGCCCATGCAGTGGGTGATGCGTGCCCGTATCGACCTGGCCCGCGAACTCCTGGAGCGCTCGCAGCACAGCGTCGAACAGATCGCCGCCGAGGTCGGACTCGGCACCGGCGCCAACCTGCGCCTGCACTTTCAGCGGATCCTCGGCACCACACCGAGCGAGTACCGGCGCACGTTCACACCGGGGGAGTGACCCCGCACCGCCGGTGGCGGCATCCTTTCGAACCCTGGCGATCCCGCCACTGTCAGCGGGGCACGCCGCGCGCGAGCCTGGTGGGGAACGGAAGGGACACCATTCATGACTCGCATCGCCATCAACGGATTCGGCCGCATCGGACGCAATGTGCTGCGCGCCCTGCTGGAACGCGACAGTGACCTCGAGGTCGTCGCCGTCAACGACCTCACCGAGCCCGCGACCCTCGCCCGGCTCCTCGCCTACGACAGCACGGCGGGACGGCTCGGGCGCCCGGTGACCGCGGACGGGGACACCCTCGTCGTCGACGGACGGCGGATCAAGGTGCTGGCCGAGCGCGAACCGGCGCAGCTGCCGTGGGCCGAACTCGGCGTCGACCTCGTCCTGGAGGCCACCGGACGCTTCACCTCGGCCAAGGCCGCCCGCGCCCACCTCGACGCCGGCGCCAAGAAGGTGCTCGTCAGCGCGCCCTCGGACGGCGCCGACGTCACCCTCGCGTACGGGGTCAACACCGACGCCTACGACCCGTCCGTGCACACGATCGTCTCGAACGCCTCCTGTACCACCAACGCGCTCGCCCCGCTGGCCTCGGTCCTCGACGAACTCGCCGGTATCGAGCACGGGTTCATGACGACGGTGCACGCCTACACGCAGGAGCAGAACCTCCAGGACGGCCCGCACCGCGACGCCCGCCGCGCCCGCGCCGCCGGGATCAACATCGTGCCGACCACGACCGGCGCCGCCAAGGCGATCGGCCTGGTCCTGCCGAACCTCGACGGCAAGCTGTCGGGCGACTCGATCCGCGTCCCCGTACCGGTCGGCTCGATCGTCGAACTCAACACGACCGTCGCCCGCGACGTGACACGCGACGAGGTGCTCGCCGCCTACCGCGCCGCGGCCGAGGGGCCGCTCGCCGGTGTCCTCGAGTACTCGGAGGACGCGCTCGTGTCCTCCGACATCGTGGGCAACCCCGCCTCGTCGATCTTCGACTCGGCCCTCACCCGCGTCGACGGGCGACACATCAAGGTGGTCGCCTGGTACGACAACGAGTGGGGCTTCTCGAACCGAGTGATCGACACGCTCGCACTCCTCGCCGCGAGCTGATCCCCTACGCGGGCCGGGGCCCGGCCGCGCGGCGCAGCCGGTTGGCGATCGCGAGGCCGAGGCCCTCCTGCGCGGGCAGCGACGCGAGGATGAGGTCGCAGCCCTGCTCGTCGAGTTCGCGCAGGTAGCCGTACAGGCCGCGGGCGTAGGCGTCGAGCGACGCGGGAACGTCGACCACGGCGTGCGCCTCCAGCGGCGAGCCGGCGGGGGCGGACGGCAGGAACACGCCCACCCGGTGGCCGAGTTCGTGCCCGCGCCGCGTCTCGGCGACGAGTTCCTCGGGGTCGACGAGGACGACGCGCGCGTTCGGCGCGTAGTGCGAGGGGTGCTGCCCCGGCACGCGCACCTCACTGCTGTCAGGGACGTCGAGGGGACGGCCCAGCGCCTCCTCCAGGTCCTCGCGCGTCACCCCGCCCGGCCGCAGAATGCTCAGCGACTCGCTCGTGGCGTCGACGATGGTCGACTCGACGCCCACCGTGCAGGGACCGCCGTCGAGCACGAAGTCGACGCCGTCGCCGAGTTCCGTACGGACGTGCTCCGCGGTGGTCGGGCTGACCGAACCGAACCGGTTGGCCGACGGGGCGGCGACGCCACCGCCGAACGCGTTCAACAGCTCAAGCGCGACGGGGTGGTCGGGCACGCGCACGGCCACCGTCTCCAGGCCGCCGGTGGTTTCGAGGGGCACCCGGGCGCCGCGCCGCAGCACCATCGTGAGCGGCCCCGGCCAGAAGCGCTCGGCGAGCAGCCGCGCCGCCTCGGGCACCTCATCGGCCCAGTCGTCCAGGTGCTCGGCGCCGCCGATGTGGACGATCAGCGGGTGGTTGGGCGGCCGGCCCTTGGTCTGGAAAATGCGGGCGACGGCGGCGGGGTCCTCGGCGTCGGCGGCGAGCCCGTAGACGGTCTCCGTCGGCAGGGCGACGAGCCCGCCGGCGCGCAGCACGCCGACCGCCTTGTCGATGTCGGCGTCGAGGTCGATCTCGGGGTCACGGCCGGGTGCCGTCACCCTCACGTTGTCCTTCACTGTGGTGCGCTTCTTTCGATGGTGCGGGGGTCAGCTTGCGGCGTCGGCGGTTTCGCTCAGGCCGTGCGAGGCGACCAGCCGTGCCGTGCCGTCGGCCAGCCGGTAGGACAGGCCCACCACGGCGAGACGCCCGGCGGCCACCTGCTCGGACAGCACACGGGAACGGTCGAGCAGCAGGTCGACGCTGTGCCGGATGTGCTCGTGGAGGATCTCCTCGTCCCGGCCGCGCCCGGCGGCACGGGCCGCGAGCACGCTCGGCGTCACCCGCTCGACGACGTCGCGCACGAAACCGGCGGGCGCCCTGCCGCCGTCGGCGGCGTCCTTGGCGGCGGCGATCGCCCCGCACGAGTCGTGGCCGAGGACCACGACCAGCGGGCAGCCGAGCACGCTCACCCCGTACTCGATGCTGCCCAGCACCTCCGAACCGACCACGTGACCCGCCGTGCGGACCACGAACATGTCGCCGAGCCCCTGGTCGAAGATGATCTCGGCGGCGAGGCGGGAGTCTGAGCACCCGAACAGCACCGCGAACGGGTTCTGCCCCGGTGCGATCTCGGTACGCCGCGCGGCGTCCTGATTGGGGTGTCCTGGGGTACCGGTCACGAAGCGGCGGTTGCCGTCCAGCAGCATCGCGAAGGCTTCGTCGGGCGTCGGATTCAGCGTCTCGGTCACGACGGCAGCGTACGACGCGGCTCCCGGAGTCCGCGTCCCGGGCCCCGCTGAGCGCTCAGTACCCGCCGAACGGCGTGTGGTCCGCCAGCGCCAGTTCGCGCAGGAAGCAGCGCAGGCGGAGCAGTTGGCGGGCGACGGCCCTGACGGGTGCGGGTCGGCGAGGGGAGTGGGCGGCGGCCCACAGGGCGGGTACGCGGTTCATGCCAGCAGGATCCGGCGCCCCGCCCGGTCGGTCCAACAGATCGTTTCGCTGGCTGCCATCGATAGGGTGGATGGATGGAGATGCGTCAGCTCCGCCACTTCGTGGCGGTCGTCAACGAGGGCACGTTCACGGCCGCCGCCCGGTCCGAGCTCATCGTGCAGTCGGCGCTCAGCACCTCCGTCCGCAACCTGGAGCGCGAGCTGGGCGCCGACCTGTTCGACCGCACCGGCCGCCGAGTCGTGCTGACCGAGGCGGGGCGCGCCCTGCTGCCGCAGGCCAGACAGCTGCTCGCGGGGGCCGACGCGGCCCGGGACGCCGTCGCCGCGGTCGCGGGCCTCACCACGGGGCGCGTGGCCATCGGCACGATCCAGACCCTCACGTGCGTGGACCTGCCCACCGAGCTCGCGCTGTTCCACCGCCGCCTGCCCGGCATCCAGGTGTCCGTGCGGGACGCGCCGGTCGACGAGCTGTACGCGGCCCTGCGCGCCGGTGAACTGGACCTCGCCTACCTCGCCCCGGACGCGGCCGAACTCCCGGACGGGTTGGTCGAGTTCGGGTCCTGGCACGAGGAGCTGGTGCTCATCACGGCCCCGGGGCACCCCCTGGCACACGCGGGCCGCACCCTGATCCGGGACCTCGCCCAGGAGTCCTTCATCGACTTCCGCGCGGGCACCGGCCTGGAGACGGCGGTGCGCAGGCTGTCCGCACGCTGCGGCCTGGAGCGCCGCATCACGTGCGACGTGACGCAGATCGGCATGCTCGTGGCCCTCGTCCGCGCCGGCATCGGCGTCGCGTTCGTGCCCCGCCGCATCGGCGAGGACGCGGGACTGCCGTGCGTGGACATCCGCCAGCCGGACCCCGGCCGCACGGTCGTCCTCGCGGGGCGCGGCCCGGGCACCCGCAACCCGGCCGCCACCGCCCTGATCGACCACCTCACCCGCGGCCCGGCCGGGACCCGCCCGTAGCCGGGCCGCGGGATCGTCTCAGGCCTTGTCCTGCATGCTGCTGCGCGCCGGGTTGGCCTGCTCCGCGGCCTTCGGGTCCTTCTCGCCGGCCTTGGCGCGCACACCCTGCTTGATGCGCTCGCCGATGTTCCGGTCGATGTTGGACCAGTACTCGAAGGCCCGCTCGAGGACCGGATCGCTCACGTCGTTGAGCAGGTGACCGACGACGTTGTCCACGAGCCGGTCCCGCGCCGCGTCGTCGAGGACCTCGCGCACCATCGTGCCCGGCTGGCCCCAGTCGTCGTCCTCGGCGTGGTCCACGTACGCGGCGCGGGTGATGTCACCGTCCGCGTACCAGCTCGGCGGTGTGCCGTAGCGGTCCGTGTCGGCCGCCGGTCCGCCCTTCGAGTTCGGCGCGTACACCGGGTCCTGGGCCTTCTTGTAGGCCATGGCCCCGTCCTTGGAGTACGAGTGCACGGGCGCGACCGGCGCGTTGACGGGCAGCTGCTGGTAGTTGCCGCCGATGCGGTGGCGGTGCGCGTCGGCGTAGGAGAACAGCCGCGCCAGGAGCATCCGGTCGGGGCTCGGGCCGATCCCGGGGACCAGGTTGTTCGGCTGGAACGCGGCCTGCTCGATCTCCGCGTGGTTGTCCGTCGGATTGCGGTCCAGCGTCATCCTGCCGACCTCGATCAGCGGGTAGTCGGCATGCGGCCACACCTTCGTCAGGTCGAACGGGTTGAACCGGTACGTGGCCGCGTCCTCGTACGGCATGACCTGCACGTGCAGTGTCCAGCTGGGGTACTCCCCGTCACGGATGTGCTCGAAGAGGTCCCGCGTGTGGTAATCCGTGTCGGCCGCGGCCATCTGGTCGGCCTCGTGCTGGGTGAAGCACTCGATGCCCTGGTCGGTCTTGAAGTGGTACTTCACCCAGAACCGCTCACCCTGGGCGTTGATCCACATGTAGGTGTGCGAGGTGTAGCCGTTCATGTGGCGCCAGGTGCGGGGGATGCCCCGGTCGCCCATCAGCCACGTGACCTGGTGGGCGGACTCGGGCGAGAGCGTCCAGAAGTCCCACTGCATGTCGTGGTCGCGGAGGTTGTTGTCCGCGCGGCGCTTCTGGGACCGGATGAAGTGCTGGAACTTCATCGGGTCCTTCACGAAGAAGACCGGGGTGTTGTTCCCGACCATGTCGTAGTTGCCCTCGGTGGTGTAGAACTTCACCGCGAACCCGCGGGGGTCGCGCCACGTGTCGGGGCTGCCGCGCTCGCCGGCGACGGTGGAGAACCGGGCCACCAGGTCGGTTCGCGTCCCCGGCTGGAACACCGCGGCCTTCGTGTAAGCACTGACATCCGCGGTGACCTCGAAGTGGCCGAAGGCACCGCTGCCCTTGGCGTGCGGCTGCCGCTCCGGAATCCGCTCCCGGTTGAACTGCGCCATCTGCTCGATCAGATACGAGTCCTGCAGGAGGATCGGGCCGCCGGCGCCGACCGTGAGCGAGTGTTCGTCGCTCTCGACCGGAACACCGGCATCCGTGGTGGTCGCTTTGGCTGTCTCGTCACTCATGAGCTACGCGTGCCTTTCGACGGGGTTCGCTCTGCGCCGCGGTCGCCCTGCGGGGAGCGGCCGCGCAGGAGTTCTCGGGCGGAGCCGCCTCGGAAGGGCGCATCGGGCAAACCGACGACATCACCATGCTGGGGCCTCCGTCCGGACACGGCCATTCGACCGCTCACGCGGAGCGAGTGCCCACGCGTCGCGCGCCGATGCACAGCAGGGCGACGGTGGCGAGAGCCAGGAGGACGAGTGCCCCGGCCGGGCCACTCGTCCTCCACGGGCGCGATCAGCCGATCGGCACCGGCAGCGCGGCCACCTCGTACGCCAGCGCGATGGTGTCGCCGGTCGCCGGGTCGGAGAGCTCCACGCGCCACGCGTCGCCGAACTGGTCGACGCCCTCGGCCATCGGGATGGTGCCGGAGATCAGCACGGTGCCGGGAAGCAGCTCGCCGCGCTCGCGCAGGACGTCGGCCCAGTAGGACGGGGTCAGCAGCTCCGCGAGTGAGCCGTCCTGGATCAAGGTCTCCTCGCCCTGCACCGTGACCCAGGCACGCAGCGCGATGTCGTCCAGGCGGTCCTCCACGTCCGAGAGGCGCCAGGCGCGGCGGGCCAGGACGTCCGGGCTCGCGTTCTTGCTCCAGGCCACACCGTGCACCTCGAGCTCGCGGTCCGTGTGGTCGCAGGCGGCCGTGAGCAGCAGCTCGCCGTCCGCCGCCACGACGAGCGCCCACTCCGCCTCGCCCGAGGTCCGCCCGTGCTGCACCGCGACCCGCCCGGTCTGCTGCGCCAGGTAGGGGGAGATCGGGTAGAGGGCCGGGGTCGTGGCCGGCGCGGGCACACCGAGCTCGGCGAGCTCGGCGACGTGCGCGGCGACATCGTCCTGGCTGCGCCCGGCGTAGCCGGCGTTGAGGACCTGGACGACATCCACGTCGCGGGTGGAGCCGTCGGGGAGTTCGAAAGTGAGCAGGGTCATGGACATCTCCAGAGGTGAGGGCAGGGTGGAGGGTTGCGAAGCGGTTAACTTCCCGTTCAGGGCTTGCGCATACGACCTGTATACAAGAAGTATGCCGGAAGGTCGATGTCCCCCCCGAACGTCGATGCCCCACCCCGACCGCCGAAGTCCCCCGAACCGAGGACCGAAATGCTGCAAGACACCCCCCGCGGCCCGGCCGCCGCACCGGTCGTCACCCCGAACCGCTCCGGTCTCGTCCGGGCCTTCTTCGCCAGCCTGACCGGCACCGCCCTGGAGTGGTACGACTTCGCGGTCTACTCCGCCGCGTCCGCCCTGGTCTTCGGCGACCTGTTCTTCCCCTCCGAGGACCCGCTCACCGGCACCCTGCTGGCCTTCTCCACGTACGCCGTCGGCTACGTGTCGCGCCCGCTCGGCGGCATCGTCTTCGGCCGGCTCGGCGACGTCATCGGCCGCAAGAAGGTACTGATCGCGACGCTCGTGCTGATCGGCGCGGCCACGTTCCTCATCGGCCTGCTGCCCACCCACAGCAGCATCGGCGCCGCCGCGCCCATCGCGCTCGTCGTGCTGCGCTTCGCCCAGGGCGTCGGCGTCGGCGGCGAGTGGGGCGGCGCCGTGCTGCTCTCCAGCGAGTTCGGCGACCCGAAGAAGCGCGGCTTCTTCGCCTCGGCCGCCCAGGTCGGACCGCCCGCGGGCAACCTCCTCGCCAACGGCGTGCTCGCCGCGCTCGGCGCCCTGCTGACCGAGGACCAGTTCCTCTCCTGGGGCTGGCGCGTCGCCTTCCTGATCTCCGGCGTGCTGGTCGGCTTCGGCCTGTGGATCCGCGCGAAGCTGGAGGAGACCCCGGTCTTCAAGGCGATGGAGGCCGAGCAGGCCCGCCCCGAGGCGCCGGTGCGCGAGGTGCTCACCCGCCAGCCCCGCGCGCTGCTCGCCGCGATCCTCTCCCGCGTCGCCCCGGACGTGCTGTACGCGCTGTTCACCGTGTTCGTGCTGACCTACGCCACCGACGAGCTGGACATGTCGCGGGGGTCCGCGCTGGCCGCCGTACTGATCGGCTCCTCGTTGCAGATCGTCCTGATCCCGCTCGCGGGCGCCCTGTCCGACCGCGTCAACCGGCGGCTGCTGTACGGCTGTTCCGCCGTCGGTGCCGGTGTGTGGCCGTTCGTCTTCTTCGGCATGGTCGACGGCGGCTCGTGGGGCCTGCTGGTCCTCGGCGTGATCGTCGCGCTGGTCCTGCACTCGCTGATGTACGGACCGCAGGCCGCGTTCATCGCCGAACAGTTCTCGCCGCGGCTGCGCTCCACCGGGTCCTCGCTCGCGTATACGCTGGCCGGTCTGATCGGTGGCGCCATCGCTCCGCTGCTGTTCACGGCGCTGCTCGGCTCGTTCGACAGCTGGGTGCCGCTCGCGGTCTACGTCGCCGTGACCGCGGTCGTGACCATCACCGGGCTGCTGCTGGGCCGCGACGCGGACGCGGCCACGGACGAGGACGCCGAGCTGGTCGCGCAGGCGTCCGCCTGAACCGTCACACCCGTCGCCGCACCTGTCGCCACACAAGGAGGGACACCTCATGCTGATCGCCCTGAGCCAGCTCACCACCGGGCCCGACCCGGCCAAGAACCTCGACCTCATCGAGGAGCAGGCGCGGCGCGCGGCCGACGCCGGCGCCCGCGTCGTCGTCCTGCCCGAAGCCGCGATGGCCTGCTTCGGCACGAAGCTCGCCCCGCTCGCCGAGCCGCTCGACGGGCCGTGGGCGAACCGTGTGCGCGAGATCGCGGAGGCGGCCGGGATCGTCGTCGTCGCCGGAATGTTCACCCCGGCCGAGGACGGGCGGGTCACCAACACCCTGCTCGCGACGGGCCCCGGCGTCGAGGCCACGTACGACAAGATCCACCTCTACGACGCCTTCGGCTTCGCGGAGTCCAAGGGGGTCGCCCCGGGCACACGGGTGGTCACCATCGACGTCGAAGGCGTCCGCCTCGGCCTCGCCACCTGCTACGACGTCCGCTTCCCCGAGCTCTTCCGGGCCCACGCCGACGCGGGCGCCGTCGGCACGCTGCTGCCCGCGTCCTGGGGCGCGGGCCCCGGCAAGCGCGAGCAGTGGGAACTCCTCGTACGGGCCCGGGCCCTTGACGCCACGGTGTGGGTCGCCGCGGTGGACCAGGCCGACCCGGCGGCGAGCGGCATCACCGTCTCGGGCACGGCGCCGACGGGCATCGGCCACAGCATGCTGGTCGGCCCGGACGGCACGGTGCGGGAGAGCCTCGGCGCCGAACCGGGCCTGATCGTCGCGGAGTTGGACGTTCCCGAGGTCGACCGGGTCCGCGAGAAGACCTCCGTACTGGCCAACCGCAGGCTGGGGCGCGAGGACGCGGGGATCACGTACCCGAAGTGACGGAGCCGGACCGGCGCGGTGACATCCGCGCCGGTCCGGTCAGCCCGCGAGCAGCACCTTCAGCGTCGACTCCAGATGGCTGTCGATCGCCGCGCTCACGGCCTCCGCGTCACCTGCCGCGAGCGCGTCCAGGATCATCTTGTGCTCGTCGATGACGGCCTTCTGCCGGCCGCTCTGGTTGTAGAGCGCCACGACGCCCGCGCGCACCTGGCGGCTGCGCAGCCCGTCGTAGTGCCGGTCGAGCAGGCCGTTGCCGACGGCCGAGACGATCGTCGCGTGGAAGCGGTGGTCGATGGCGATGAACTCCTTGGCGTCGTCGGGCCCGCTCAGGCCGCGCTGCCGATCGAGCAGTTCGCCCAGCTCCTCCAGTGGCACCCGGTCGGCCTTGATGACCTGCTCCGCCGCGTACCGCTCCACCATGCCGCGCAGTTCCATCAGCTCGGTGATCTGCCGCCCGGTCAGCCGGGACACGCGCGCGCCGCGCCGGGGCACCATCTCGACCAGGTCCTCGGCGGCGAGCAGCAGCAGGGCCTCACGGATCGGGGTGCGGGAGACGCCGATGCGGTCGGCGATCTCCTGCTCGGAGAGGAACTCGCCCTGCATCTCCGGGTCGGTGAGCACCGTCCCCTTGAGGTAGGCGTACGCCTTCTCCCGGCCGGACGTCCCCATGTGAGCTCCCGTGGTCCGTGGACCGTGTGTCCTGGATATGAATCGCATACAACTTGTATACGGAAGTTACCACGGGGTGGATCCCGCACGTCACGAATTGTGCGCGACCGTCAGCCGGAACTGGGCGCCGCCGCCCGGCGCCGGTTCGGCGACCAGCTCGGCGTGGTGGGCGAGCGCGATCTGGCGGGCCATCGCGAGGCCGAGGCCCGAGCCCGGCAGGGCGCGGGCACTGCGGGCCCGGTAGAAGCGGTCGAAGACGTACGGCAGGTCCTGTTCCGAGATGCCGGGGCCGTGGTCGCGGACGGTCAGCTCCAGGGTCGCGGAGGCCGCGGTGAGGGTGACCTCGACGGGGCGTCCTGGCGGGCTGAACTTGGCCGCGTTGTCCAGCAGGCTCGACAGCAGCCGAGCGAGCCGGGCGGGCACACCGTCGACATGATCCCCTTCGATCCGTCGCTCGGCGCCCGGCGGTTCCTGCTGCCCGCCGCGCTGATCAAGTCCGGCACCCAGGCCAAATCGGTGCTGCGGGCACAGCGGGCCCAGGTCGCGGTCGGCATGGGCGGCTACCCGAGCGCCCCCGTGATCGTCGGGGCGCGGATGGCCGGGCTGCCCAGCGTCATCCACGAGTCCAACGCGGTGCCCGGGCGGGCCAACCGCTTCGCCGCGCTGCTCACCGACCAGATCACGCTCGCCTTCGAGGAGAGCCGGGCGCATCTGTCCGGCAGCGGGCACGCCGACGTGGTGGGCATGCCCATCGCCTCCGAACTGGCCGCCCTCGACCGGCCACGGCTGCGGGGCGAGGCCCGGCGCGCGCTGGGGGTGCCCGCACACGGACGGCTCCTGCTCGTCAACGGCGGCAGCCTCGGCGCCGTCCGGCTCACCACGGCCGCCGTTGACCTCGCCCGGCGCTGGCGCGACCGTACCGGCGTCCACCTCCTGATCAAGACCGGGCCCGCCACCCTGGACGAGGTCCGCGGGCGGCTCGCCGAGACCGGCGGCGACCGGGTCGCGACCGCCGTGCCCTACCTCGACCGCATGGACCTGGCGTACGCGGCCGCCGACCTGGCCGTCTGCCGCGCCGGGTCCGCGACCGTCGCCGAACTCGCGGCCACCCGCACCCCCGCAGTCCTGGTGCCCTACCCCTACGCGCCCGGCGACCACCAGACCCACAACGCGCGGGTCCTCACCGACGTCGGCGCGGGGCTCCTGCTGCCCGACGCGGAGACGGACGCCGACCGCCTGGCCGCCCTCGTCGAGCCACTGCTCGCCGAACCGGCCCGCCTCGCGGCCATGTCGACGGCGGCCCACCCCGGACGGCACGGACAGGCCGCCGATCTGTTGGCCGCCCACGTCCTGCGCCTGGCGGGCCGCCCCCTCACCCACACCACACACCACACGGAGATCGCCATATGACCGCCAACACCCACGCCCACGCCACCGCCGCTGCCGCCGACTTCGACTGGACCGGCCGCACCGTCCTCGTCACCGGGGCCGAAGGGTTCATCGGCTCCACCCTCGTCGACCTCCTCGTCGCCCGAGGGGCCAAGGTCCGTGCCTTCGTCCACTACAAGCCGTACGGCGAAAAGGGCAACCTCGCCCCCTACCTCGGCGCCACCGGCGGCCCCGTCGAGATGATCGCCGGTGACGTACGGGACGCGGGCCGGGTCATGGACGCCGTCGAGGGCTGCGACACCGTCTTCCACCTCGCCGCGCTCATCGGCATCCCCTACAGCTACGACTCGCCGGGCGCGTACGTGCAGACCAACGTCGTCGGCACCGAGAACGTCGCCGAGGCCTGCCGCCGCCACCAGGTGCGCCGCATGGTGCACACCTCCACCAGTGAGGTCTACGGCACCGCGCTCACCGCCCCGATCAGCGAGACGCACCCGCTCCAGCCGCAGTCCCCGTACTCGGCCTCGAAGATCGGCGCGGACATGATGGCCCTGTCGCACTGGCACGCCTTCGAGCTGCCGGTGACGGTGGTGCGCCCCTTCAACACCTACGGCCCCCGGCAGTCGGCCCGCGCCGTCATCCCCACCATCCTCGCCCAACTGCACGCCGGGCGGCGCCAGATCAAGCTCGGCTCCCTCACCCCGACCCGCGACTTCACCTACGTCGCCGACACCGCCCGCGGCTTCCTGGCCCTGGCCGCCTGCGACGCGGCCCTCGGCCACAGCGTCAACCTCGGCACCGGCCAGGAGATCTCCATCGGGGACCTCGCCAAGGCCCTGATCAACGCCTCCGGCAGGGACGCCGAGGTCGTCGTCGACCGGGGCCGGCTGCGGCCCTCGGGCAGCGAGGTGCACCGCCTGCTCTCCGACAACTCCCGCGCCCGCGACTGGGCGGGCTGGGAGCCGGAGGTCCCGCTGGAGGAGGGCCTGCGCCGCACCTCCGACTGGGTCGCGGAGCACCCGCACCTGTTCGCGGCGGACCGCTACCAGGTCTGACGGCCGGGTCAGGAGGCGGTGGACACCGGGGCGTCGGGGGCCACCACGACATCGAGGTGGTCCTCGCGGATCCGGCCGAGGCCCCACTCACCCAGCGGCCGCAACGCCTCGTTGAGCGCCGCGCCCGACTCCGTCAGCGAGTACTCCACCTTCGGTGGCACTTCCGCGTAGACCGTGCGGCGCACGAGGCCGTCCTCTTCCATCTGGCGCAGGTGCTGGGTCAGCATCTTCTCGCTCACCCCATGGAGCGCGCGGCGCAGTTCGGAGAAGCGCCGGACGCCGTGCGCGTGCAGTTCCCACAGGACGAGGCCCTTCCACTTTCCGCTGACGACGTCGAGAGCGGCGTCGATGCCGCAGATGTAGGGGCCGTTGCGGGGTGCCTTCGCCATGACCTGGAGTCTCCCGTCTCTCCTGGCTTACCCAAAGGTAAGTACCGCAGTAAATAGTGGGTACTTACGCGACGATACAGGCTCGCGCAGCATGGTCGTCGTGTCCGAACCCAACAGAAACCCAGCCCAGTTGACCGACGTCAGCGTGCTCGGCCTCGGCGCCATGGGCAGCGCGCTCGCGAGCGCGCTGCTCGACGCCGGCCGTTCCGTGACCGTCTGGAACCGAACCCCGGGCCGCGCCCCGGGCCTTCAGGCCCGCCTCGCGGGCACGGCCCGCGAGGCCGTGACGGCGAGCCCGCTCGTCGTCGCCTGCCTGCTCACATACGAATCGGTCCGCGACACCCTCGGCCCGGTCGCCGACGAGCTGCGCGGCCGCACCCTCGTCAACGTCACGACCACCACACCGAACGAGTCCCGCCAACTCGCCGCCTGGGCCGCCGAGTTCGGAGTCACCTACCTCGACGGCGCCATCATGGCCGTACCCGCCATGATCGGAACCCGCGAGGGCCAGATCTTCTACAGCGGCTCGCGTGCGGCCTACGACGCCGTCCTGCCGATCCTCGATGTCTGGGCCACGAGCGAGTTCCACGGCGAGGACGCCGGCCGGGCCTCGCTGGTGGACCTGGCGATGCTGTCGGGGATGTACCAGATGTTCCAGGGCTTCCTGCACGGTGCGGCGATGGTCGCCACCATGGGCATGAGCGCGTCCGAATTCGCCGCCCGGCAGGCCCCGTTCCTGTCCGCCATGACCGACGGGTTCGCCGGGTTCGCCGAGGTCGTCGACGGGGGCGACTACACCGTCCCCGGCCAGCAGAGCCTGGACTTCTCCGACCTGTCGCACCTCGTACGGGCCAGCGAGGAACAGGGCGTCGACCCCGCCCCGATCGCCGCCGTCCAGAAGCCGATCGCCCAGCAGATCGCGGCGGGCCACGGCCGGGAAGGGTTCGCGCGGATCTACGAGAGCCTGCGCGCCGCCCACCCCGCCACCACCCGCCCCGAGGAAGGAACCGCAGCATGAGCGCCACCCCCGTCACCCTGATCGGCCTCGGCCCGATGGGCCAGGCCATGGTCCGTACGCTGCTCAAGGCCGGCCACCCCGTCACCGTCTGGAACCGCACCGCGGCCCGGGCCGAGGGTCTCGTCGCCGAAGGCGCCACCCTGGCCGCCTCGCCCGCCGAAGCGGTCGCCGCGAGCGAACTCGTCGTCCTCAGCCTCACCGACTACCAGGCGATGTACGACATCCTCGGCGACTCGACCGACGCACTGGCGGGCCGCACCCTCGTCAACCTGAGCTCGGACACCCCCGACCGCGCCCGCGAGGCCGCGGCCTGGGCGGCGTCGCACGGAGCGGCCTTCCTGACCGGCGGCGTGATGGTGCCCGCGGAGATGGTGGGCACCGAGGCGGCGTACGTGTACTACAGCGGCCCGTCCGAGGTCTTCGAGGCGCACCGCCCGGCGCTGGCCCGGATCGGGACTCCGCGCCCGCTCGGCGAGGACGCCGGTCTGGCGCAGCTGATGTACCTGGCCCACCTCGACGTGTTCCTGACGAGCCTGTCGGCCCTCATGCACGCCACCGCGCTCCTCGGCTCGGCCGGTGTCTCCGCGACGGAGGCGGTCCCGGAACTGTTGCCGACGCTCGCCGACATCCCGGCCATGCTCCGGGCCGGCGGGGACGTCGGCGCGCAGATCGACGCCGGCGAGCACCCGGGCCACCTGAGCACGGCGACCATGATGGGCGCGACGGCGGACCACATCGCCGCCGCCAGCGCCACCGCGGGCATCGACCTCACGCTCCCGCGCGCCGTCCAGGCGCACTACCTCCGCGCGATCGCCGACGGCCACGGGAAGGAGAACTGGACGCGGATCATCGACGGAATCCGCAGGCCCCGGGCGAACGGGTAGCCGTCGGCGAGGGCCGGGGGCGCCGCAACGGAATCCGAACCACCACGGCGCCCCGCCCGCGCCGGGCGGCCCGCCCAGGGCGTCGCCGCCCGATCGGGGGACCGCACCCGTGCGGCATGATCGTGTCCATGAGACATCCACGTCCGGCGAGTACCGAGGCCGCTGTGACGGCGGTGCGCGAGGTCGCCGGGGAGTACCACCGCGAGTTGTCCGTGACCGACGACATCGGCGCCGACCAGACGTCCCGCCGCACCTCGGCGGGGGCCTTCGTGGTGCTCGACCCGGACGGCGCGCTGCCGCACGAGGCGCACATCGAGCTCGGGGGATCGCCGTCCGTGTCCGTCCGGATCTTTCCGGAGGAAGACGCCAGAATCACCGTCGAGAACGTCGGCTTCGAGGACGTCCCCCGCGACGCCGTCCCGGCGTTCCTGCGATCCGTCTACGGCGGCCTGGCGTACGTGAAGCGGAGGATGTTCCCGCCCGCCCTGTGGCTGATCGTTCCGCTGTCCGGTGACGACACGTACAAAGAGCTGATCCTGCCGAACGCGCTCAGCCCGTGGCTCTCCCGCAACGTCCGGTAACGGTAAGGCACGTCCTCCGGGCGGCGATGAGTTTGCCGCCCGGCCGCGGTCCCCACCTGTGTCGCCGCGCCCGCGGACGACCGCCCAGGGGAAGGACGACCCGTGACCACCACCCGTACCCTCGATGTCCCCGGTGGACGACTGCGCTACGAGATCCGTGGCACCGGACCGCTGCTGCTGCTCATGGGGGCGCCGATGGACGCCGAGGCCTTCGGGCCCCTGGCCGACGCGCTCGCGAGCGACCACACGGTCGTCACCCATGACCCCCGGGGCATCTCGGGCAGCACCCTCGACGACCCCGAGCAGGACTCCACGCCCGAACTGCGGGCGGACGACGTCGCCGCGCTCCTCGACGCTCTCGACGAGGACTCCGCCGACCTGCTGGGCAGCAGCGGCGGAGCGGTCACGGGGCTCGCGCTCCTCGCACGGCACCCCGGGCGGGTGCGCACGCTCGTCGCACACGAGCCTCCGCTCCTCGAACTGCTCCCCGACGCCGCGGAGCAGCGCGCGGCGGTCGAGGCCATCGTCGCGACGTTCCACCGCGAGGGCGTGGGCGCGGCCTGGGGCCAGTTCATGGCCAACGCCGGGTTCGACGTCGGCGAGGACGCGCCCGGCCCGCCGCCCGGGGAGCCGTCGGAGCAGGACCTCGCCAACAGCGCCCGCTTCTTCGCCCACGAGATGCTGGACACCAGCCTCTACGTGCCCGACATCGCCGCACTGGCATCCGGCCGCTCCCGCGTCGTCATCGGCATCGGTGCCACCTCGGGAGGCCTGGTCACGGCCCGGACCTCCAGGGCGCTTGCCGAACGCATCGGGACGACACCGGTCGAATTCCCCGGCGACCACGGCGGATTCACCGAACAGCCCAAGGAGTTCGCCGAGCGGCTGCGGGAGGTACTGAGGCCCTAGCCAAACTTCGGACGACGGGGCCCGCGCGTCTAGAAGTTGACCTCGATGCCGATCACGGGGTGCCTGCGGTGGCGTCCCGAGACCGCGGAGTACCAGTCGCCCATGCGCGCCATCACGTACTTGCCGCGCAGCAGCGCCCCGGCCTTTTTCGTCCCGGCCTCGTCCAGTACGCGGCCGGTTCCCGTGGCCCGTACGGCGTCCGGCGCGACGCGCCCGCGAACATCGCAGACGGCGACCTCGGCCCGGGAGTCGCGCCGCAGCCGCTTGACCTTCCAGGCGTCGGCCGCGCTGCGCACATAGAGCCGGTCACCGTCCATGGCATGCCAGACCGCGGTGGCCCTGGGCGTGCCGTCCTTGCGGTACGTGGTGAGGCTGACGTAGCGGGCGCGCTGGAGCGCGGCGAGTGTGCCGGGGTCGAGTGAGGTCACAGGGGGACGGTACCGGGAGGCGACCGTCCCTTCGCGTCGCCCCCGGCGTGCCGGGAGTTCACCGAGCGGCGACTGTCATGTCACGAACGTGTCCTGAAGACGATCAAGAAGCAACTGAGGGAACCCGCACCCCTGTCTGACGAGGCGGAACGCAACACCGGCGGACACCCGCCCGGTTCACCCGCCCGCCGCTCCTCCCCAGGAGCGCCGGCCCCACGCGAAGGACAGCAGCATGCGCACTCGGAAGATCTCGGCACTGACCCTGACCGCTGTGGCCCTCGGCCTGTCGCTGACGGCGTGCAACGGCAGCGGCGGCGACGACAACGCGTCCTCCAGCGCCTCGTCCTCCAGCGCCTCGTCCTCCGCGAGCGGGACGTCGACGGCCACCAGTACGCCGGAGGCCGATGCGGCGAGGGGCGCGTCGTCGGGCACCCCCGCCGCGTCCGACGCGAAGTGCACGGACCAGATCGACTACGCGGGCGACCCCCGCTCCAACGCCGAGATCAACTCCATCGGCGCTGACACCGGCACGTGCCCCACGCCCCAGAAGTCCGACAAGCCCTCGGGCACCCCGAAGGACCCGGGCACGAAGTGCACGGACCAGATCAACTACGCGGGCGACCCGCGCCCCAACGCCGAGATCAACTCCATCGGCGAGAACACGGGCTACTGCCCGCCCGTCAAGCAGCAGTGAGACGCCGCGTGACGCGTGGCGGATAGGCGCCGTGGCGCCAATCCGCCACCGCAAGACAAGTGCCTCGCCCCTCACGGTAGTTGACACTTTTCCCAGCTCTCGGAGCGCACCCCCGCACCCGATGGTTCCAAGGGAAGAGGCAACGATGACCAGACGTACCGCGCGACGCGGCGCGGCCCTGCTGTCGGCCGGCCTGGCGTTCGCGCTGCTGCCGGGCGGCGGGGCACACGCCGCCGCGGACGAGGCGAGACCGCAGCCCACCAAGACCGCCCGCGCCGCCCACACCGTGACGCTGGTGACCGGCGACAAGGTGACCGTGACGGACATCGGTGGCGGGCAGCGCACCGTCGACGTCAAACGCCCCGAGGGAACCACGGGACTCGTCCGTACGCAGGTCACCGACAGTGCGATACGCGTCGTTCCGGAGGAGGCCGCCCCCTACCTCGCCTCGGGCAAGCTCGACGCCCGGCTGTTCGACGTGAGCGGGCTCATCGAGCAGGGCCTCGCGGACACCAAGTCCGACGCCACCCCGCTCATCGTCACCTACGGCGGCCGAAGCGCACGCGACGACGCCGCCACCCCCAAGGGCGCCGACCGCACCCGCAAGCTCGGCAGCATCGGCGGCGCGGCCCTCGACGCCGGCAAGGGACGCACCTTCTGGAACGACCTCACCACCAAGGGCGGTTACACCGACGGCATCGGCAAGGTGTGGCTCGACGGCCGCGTCAAGGGCGACATGGCGGAGTCCAACGCCCAGATCGGCACCCCGAAGGCCTGGGACGCCGGACTCACCGGCAAGGGCGTGAAGGTCGCCGTCCTCGACACCGGGTACGACACCAGCCACCCCGACCTCGCGTCCCGCGTGAGCGAATCGAAGTCCTTCATCGCCGGGCAGGAGGTCGCCGACCGCAACGGCCACGGCACCCACGTCGGTTCCACCGTCGGCGGTTCCGGCGCCGCGTCCGACGGCAAGGAGAAGGGCGTCGCGCCCGACGCCACGCTCGCCGTCGGCAAGGTCCTCTCCGACGAGGGGTACGGCACCGAGTCCGAGATCATCGCCGGCATGGAGTGGGCGGCCAAGGACATCAAGGCCGAGGTCGTCTCCATGAGCCTCGGCTCCGACACCGGCAGCGACGGCACCGACCCGATGGCGCAGGCCGTCAACTCCCTCACCGAGGACACCGGCGCGCTCTTCGTCATCGCCGCGGGCAACGCCTACGCCCCCGGCACCATCGGTTCGCCCGGCGCCGCCGACTCGGCGCTCACCGTCGGCGCGGTCGACGCGGGCGACGAGCGGGCCTCGTTCTCCAGCCAGGGTCCGCGCCTCGGCGACGACGGCCTCAAGCCCGACCTCTCCGCCCCGGGCGTGGACATCCTCGCGGCCCGCTCCTCGCTGACCGAAGGGTCCGGCAGCTACACCACCATGAGTGGTACGTCGATGGCGACACCGCACGTCGCCGGTGTCGCCGCCCTCCTCGCGCAGGCCCACCCCGACTGGACGGCCGCGCAGCTCAAGGACGCGCTGATGTCGTCGTCGAAGCGGCTCGACGACTCCGCGTACGCCATCGGCTCAGGACGGGTCTCCGTGCCCGACGCGATCGCCGCGAAGGTCAACGCGACGGGCAGCACCGACCTCGGCTCCTACCGCTGGCCGTACGACAGCAACAAGCCGGTCACCAAGACCGTCACCTACTCCAACTCCTCCGACAACGCTGTCGAGTTGGACCTGGCCGTGCAGGGAGCCGCCGACGGCGTCGCGACGCTCGCCGACTCCAAGCTGACCGTCCCCGCGCACGGCACCGCCTCGACCACCGTCACCGGCGACGGATCGAAGGCCTCCGTCGGCACCAACAGCGGGCGGATCGTGGCCAGTTCGGGCGGCCAGGCCGTCGCGCACACCGCCTTCGGCCTGGTCAAGGAGGAGGAGCGGTACACGCTCACCGTCCACGTCAAGGACCGGGACGGCAAGCCCGCCGCAGCCAACCTCATGTACCAGCAGCTCGCCAAGGGCACTCTGCCGCAGCCGGCCACGGTCGACGCGTCCGGCACGGTCAAGCTGCGCCTGAAGCCCGGGACGTACTACCTGGATACGTTCCTCGACGTGCGCGGAGCCCACGGCAAGGACTCCCTCGGCACGGCCTATCTGGCCGACCCCGAGGTGAAGGTCGACAGGGACCGTGAGATCACGCTCGACGGCACCGAACTGCGCGAGGTCGCGACACGTGTCTCGAAGAACACCGACCCGCACCAGACACTCGTGCAGTACGACCGCAAGGCGGGCGGCACCGACGTGTTCGGCATGGCGCTGCTCCCGATCAAGTACGACACGCTGTACGCCCTGCCCACCCGCCCGGTGAGCGAGGGCAGTTACGCCTACCGCACCACCTGGCGCGAGGCCCAGCCGCGCATCACCGTCGACGGCGTCGACGAGGTGTGGGAGCAGCCCGGCTCCACCCTCCTCCCGGGGCGGCGCAGACTCGCCCTGGTGAACGCGGGCGCGGGTGCCCCCGGCGACTACGCGGGCAAGGACGCGACCGGCAAGGGCGTCCTCGTGCGCATCGACGGCACCCGGACCCCGGCCCAGATCGCCCAGGCCGCCCAGGACGCGGGCGCCAAGGCGCTGTTCCTCACGGACGACAGCCCCGGCCGCCTCAACACCCTGTTCTACAACGACGACAACACCGAACGCCCGCTGCAGATCGCGAGCGTCACCAACGCCGACTTCGCCCGGCTGCTCGCCCAGCAGCAGCGCGGCGAGCGCGTCACGATGGCGGGCGTCGACAACCCCGCGTACTCCTACGACCTGTCGAAGGGCTACAAGGGCGCGATTCCGGACCGGAGCCTGCTGTTCGCGCCGGGCTCCAAGGACCTCGCCACCGTCGACACCACCTTCTACGGTGCGAAGAAGGCCGAGGGCAGCGAGTTCCGCCACTCCGTCGACCCGTCCTTCCCGGTCGCGGGCGGCTTCCAGGAGCGGTACGACTTCCCGGGGCACCGCACCGACTACGTGTCCGTCGAGCCGGACCAGAAGTGGCACGAGTCGGTGAACGTCGGTTCCCTGGAGGAGCGCAGCGGCCTGGTGTCCTACCGGCCGGGCAAGCGCACCGAGTTGAACTGGTTCAAGCCGGTCTGGCACCCCTACGGTGGCAGCGGTCTCGGCTGGGGCCAGGAGCGGCGCGGCGACATGCTCCGCTTCAACATCCCCGGCTGGGGCGACTCAGGACCCGACCACACCGGCTTCGGCGACCCGTACAGCTCCGAATCGGGCATGACGCAGACCACCGAGGCCTTTGTGAACGGTGAGAGCGCCGGCCGACGCACGGGCAGCGCCACCCAGTTCAGCGTCAGTGACGGCTCCGTGCAGCCGTTCAGGCTCGTCACCGACACGGCGCTCGACCCGAGCGTGTGGGGCCTCGGCACCACCTCGCACAGCGAGTGGACGTTCCGCTCGGGCACGACGCCGGACGACCGGTACACGTTCCTGCCGCTGATCAATCTCAACTACGACATCGGCACCGACCTCGCCGGGAGGATCGAGGCGGGCAAGCGGCTGCCGGTCGGCCTGTCCGCCGAGTACGTCAAGGGCGCGGCCGGCACCGGCGCCATCGGCGGCGGCACCCTGAAGGTGTCCTACGACGACGGAAAGACCTGGAAGTCCGTGTCCCTCACCGGATCCGGCGCCTCCTGGAAGGGCACGCTGAACGTTCCGAAGGGCGCCGCGTCGCTCTCGCTGCGGGCGAGCGCGAAGGACGACAAGGGCGGCACGGTGTCGCAGGAGATCGTCCGGGCGGCGGCCGTGAAGTAGCCGCGAGGCAGAGGGGGAGAGGCGGCTCGGCGCGCGGCAACTGCGTGCCGGGCCGCCGTCGTTCGTATGTGACGCGAAGGGCGGGAAGATCCGGCGATCCTGACGGTGTCTCAAGATCGCACATGGAATTTGCCCTTGAGGTAAAACTTGCATGTGACGTACCATTTTTGAAGCGGTCGCCCTGTGTACCGCTCGGCCCCATGCCCCCGGGCCAGGTGACACATGATCGAGCCGGTCAGAGCCGCTTCGCCGACACGGCGGCTTTGGCCCTCCGCCGCTGACGCGGCCCGTGGGGCGGGTTTTCCGCACGCTCCCGGACCGCGGCACGCCGTGCGGAGTTCGCGAGGCGCGCGCGAAGGGGAGCCGCGCGCCTCATTGGTGGTCCTCGCCGACGTTCCCGGTGATTCCCGGCGGGGGCCACCTCAGCTGTCCTCCGACGCCGCCCGCCCGTCGTGCCACGACGCCGCGGCGTTCCCGCCGGGACCGCGTTCCTGCACCGTGAGAATCCGCCATTGCCAAGATCGATTCATCGGGCAAGCATTCCCCCCGCGCGCCCGCCCGGTGGCCCGATGACCTGGCCCTCCGGACGGGCCCCATCCATGGCCCGTCCGTCCGGAGGGAGCACGTCCCGTGTCACGCCGCTGGATCCTCTGTCTGCTCAGCGCCGTCCCGGTCGCCGGGTCGTTGATCGTCGTCAACACCGAGCAGCCCTACGTCCTCGGGCTGCCGATGGTGGTGTTCTGGGCCGCCCTGTGGGTGGTGCTCACCACCGTCTTCATGGCGGCCGTCTACTGGCTCGACCCCGCCAACCGCGAACCCGATGAACTCCCCGACGAACACGCCGAGTTCCAGGATTCCGCGACCCCGGGCGCCACCGCCGAAGGAGCCGCCCGATGAACGTCGCCCTCGCCATCCTCGGCGGCGCATTCGTCCTCGTGCTCGTCCTCGGGCTGCTCGCCCGGCGCGGTCGCACCATGGACCTCGAACAGTGGTCCGTCGGCGGGCGCGGGCTCGGCAGCCTCCTCGTCTTCCTCCTCGCCGCCGGCGAGAACTTCACCACGTACACCTTCCTCGGTGGCAGTGGCGGCGCCTACTCGATGGGCGGGCCGATGATCTACATGTTCTCGTCGATCTGCTACGTCGTCTTCTACTGGCTCGCCCCGCCGATCTGGGCGTACGCCCGCCGCCACAAGCTGCTCACCGCCCCGGACCTGTACGCCCACAAGTACCGCTCGAAGGGCTTCGGTGTGCTCACCGCCGTCGTCGGCGTGGTGTCCCTCGTGCCGTATCTCGTGCTGCAGCTCAAGGGGCTCGGCATCATCGTCTACGAGTGCTCCTACGGCCGGATCTCCCAGGGCGCCGCCGTGTGGATCGGTGTCGCCGTCATCGCCGTGTACGTCACCGTGTCCGGGCTGCGCGGCACCGCCTGGAACGCGGTCATCAAGGACACGCTGATGCTGGTCCTCGTCGTCGGGCTCGGCCTGTATCTGCCGATCCACTACTACGGCGGACTCGGTGACATGTTCCACGCGCTGTCCGCCGCCCACCCGCACTTCCTGACACTGCCGGACCACGGGTACAGCGTGTGGTGGTACATCTCCACCAGCCTGCTGTTCGCCCTCGGCATCTGTACGTGGCCGCACATGATGCCCGGCATCCTGGCCGCTCGCAGCGCGAAGGCGCTGCGCCGCAACGCCGTCATCACACCCGCGTACCAGATCGTGCTGGTCATGGTGCTCGTCATCGGGTTCACCGCGGTGCTCAAGGTGCCTGGTCTCAAGGACGGGGACCTCGCGCTGCTCTCGCTCGCCAAGGACGCGCTGCCGCCGTGGCTGGTCGGGCTCGTCGGGGTCGCGGGCATGCTCGCCGCGCTCGTCCCGGGCGCCATGCTGTTGCAGTCCGCCGCGATGCTGGTCGCGAAGAACATCTACCAGACGGCCCGCCCCGCCACGAGCGAGCGGACCGTGGGACGGCTCAGCCGACTCCTGGTACCGGTGCTCGCACTGGTCGCCGCCGTGCTCACCTTCCGCGGCGGCGAGGCCATCGCGATGCTGCTGATCATGGCGTACGGGTTCGTGGTCCAGCTCTTCCCGGTGCTCGTGGCGTCGATGTGGCGGCGCAACCCCGTCACCACCGCAGGCGCCTGGGCAGGTGTCTGCACCGGTGTCGCCATCGTCAGCTGGACGACGCTCACCGATGCCACCACCGCGAGCCTGCTGCCGTGGGCGCCGCGGCCGGTGCAGGACCTCGACGTGGGTGTCGTCGCCATGGTCGCCAACATCCTCGTACTCGCCGTCGTCAGTGCCGCCACCCGGCACCGCGCCGGACACCGGGACGACACCCGCCCCGCCACCACAGCCACCACCGTCCCGGAAGGAGCCGCCCTGTGACCACCACGGACGCGATCGACCCCCTCGTCCTCGGCGACCGGCCGCTCACCCTCGACGACCTCGTCGCCGTCGCCCGCCACCACCGCCCCGTCGCACTCGGCGCGGCGGCCGAGAAGGCCATGGGGCCGAGCGCCGCGTGGATCGCGCGGCTCACCGACGACATGGCCGAGGGCGCGGCCGCACGCCCCGTCTACAGCGTCAACACCGGCTTCGGCTCGCTCGCCGGACGGCAGGCCTTCGAGGCCCCCGAGGACGCCGTCGAACTGTCCCGCCGGCTCATCGTCTCCAACGCCTGCGGCGTCGGCCGGTACTGTGGCGAGGACATCGTCCGCGCCACCATGCTGATCCGCGCCTCCAGCCTGGCCCGCGGCTACTCGGGGGTGCGCCCCGACGTCGTGCACACCCTGCTCGCCATGCTCAACTCCGGTGTCCACCCGGCGATCCCCGAGTACGGCTCCCTCGGCGCAAGCGGCGACCTCATCCCGCTCGCCCACCTCGCCCTCGCGCTCAGCCGCCCCGCCGGAGACACCGACCCGGAGGAGGACAGCGGACTCGCCCACCACGAGGGGCAGTTGCTGAGCGGGCGTGCCGCCATGGCCGCCGCGGGCATCGAGCGGCTCGCCCTCGGCGCCAAGGAGGGCCTCGCCCTCACCAACGGCACCTCCTACTCCACCGCGCTCTGCGCCCTCGCCCTCGCCGACGCGGAGAACCTCCTCGCCACCGCCGAGGTGACCGCCGCGATGAGCATCGAGGCACTGCTCGGCTTCGGCGACGCCTTCCTGTCGCAGCTGCACGAGGCCCGCGGCCACCCCGGGCAGATCGCCACGGCGGCCCGGCTGCGCGAACTCCTCGACGGCAGCGCCTTCGTCGACGGCGCCGCCGACACCGATCCCGTACGCCAGCCGCCCCAGGACGCGTACTCGCTGCGGTGCGTGCCCCAGGTGCTCGGCCCCGTGCGGGACACCCTCGGCTTCGTCCACGGCATCGTCGAGACGGAACTCAACGCCGCCACCGACAACCCGCTCGTCGTGCCGGGCCTGCCGCGTGACCTCAAGGCCGTCTCCGGCGGCAACTTCCACGCCCAGTACCTGGCGTTCGCCTCGGACTTCCTGTCCATCGCCGTCACCGAGATCGGCTCGATCGCCGAGCGCCGCCTCTTCCGGCTCAACGACGGCACCCTCAACCGCGGCCTTCCCGACATGCTCGTCGACGGCGAGAAGGTGGGCATGGACTGCGGCTACATGCTGCCGCAGTACCTGGCCGCCGCCCTGGTGTCCGACTGCAAGACACTCGCGCACCCCGACAGCGTCGACTCCATCCCGACCTGCTCCAACCAGGAGGACCATGTCTCGATGGCGTCCAACGCGGGGCGGCACGCCCGCCAGATCGTCGCCAACATCGAAGCGGTCGTCGCCACCGAGCTGCTGATGGCCGGTCAGGCCCTGGAACTGCGCCTCGCCGAGCAGGGGAGGGGCCCGGACGCCCTCGCCCCGGCCACCCGCGCCGCCCTCGACCGGCTGCGCGCCGCACCGGCCACCGACGGACGGCCGATCGACCACCTGACCCGTGACGTGGTCCTCTACCCGAGGGTGCACGCGGCGATCGACCTCGTCAGGACCGGGGCGGTCGTGGCCGCGGTCGCGCAAGTGGGCTGATCCGTACGGGGGTTGCCCGGGCCTCACACGTCGAGGACCAGACGATCTCCCCGGCACCGCGACACGCAGATCATCATGACGTCCCCCGCGGCCCGCTCCTCCTCGCTCAGGAGCTGGTCGCGGTGGTCGGGAACGCCTTCGAGCACGGGTGTCTCGCACGTCCCGCACACACCCTCCCGGCACGAGGTGAGCGTGCGCACCCCGGCCCGCGTCAGGGCGTCGACGACGGACTGCCCGGCGGCCACCGGGATCTCCTGCCCGTCGGCGGTCTCCACCGTGAACGGCCGGTCGTCGCAGGGTGCCCGGTCCTCCGGCGCCGCGGCGAACCGCTCGAGTGTCAGCCGCGTCCCGGGGCGGGCATCCGTGTACTCCCGCACCGCAGCGAGCAGCCCGGCCGGGCCGCACGCGTACACACGGGCCCGCGCCGCACCCACGCCGTCCAGCTCCGCGACCAGGTCCGCGACGCCCGAGACATCATCGCGGTGCAGGCGCACCCGGTCGCCGTACCGTGCGAGCTCCCCGGTGAACGCCATGCTCTCCGCACTGCGCCCCAGATACAGCAACTGCCAGCCCAGGCCCGCCCGTTCGGCCTCCGCGAGCATCGGCAGGATCGGGGTGATGCCGATGCCACCCGCGACGAACACGAATCGTGGCGCGTCGAGGTCGAGGGCGAAGTTGTTGCGGGGCGCGCTCACCAGCAGGGTGTCACCCGCCTCCACCCGGTCGTGCAGATACGCGGAACCGCCCCGGCCCTCGGGCTCCCGCAGCACGGCGATGCGCCACCCGGACTCCTCGGGCCCGGCGGACAGCGAATACTGCCGGACCAGATCCCGGGACAGGACGACATCGATGTGCGCGCCGGGCGTCCACGCGGGCAGCGACCCGCCCTCGCGCGCGGCGAGCACCAGGGAGCGCACCCCCGCGGCCTCGGAGCGTGTCTCCTTCACGGTCACCGTCAGGTAGTCCTGCGTAGGCATGCTGCACCCTCCATGGCGTCATGGCCGGCTCGTCTCGTCCGACGGCGGAACGTTCCGCGCTCCGCCGCATCGTCAAAAACGCGGGCGCACGGTGGCAACAGCCGTTCTCAGCACGTGATAACGCCCGTGTCCGGGTGGCCTCCCACCGGTCTACGTTGCGGATGCCGGGCCCGCCCGGCCCACCCCGCCGTACCCAAGGAGGCCAGATGTCCGCCCCGGCCGACACCCCCGTCGCACACCTCGCCGACGACCCCTACGACGACGCCCGCCTCACCGACCCGTACCCGCTGTTCACACGGATGCGCGACGCGGGCCCCGCGGTGTGGCTGGAGCGTTACGGCGTGCACGCCTTCACGCGGTACGAGCAGTGCCGGGAGATCCTCACCGACCACGACACGTTCCTCTCCGGTGCCGGGGTCGGACCCCGCAACTACCACCAGGAACCGCCGTGGCGGCCGGCCGGCATCCTGGACTCCGACCCGCCGACGCACACCCCGCTGCGCACCGCCATGTCCGGAGTCATCTCCCCGCGCAACGTGCGCGCGCTGCGCGCCGCGTTCCAGGCCTACGCGGAGCAACTCGTCGACGAACTCCTCGACAAGCGCGAGTTCGACGCCGTGACCGAGATGGCGGAGCTGTTCCCCATCGAGGTCTTCGGCAACGCCGTCGGCATCCCCCGCGAGGGCCGCGCCGAGAACCTGCTCCCGCACGGAGCCATGAACTTCTCGGCCTTCGGCCCCGAAGACGCCCGCTACGCCGCGTACTTCGCCGCGGGCGAGCACACCGTCGACTGGGTCATGGAGAACTGCGCCCGCGAGAACCTGACCCCCGACGGGCTCGGCGCGAAGATCTGGGAGTACGCCGACCAAGGTGTCATCACCGGCGACGAGGCGACCCGCCTGGTGCGCGCCCTGCTGTCGGCGGGGCTCGACACCACCGTGCTCACTCTCGGCAACACCATGAGGTGCCTGTCCGCCAACCCCGGGCAGTGGGCGCTGCTGCACGCGAATCCGAAGCTGACCCGGTTCGCCGTGGACGAGGCGCTGCGCCACGAGTCACCGTTCCAGTCCTTCTTCCGCACCACCGCGCGCGACATCGACTTCCACGGGGTCCGCATCCCCGAGGACAGCAAGGTCGCCCTGTTCATGGGGGCCGCCAACCGCGACCCGCGCCGCTTCGGCGACGACGCCGAGCACTACCGCATCGAGCGGGACGCCTCCGGGCATCTCGCGTTCGGCTTCGGCATCCACCAGTGCGTGGGCCAGCCCGTCTCGCGCCTCGAGGCCGAGGTCCTGATCGGTGAACTGGCCCGCCGGGTACGGACGGTGGAGCCGGCGGGCGACCCGGTGCCGTTCCTGCACAACACGCTGCGCGGCTGGAAACACCTGCCGGTGCGGATCACCGCGGCGTAAGAGGTCACCCGGAGCCGTACTCCAGGATCTCCGACAGGCGGGCGCCGGCCGCCTGGAGCCGGTCGAGGGCCTGCCGCCGCCAGGCGGGGCCGCACCGCGACTCGGGTCCTGCCACGGTCAGCGCACACACCACCTCGCCCGTCGCGGCGACCGGCACCGCGACGGCGACCGCGCCCTCGTTCAGCTCGCCCTGCGAGATCAGGAACCCGCCGGCCCGGATGCGCTCCATCTCCCGGGCCAGGCGGGCGCGGTCGGGGGTGTGCGCGGTGATCGTACGCATCGGTTGGCAGAGCACCCGCTCGATCACCGGACGGGGCGCGTGTGCCAGCAGGATGCGCTGCCCGGCGCCCGCGTACAGCGGCAGCAGCTGGTTGATGCGGAACGCCATGCGGATCGCGTGCGGCGACTGGGTCTGGCGCAGGCACATCGCCTGCGAACCGACCCGCACGGTCAGCACGGCCGTCTCACCGGTGGCGTCCGTGAGTTCCTGAAGCAGGGGGTGGCCGAGCTCCACGAGCCGGGTGTGCGTCAGATGCTGGCCCGACAGTTCCAGCAGCCGCCACCCGGGAACGTAGGTGCCCGAACGCTCCTCGACCAGGTCGAACTCCCGCAGTGTGCGCAGGTACCGGTACACCGTGCTGACCGGTATCCCCGCGTCGGCCGCGATCTGCTCGACCCGGGTCTCGCCGGACTCGGCGACGCTGATGAGCACGCTCAGTCCGCGCTGGAACGACACACCCGCACCGGCGGCCGCGGGGCGCGCGGCCGGCGGTGTCCCGCCGGATTCGCGCGGGACGGCCCTGGACACAGCGATCTCCCCTCGACCCGGCACGCCGGCCGGCTGGCCCGGTCGGCGGCGCGGCCAGCGTAGAACAGGGACGGGGTCTCAGACCACGGCGAGCCGGTCCACCAGCAGCTCCAGGCGCTGTTCGGTGTATTCCGGGGGCAGTCGTCCCGCCCGGGACAGGGTCGCGAGCCCGTGCAGGGACGCCCAGAACACCTCGGTGAACAGGTCCGCGTGGACGCCGTCACCGGCGACCTCGGCGAGGGTCTCCCGCAGCGCGGCGAAGGCGTCCTTCAGCGGGGCCGGGGTGTCCTCCTGGGCGAACGCGAGGCCGCCCTCGAGCTGGAACATGGCGTCGTAGACCGCCGGGTTGCGTGCGGCGAAGTCGAGATAGGTGTGGGCGAGGGCGGCGACCCGCTCGCGCGGGCCGTCCGTGGCCGTGGCCGCGGCCCGTACGGCAGCGGCCATCTCGGCGGCGCCCTCCAGGGCCACGGCGCCGATGATCTCGCGCTTGCCGCGGAAGTGGCTGTAGAGGACCGGCTGGCTGTACTCGATGCGCTCCGCGAGGCGACGGGTGGTGACCGCGTCCCAGCCCTGCTGCTCGGCGAGTTCGCGGGCCGTGGCCACGATGAGGCGCTCGCGGCTGGCACGCTCGCGCTCCTTGCGTTCCTGTACCGACATGACCGAACCCTAGCACTGCTAGACAATCGAGCGGCAGCAGCGCTAGCGTAGAACCAACATCTAGCGATGCTAGATCCCAGGAGGGGTCCTCATGCTCAACGCACTTGAGATCGTCACCACCGTGATCGTCGGCGTGATGGTGGGGGTGGAGTTCTCCGTCCTCCTCAACAACCCGATCCTCAACGTGCTCCCCGGAGACATGGGCCTGCGCGCCCGCGTCCAGGGAGCCCGCGTCGGCGGCGCCGTGATGCCGGCCTGGTACTTCACCTCGCTCGCCCTCGTCGTGGTCTGGGCCGTCGCAGGGTGGCACCACCACGGCACGGGCCTCGTCGTCACCTCCGGCGCGCTGCTGATCGTCAGTGTGCTCATGTCGGTCCTGGTGCTCGTCCCGATCAACAACCGGATCAAGACGTGGACCGAACAGCAGCCGCCCGCCGACTGGAAGCAGCAGATGACCCGCTGGGACCGCTGGCACTACGGCCGCGTCGCCGTCGTCATCGCCGCCTTCGCCCTGCTGGTCGCCGCCCTCGCCTGAGCCCGCGGCACGTGAGCTGGGGTCCCGGGGACCAGTGGAGACGAGGTGGCACGGTGGGGATGAGGCGCGTCCTGGCGCTCGGTGCGGTACTGCTCGCATCCGGAGTGTGGGTGGGGTGTGCGGAGTGGCCCACCAAGACACCGTCGGAGGTCAGGCGCAGCAGCGACGGTCCGATCGAGCTCGACGACGGGCGCCGCGTCACGGTGGCATTCACCGAACAGGGGCTCGTCGAGCGGCACCAGGGCGCCGAAGGCGGCCCGTGGTCGAAGCCCAGGGTGCTGCATCCGGCGGCGGGCGACTCCGAATGCGACCCCGAACTCACGACGTACGACAACACGGTCGCGGTCATGGCCGATTGGGACTATGGCTGCTATGGCGACGCCGCCGAGATCGCGATCGTCGCGGTGAGCGACGGTGACCTCGACGAGTGGGACACGCACGGCATCGAGAACATCGACGGCTGGGAGTGGACCCGCTTCTCGTGGAGCGGCTACCGCGTCGTCTTCCGCAAGGGCGACGGCGACGGAACGACCGAGCTCAACTGGCGCCAGAGCATCGGCTTCACCGGACCGGACGTGATCGCGGGGCCGGGCGAGGGGTAGGGCCTGCCTCCCGGTCTCCGACTGCGGGGCTGCGAGCGATGCCTGTCGACACTCGAAAGGTCCTGGCGCCCCGCCACGTCCCTGCACCACCGACCTCAGACCTCCGACCTCCGAAGGACATTCATGACCGCCGCAACTCCCAGCAAGTCCACGCCCGACTGGCCCGTGCTCGCGGAGGTGTGGCGCGGGGAATTTCTCGAGTCCGTGCACCACGGATCGGTCGTGGTGCTCGACGCGGACGGCGGTGCCGTGCTGTCGGCCGGGCCCGTCGACAGCCCCATGTACCCGCGGTCGTCCAACAAGCCGCTCCAGGCCGTCGGCATGCTCCGCGCCGGCCTCGACCTCGACGGCGAACTCCTCGCGCTCGCCTGTGCCAGCCACTCGGGCGAGGCCTTCCACCTCGACGGGGTGCGCCGCATCCTCGCGGAAGCGGGACTGACCGAGGGCGCCCTGCGGTGCACCGCGGCCCTGCCCATCGGCGCCGACGCGCAGCCCGCGCACCTCGCCGCCGGGCTCGGCCCCAGCCGTATCACCATGAACTGCTCGGGCAAGCACGCGGCGATGCTCGCCACGTGCGTCGCGGCCGGCTGGTCCCTCGACGACTACCTCGACCCCGCCCACCCGTTGCAGCTCGCGCTGCGCGACGCGCTGGAGGACCTCGCGGGGGAGAAGTCGACGGCGGTCGGCGTCGACGGCTGCGGAGCCCCGCTGTTCGCGCTCACCCTCACCGGCCTCGCGCGCGCCTTCGCGAGGATCGCGACCGCGGCCGAGGGCACCGACGAGCGGCGGGTGGCCACCGCGATGAACACCCACCCCGAGTACGTGGGCGGCACGGGCCGCGACGTCACCACCCTGATGCGGGTGCTCCCCGGCGTCGTGGCCAAGGACGGGGCGGAAGGCGTCTACGCCCTTGCCCGCCCGGACGGCTCGGCCGTCGCCCTCAAGATCGCGGACGGCGCGCAGCGGCCGCGTCCCGTGGTGATGACCGCCGCGCTGCGCCACCTCGGAGTCGACGTGGACGCCGATCCGCAGCTGGCGGCGCTGAGCGAGGCGCCGGTCCTCGGGCACGGCGAACCAGTGGGAGCGGTGCGGCCGGCGGCCGTCCTCGGCACCGGCGCCTGAACCCGTCACCCGTCCCGCGCCCTGCCGCCGGTGGCGTCGACCGGACGGAACCCGTCGACGTCACCGGCGTCCGCCTGGCCCTGCGCGCCTACGCGACCGTGCGGATGAGCTTCTTGTTCACGAACTCCTCGATGCCGGGACGGCCGAGCTCACGGCCGAAGCCGGAGCGCTTGACGCCGCCGAAGGAGAGCTCCGCCCCTTCGGCGCCGACGCCGTTGACGAAGACCATGCCGGCCTCGATGCCGTGCGCGACCCGCTCCGCCTGGGCGGGGTCGTTCGTGAAGACGTACGAACCGAGGCCGTACGGGGTGTCGTTGGCGATACGCAGGGCGTCGTCCTCGTCGGCGGCCTTGAAGACCATGGCGACGGGGCCGAAGAGCTCCTGGCGGGCCGTGGCGTTCTCGGTGGTCAGACCGGTGAGGACGCCCGCCGGGTAGTGGGCGCCGTCGCGCTTGCCCTCGGAAGTCAGCGTGGCGCCCTCGGCGACGGCCGCGGCGACCTGGCGCTCCAGGGTGTCGGCCGCGGTCACCGAGGACAGCGGGGCGCCGGTCTGCTCGGAGAGGAGCCGGGCGGTGAACTTCTCCACGAACGCGTCGTACAGACCGTCGACGACGATGAAGCGCTTGGCCGCGTTGCAGGCCTGGCCGGTGTTGTCGAGGCGGGCGGCGACCGCGGACTCCACGACCGCGTCGAGGTCGTCGGTGGACAGCACGACGAACGGGTCGGAGCCGCCGAGCTCGAGAACGACCTTCTTCAGGTTCCGGCCGGCGATCTCGGCGACCGCCGCGCCCGCGCGCTCCGAACCGGTGAGCGAGACGCCCTGGATGCGCGGGTCGGCGATGACGTCGGCGATCTGCTCGTTGGTGGCGTAGACGTTGACGTACGCGCCGGTCGGGAAGCCCGCCTCGAGGAACAGCTTCTGCAGGAGCGCCGCCGTGGCGGGGCACTGCGGGGCGTGCTTGAGGACGATGGTGTTGCCGATGGCGAGGTTCGGGGCGGCGAACCGGGCGATCTGGTAGGCGGGGAAGTTCCACGGCATGATGCCGAGGAGGGCGCCGACCGGGCTGCGGCGCAGCACGGCGCGGCCGGGGCCTGAGGTGACGTTCAGCGCCTCGTCGGCGAGGAACTCCTCGGCGTGGTCGGCGTAGTAGTGGTAGATGTCCACGCAGAAGTCGACCTCGCCCTCGGCCTCCTCGCGCGGCTTGCCCATCTCCCGCACGATGCTGTCGGCCAGCTCGGTACGGTGCTCGGCGTGCAGGTCGCCGAGGCGGCGCAGCAGAGCGGCGCGGTCCGCCACGGAGCTGGTGCGGCCCCACGCGGCGGCCTGGTGCGCGGCGTCGACGGCCGCGGTCACCTCGGCGTCGGTGGCGGTGGGGTAGGTCTCGACGATCTCGCCGGTGGCCGGGTCGGTGACTGCGTACATCGAATCTCCAGAAGTGCGAAGGAGTAAGGAACGAGGTCGGTTCCGCGGTCCTCACGTGCCGCGAAGCCCACTGGAAGAACCCTACGGCTCCGGGGCGGATCGGGCTGAGGCGGCCGACCGGACTTCGTCGCGGGCCGTTTCCCGCAATCCATCGATCCGGTTCCCGCCCGGGGGCCCGTGCGGGACACTGGCGGTGCCGCGAAAGTCGGCCCGGCCGACTCGGACTCGGGGCGGAAGGAGGCTGCGTCATGGCGCAGTGGGAGCGGGACGAGCGGCTCGCGCGGGCGTTCCTGGAGCTTGCCGACACGCTCCGGGACGGTTTCTACCTGATGGACTTCCTGCACGTACTGACCGACCACATGCGCGCGTTGCTGGACGTGACGGCGATCGGGGTCGTCATGGTCGACGCCCAGGACCGCCTTGTGGACGTCACCGCGTCCACCCACACCGCCCACCAACTCGAAGAGGCCCAGGTCGAGTTCGGCGAGGGGCCGTGCAAGGAGTGCTGCCTGGGCCACGAGCAGATCGGCCCGGTGGACCTGACGCTGCCCGCCGTCGCCGAACGCTGGCCGCGCTTCACCAAGGCCGCCCGCACGGTCGGATTCGAGACGGTGGCCGCGCTGCCGCTGCGGCTGCGCGACGAGGTGATCGGCGCGGTCAACATGTTCCACGACCGGCGCGACGCCCTCCACCCGGCGGCCCTGCGCCTCGGCCAGGCCCTGGCGGACGCGGCGACCATCGGCATCCTGCACCACCGCCTCTCCCAGGACCAGATCGAACGGGTCGGCCAGCTGCAGACCGCCCTCAACAGCCGCATCGTCATCGAACAGGCCAAAGGCGCCCTCGGAGCACGGCTCGGCATCGCCCCCGATGCCGCCTTCGAGCGGCTGCGGGCCCACGCCCGCAGCCGACGGACCTCGCTGACCCAGCTGTGTCAGCGCGTCGTCGAGGGCCACATCCCCGCCGAGGAGTTCGTACCGCGTCCGGACAGGCAGCAGAACCCCTGAACATCTCCGCCGCCCACGACCTGCGGCCCACGTCACCGGCGTCCCACCGCCACCAGCCGAGGAGTGCTCACCCGGTGTCCGCAGACTCTCCCGACATCCCTGCCCTCGTGGCCGCCGCCGTGCGCTCCGGCCACGGCCTGAGCGCGCTCGCCCCGGCCGCCTGCGCGCACGCGCTCGGCCTCGACGGTCTCACCCTGTGCCTGCTCAACAAGTCCGGCCTCGAACTGGTCTGGTACGACCCGGAGCACACCGCCGGAGTCGCCTTCGAGGACCTCGAGTTCACCCTCGGCGAGGGGCCCACCCATGACACCGTGCGCACCGGTGAACCCGTGCTCGTCCCCGATCTGCACACCGTGCCCGAGGAGCGCTGGCCCGCCCTGCTGCCCGCCGCCCGCTTCAGCCCGCTGCGCGCCGTCCACGCCGTGGCGCTGAACCTGGGGGCCACCCGGCTCGGCGCCCTGACCGGCCACCGCGCCGACCCCGGCGCGCTCACCCGCCCGCAGATGAGCCAGTTCCTCGCCCTCGCCGAGGGCGCCGTGGCGATCCTCACCACCCCAGAAGGCATCCACGACATGCGGACCGACCAGCCGCTGTCCCTGCACCGGGCCGTCGTCCACCAGGCGACCGGCGCGCTGACCGTCCGCCTCGGCGTCCCCCTCGACCAGGCCCTCATCCGGCTGCGCGCCTACGCCTTCACGCACAACCGTCTGCTCCACGAGGTCGCACACGACGTCGTCCACCATCAGGCCGACCTGGACCTGCCGACTCCCTGACCCGGGCGACGGATCATGGTCCGGTAATTTGCCGTGGACGACGCCTCGTCCGTCGTCGTCACGGCCCCCACCGGGCCGCATACGTCACGCTTCGCGGGAGACACCATGAAACACCGACTGCCCCAGATCTCCGAGCTGCGCCCGCTGCTGAAGTTCGACGGCTTCAACCCCGACAGGCGCGCCGCCCGGCTGGGGAAGGCCGCCGACGTGTGGGACCTGCGGTCGATAGCCAGGCGCCGCACACCGCGCCCCGCGTTCGACTATGTGGACGGGGCCGCGCAGCGGGAGTTGACGGTGCGTCGGGCGCGCCGGGCGTTCGACGACGTCGTGCTGCTGCCGCGGATCCTGCACGGGACCGCGAAGGTCGACCTGAGCACGCGGATCGCGGGCGGGACGTCCGAGCTTCCCTTCGGGATCGCGCCCACCGGATTCACGCGCTTCATGCACGCCGAGGGGGAGGACGCCGGAGCGGGTGCGGCCGCCGCGGCGGGCATCCCGTTCTCCCTGTCCACCATGGGCACCCGGTCGCTCGAACAGGTCGCCGCCACGGCGCCGGCCGGGCGCCGCTGGTTCCAGCTCTACCTCTGGAAGGACCGCCAGAAGTCGCTCGACCTCCTGAAGCGGGCCACGGCGAGCGGCTTCGACACACTTCTGGTCACCGTGGACACACCGGTCGCGGGGCAGCGGCTGCGTGACGCCCGCAACGGCATGGTGATCCCGCCGCGGCTCACCCTCAAGACCGTGCTCGACGCCTCGTACCGGCCCGAGTGGTGGTTCAACTTCCTCACCACCGACCCGCTGAGCTTCGCCTCGCTCTCCGGCACGAGCCAGGACCTGCCGTCGCTCATCAACTCGATGTTCGACCCGACCCTGTCGATCGAGGACCTGGAGTGGATCAGGTCCCAGTGGCCGGGGAAGCTGTTCGTCAAGGGCGTCCTGACCGCGGAGGACACACGCCGCTCGCTCGACGCGGGCGCCGACGGGCTCGTCGTCTCCAACCACGGTGGACGCCAACTCGACCGCGCGCCAGTCTCGTTGTACGCCCTGCCCGAGGTGCGGGCCGAGGCGGGCCACGACGTGGAGATCATCCTCGACTCCGGCATCATGTCCGGCGCCGACATCGTCGCCGCCCTCTGCGCGGGAGCCGACTTCACCCTCATCGGACGCGCGTACCTCTACGGGCTGATGGCCGGTGGCCGCGAAGGTGTGTCGCGGGCCGTCGAACTGCTCGCCAGGGAGATCGAGGTGACCATGCAGCTCATCGGGGCGGCGACGATCGCCGACCTCGGACCGCATCTCCTGCGCACGCGGCACACCGGCTGATGCGGGGGCCGTTCGGGGGTGACCGGCGTTGTCGTCCGCCGGTCACCCCCGAACGGAACGGAGTCAGACAGTCGATTCGGTCTCCAACTCAGGCCGGGCGGTGAGGAGTTCGGTGATCTCCTCGGCTAGGTCCTTGCCGAGTTCGCCCCAGCCGTCCTTGTAGCCGTAGACGCTCGCCAGGGTGCGGGCCTCGTAGTCACCGTTCATGATGTCGATGTCATTGGGTGTGATGAGCGAGGGGTGGGCGACGCCGACCGCTCCCGACACCTTCAGCAACTCCTTGCGCAGGGTGCGCAGATACATGGCGGCGCGGGTCGCCTTCGAGGGCGCGTCCAGGCCGCGCGCCAGCCACGGGTCCTGGGTGGCGATGCCGGTGGGGCACTTGTCGGTGTGGCACTTCTGCGCCTGGATGCACCCTATGGACAGCATCGCCTCGCGGGCCACGTTGATCATGTCGACGCCCAGGGCGAAGGCGACCGTGGCGTTCTCGGGCAGCCCGAGCTTGCCGGAGCCGATGAACGTCAACTGGTCGGTCAGGCCCCGCTCGGCGAACGTGCTGTAGACACGCGAGAAGCCCATCCGGAACGGCACCGACACCGAGTCGCTGAAGATCAGGGGAGCGGCGCCGGTGCCGCCCTCGCCGCCGTCGATGGTCACGAAGTCGACGCCCCGGTCGCCGGGCGCCATCAGCGTGGCCAGCTCCTCCCAGAAACCCATGTCACCGACGGCGCTCTTGATGCCGACCGGAAGACCGGTCTCGGTGGCGAGCAGCTCCACGAAGTCGAGCATCGAGTCGACGTCGTGGAACGCGGTGTGCCGCGAGGGCGAGGCGCAGTCCTTGCCGACGGGGATGCCGCGGATCTCGGCGATCTCCGGCGTCACCTTCGCGCCCGGCAGCATCCCGCCGAGCCCCGGCTTGGCGCCCTGCGACAGCTTGATCTCCAGCGCCTTGACGGGGGCGCTGTCGACGATCGCCTTCAGCTTGTCGAGGTTGAACGTGCCGTCCTCGTTGCGGCAGCCGAAGTACGACGTCCCGATCTGCAGGACGAGGTCGCCGCCGCCGCGGTGGTACGAAGACAGGCCGCCCTCACCGGTGTTGTGCATCGTGCCGGCCAGCGCCGCGCCCTTGTTGAGCGCGGTGATCGCCGCGCCGGACAGCGAACCGAAGCTCATCGCCGAGATGTTGACGATGCTCGCGGGCCGGAACGCCTTGGCGCGCCCGCGCGGCCCACCGAGGATCTTGGCGGAGGGCAACGGGGCCTGCGGGTCGTGCAGATCGGGCAGCACCCCGGCGAACGTCCGCTGCTTGACGTACGCGTGACCCTGCACGTGCTCGACGTCGTTGTCGGTGCCGAACCCGAAGTAGTTGTTCTCCTCCTTCGACGAGGCGTAGATCCAGCTGCGCTGGTCGCGGCTGAACGGCCGCTCCTCGTCGTTGGACGTCACGATGTACTGGCGCAGCTCGGGGCCGATCGTCTCCAGCAGGTACCGGGCGTGCCCGACCACGGGGAAGTTCCGCAACAGCGCGTGCTTCTTCTGCACGAGGTCGCGCGCGGCGACCACCGCCAACGCGGTGCCGACCGCCGCACCGATGTTCCGAGCACGCATGACGTTCCTCTCCTCGACTGCCGATACCCGACGCCACCCCGCACAGCGGACGACGCGGACGCCCACCGCCGAACAGCCCCGTCCGGGCTCACGAGTTCGACGGCGAAACGCCACCTGATCGTAGAGGTCAGCGGGAGGGGAAGGCAGGGGAGGGGCGTCAGGCGCCGGCCACCACCGGGCCGATGACCGTGCCCTCGGTGATCCGCAGCTTCCCCGAGGCCGCTGAATCGCCCGGGATCTGGCCGGTCGGCGTGGAGAGTGTGAAGGTGGCCTCGTCCGCGGGGATGGTCGGGAGCTGGTCGGGGACCTGGATGTCGAAGTGGGCGGGGTGGCCGGGGCCGAACCGCACCGGGACGTCCTGGTCGCCGTAGCTGCCGGTGGGGAGGCTGATGGGCACGCCGTTGTGGGAGAACTGGACCTCGACGGGCGAACCGGCCAGCGTGCACCGTTCGTACCCCGGCGCCGCGGTCAGCGTGACGCGGTAGTGGCTGTGCCCGGCGGACGAGGCGTCCTGGGTGATGCGGGCGGTGTGGTTGGCGGGGCGGCAGGAGGAGGGCCTCGGCTCCTCCGGTGAGCCGGTCGCGGCCGCCGAGGCCTGGGTGAGGCCGCCGCCCAGTGCGGCGGCCAAAACAGTGGCGGTGGCGGTGAGCTTCCCAGTGGTCGTACGCACGCGGGGGTGCTCCGTTCCTTGTGTCTGTCCGGTGCCCGGTGTGCCGGGTTCCTCCCATCCCTCCCACCGGCGGGCCCCGTCGTACCGGTCGGGTGCGGAGCGCTTTCGATGTCACAGCTCTTGTATTGCTTGAACCCGCAACCTACTTTGAAGGCGCTCCGGTGCTCTGTCGCTTCACAGCATGAAGGCGTGACCCTCCGCGCTGCCCGGCCGCCGGACGGCGACGTGGCTGCGGGAGGCCCTGCAAGCGCTCAAGTGGACCTCGATGGAGAGGAACGCATGCGTTCACGTAATCACCCCACGGGCGGCCGGCGAAGACTGGCCGTAGGGGCCGCTGTCACCACCACCGTCGCCGCGCTCATCGCCCAGCCGGGCCCCCTGACCGCACCGGCCGACGCTCAAGGGAGGACGCCGGCCGCGCCCCGCCTGGAATCGCGCGACGTACCGATCCTGGCCGGGGACGGCATCCGCTTCCGCGACCTCAACCGCGACGGCCGCCTCACCCCGTACGAGGACTGGCGCCGCAGCGCCGATGCGCGGGCCCGCGACCTGCTCGCCCGGATGACCCTGGAGGAGAAGGCCGGGCTCCTCGTCCACGGCACGCTCCCCACCTCGGGAGACGGCTACGACGCCGAGGCCACGGACCGACTCGTCGGCGACCGCCACGTCACCACCGCCATCACCCGGCTGGCCAAGTCGCCGCAGAAGGTCGCCGCCGCCAACAACAGCGTGCAGGCCGCCGCCGAGAAGCAACGCCTTGGCATACCCGTGGTGATCTCCACCGACCCGCGCAACGGGTTCGCCGTCGTCGAGGGCCAGACCGTCGCGGGCGCGGGCACGACGGCCATGCCCGACGCCATCGGCATGGCCGCCGCCCACAACCCCCGGCTCACCGAGAAGCTGGGCGACATTGTCCGCCGCGAATACCGCGCCGTGGGCATCACCGAAGGCCTCTCGCCCCAGGCCGACATCGCCACCGAACCCCGCTGGACCCGCATCAACGGCACCTTCGGCTCGGACCCGGACGCCGCCGCCCGCCAAGTGAACGCCTACGTCAAGGGAATGCAGCACGGCTCCCACGGCCTCGGCCCGGACAGCGCGGCCACCGTCACCAAGCACTGGGTCGGCTACGGCGCCCAGGCGAACGGCTACGACAGCCACTACTACTACGGCCGCTACGCCACGTTCCCCGGCAAGAACTTCGCGGACCACATCACGCCGTTCAAGGGCGCGTTCGCCGCGCACACCTCCGGCGTCATGCCCACGTACTCCATCCTGAAGGACCTCACGTACAAGGGCCGCAAACTGGACCAGGTGGGCGCGGGCTTCAACTCGTACCTCCTGAAGGACCTTTTGCGAGGCACCTACAAGTTCGACGGTGTCATCGTCTCCGACTGGGGCATCACCGGCGACTGTCCGCAGCAGTGCCGCGACAACCGGCCCCCGGCGTCCTTCATCGGACCGTGGGGCGTCGGCATGCCTTGGGGCGTGGAGGAGCAGTCCGTCATCCAGCGCACCGCGCTCACCCTGAACGCGGGCGTCGACCAGATCGGCGGCAGCGACCAGCCGTCCTACGTGGTCCAAGCCGTGCGCCAGAAGCTTGTCACCGAGCGGCGGGTGAACGAGGCGGCCCACCGCGTGCTGGAGCAGAAGTTCCGCCTCGGCCTGTTCGAGGACCCGTACGTGGACGAGGAGGCGGCCGGCCGCCTCGTCGGCAACGCCGGATTCCAGGCCGTGGGCGACAAGGCGCAGTCCGATGCGCTCACTCTGCTGAAGAACGACGACCGCACCCTGCCCGCGCGGAGCGACCAGGTCCGCAGCGTCTACCTGCACGGTGTCTCCGCCGACGCGGCGAAGGCGCGCGGCCTGCGCGTCGTGGACGACCCGGCCGACGCCGATCTGGCGGTGGTCCGGCTCGAGGACCCCAGAGCCGGCTCGGACCTCACCGGCCTGGACTTCCCCGAGTCGGACCCGGCGTACAAGGCGCTGCGCGAGGCCGCGGCCTCCGGCACCCCGACGGTCGCCGTCCCCAAGCTGGACCGCCCGCTGATCCTGACGGACGTCGCCCGCACCGCCGACGCGGTCGTCGCCAACTTCGGTGTCTCCGACGCGGTCCTGCTCGACATGGTCTTCGGCGACCGCGGCCCGGGCGGGAGGCTGCCCTTCGAGCTGCCGTCCTCGATGGAGGACGTGACGGCCCAGCAGGGCGACGTGCCGGACGACACCGCACACCCGCTGTACGAGAGGGGATTCGGCCTCGACTACCGCGCGCCGCGCGGGCGTTGACGGCTAGGGCCCTTCTGACGGATCAGGCTGGGCCCGGGAGGCCGCGTCGTCCGGCTCCGCGAGCGGGGTCTGGTGTGTGCAGCTGCAAGGCGGAGGAGGGCGTCAACGCGGAGCGTTGGCAACCGACGACAACGCCGCAGATGTGCGTGCCAGGGCCCGCGACTCCAGCAAGATCCGTCAGAAGGGCCCTACGTGTGCTGCGCGTCCGCCTGCCTGGTGGGCTGCGCGGGGGCCGCGGTGGTCCGCTGCGGCGGGGTGGTGCCCGTGCGTCGCAGGGAGACGGCCGCCAGGACGGCGGTGCCGGCGATGAGCGCGGCGCAGGTGAGGCCGACCGTGTTGAGGCTGCTGGTGTACGCGTCGTGAGCGGCCGTCAGCACCTGGTCCCCGAGCCGCCCCGGCAGCCGCTGGGCCGCGGTCAGCGCGCCCTCCATGCTGCTGCCGGCCGCGTCGGCGTCCGTGGCCGGCACCTGCGGCGGCACGGTCATCTCCGTCCGGTAGATCACGCTGCCGAGGCTGCCCAGCGCGGCGATGCCGAGGGACACTCCCAGCTGCCCGCTGGTCTCCGACATCGCTGCGGCCGATCCGCTCTTCTCGGGCGGCGCGGAGCCGACGACGAGGTTCTGGCTGAGGGCACCGACCGGCCCGGTGCCGAAGAACGCCAGCACGAAACCGGTCACCAGCAGCGGCAGTCCCCCCACCGGTTCGACAAAGGCGAGCAGCAGGTAGCCCGCGGCGGCGACGCCGAGTCCGCCCGCGAGCACGGTCCCCGCCGACAGCCGCTTCGCCAGCGCGGGTGCGGTCATGGCGGCCACGATCGAGGCGATCGCGGACGGCACCATCCACAGTCCGGCCTCGATCGGCGAAAGACGCTGGACCATCTGCAGGAATCCGGTGATGACCAGGTAGCTGCCGCCCATTGTGGTCATGCAGAGCATCAGCACCAGCAGCGACGCGGTGAAGGCGCGATAGCGGAACAGTCGCAGGTCAAGGAGCGGTTGGGGCAGCTTCCGCTGGCGCCGTACGAAGAGCAGGCCGAAGACCAGTCCGGCCGCGATCGCGGCGGGGGAGAGCGGCTGCCAGCCGAGGCGGGCGAACTCCTTGAGGCCGTAGATGACCGGAAGGATCGCGGCGAGCGAAAGCAGCACGCTGTAGAGGTCGAGCCGGCCGCCCGCGGGGTCGCGGTACTCGGGGAGCAGGAAGGGCGCGCTGATCAGGAGGGCGACCATGACCGGCACGCCAAGCAGGAAGACGGACCCCCACCAGAAGTACTCCAGGAGTACGCCGCCGATCACCGGGCCGAGCGCCGTGCCCGCCATGAACGAGCTGGCCCACACGGCGATGGCGCGGGCCCGCTGGTCGGGGGCGGGGAACATGTTGCTGATCAGGGAGAGCGTGGACGGCATGAGGCCGGCGGCGGCGAGCCCGAGCAGTGCGCGGTTGACGATCAGCAGTTCGGCGCTCGGGGCGTACGCGGCGGCGACGGACGTGATGCCCACCGCCGCGGCACCGATCAACAGGACCCTGCGGCGGCCGATGCGGTCGCCGAGGGTTCCCATGGTGACCAGGAAGCCGGCCATCATGAAGCCGTAGATGTCCATGATCCACAGGGTCTGGTTGCCGGTGGGGTGCAGGGATTCGGCGAGGTGCGGCAGGGCGAGGAAGAGGACGCTCTGGTCGAGCGCGAGGAGAATCGTGGGGAGGGCGAGGACGGCCAGGCCGAGCCACTGCCTGGAGGTGGCTCTGGCGGGGGCGGTCACGGCGTCGTTCGGTGGCATGGCACTGCCTTTCCGGGGAGGAGGGTGTGCGGCTGGAGCGGTCGAACGGTGGCGAGGGGGCGGCGCGGCGGTCCGCTGCGCCGCGTCACACGAAGAAGCTGTCGTGGCGGACGAAGAACTCCGCGCGTTCCTCGGGGCTGAGGCCGTCGAGCTGGGCGACGCCTTCGAAGTAGTCCTCGCGGGGCGCGCCGGGCGCGAAGAGCATGAGCATGGAGGCGGGTTCGCCGGACTCGTTGCGGAAGGCGTGCAGCCCGCCGACCGGCACGTACAGGTAGTCGCCCGAGGTGGCGTCGATCCAGCGGCGGCCGTCGAAGAGCCGCATGGTGCCGGACAGGATGAAGAACGACTCCGACATGGCCTTGTGGAAGTGCGTGCTGGGTCCGCCGAACTCCGGGCCCATGTCCACCCGGTAGAGGCCGTACTCGCCGCCGGTGGAGACAGTGGTGGACAGGTAGTGGTAGGCGGTGCCCCGGGAGACGTCGGGGCCGGCGCCGTCGGTGGTGACGGGCTGGGAGACGAAGTCGGGCGGGGCGGTCGCGGGGCGGAAGTCGGCGTTGATCTCGCCGTGTTCACCGAAGTAGCGGGGGTCGGGGTAGGACACGGTCACTCCTTGGGCTGACGGGCACGAGAAGGGGGCGGGAGACGGTCGACGGGAGGGCGACGGGGTCAGCCGTCGAGGAAGTCGCTGGTGAGCTTGACGAGTTGGGCGGGATCGGCGAACCAGTCCATGTGGCCCGCGCCGGGGATCTCCACCAGCCGGCTGCCCGCGATGCCTTCGTGCAGCTGCCGGGAGCCCTCGACGGGGATCATGGCGTCGCCGCCGAAGCCGACGACCAGCGTCGGCGCGGTGATCGCGGGGAGCTGGGGCCTGATGTCCACCTGGCCGGCGAGGTCGATCTGGCGGACGATCCCGGCCGGCGGCCAGGGGTCGGCCAGCGACTGGGCCAGTCCGTCGTGGCCGAACCGGTCGAGCGTCGCGGCGCTGAAGCCGGTCAGCGCCGAGAACCGCTTGAGCAGTTCGCGGTCGGTGGCCAGTAGCTTGCGCCAGGTCTCGAAGTAGTAGTTGTCGCGCGGTCCGCCGGAGTGCGTCCAGCCGGCGACGAGGACGAGCCGGCGCACCAGCGCGGGACGGGCCGCGGCGACCGCGGCCGCCGCGACGGCGCCGAGGGAGAAGCCCAGCAGGTCCACGGGTCCTTCGGACGAGTCGGTGACCGCCGCCGTGATCTGGTCGGCGAGCAGGTCGACGGTGAGCGCGGCGCCGCCGTCCTCGGTCGCCCCGCTGCCGCTGAGGTTGGGCCGGACGACGGTGCGGGTGCCGGCGAAGTGGCCCACGACGTTGCCGAAGACCTTCTCGGCGTCGCCGCCGACGCCGTGGACCAGGGCGAGAGCGGGGGCGGGGCCCTGGCCGTCGACCTCGTAGTGGACGCGGGAGTTGCGTGCGGCGGTGAACGGCATGACCGGCTCCTTCAGCGAGGACTGATTAAGTGAGCGCTAAGCTAAAGGATGGTTGGGTGAGTGTCAATTAAATGAGCGCTAAGCTATCTGTGACGGCCGTGACGACTGTGGCGACCGTGGTGGCCGCGACGGCACGGTGCGCGGCACGACGAGAATGGGAGAACTCATGGCGGATGCGGTGGAGTCGGTGCTTGAGCAGTGGCGTCGGGAGTGCCCCGACCTCGACTTCTCGCCGATCGGCGTCGTGGGCCGGGTCATGCGGCTGTCCCGGCTGTGGGACAAGGAGATCAAGGACTTTCTCGCCGGGCACGGCCTGGAGCCGGGCGAGTTCGACATCCTCTCCACGCTGCGCCGCTCCGGGGAGCCCTTCGAGCTGACCGCGAAGACCTTCCTCAGGTCCTCGCTCGTCACCACCGGGGCGATCACCCTGCGCGTCGACCGCATGGCCGCCAAGGATCTGGTCACGCGCGTGCCCGACGCCGCCGACCGCCGGTCCGTCAGGATCCGCCTCACTCCGCACGGGCTCGAGGTGATCGACCGGGTCCTTCCCCTTCACCTGGCCAACGAGGACCGCCTGTTGCGGGGGCTCGACGCCGAGGGCCGCGGGCTCCTCGCCGCCACTCTCTCGACGGTGCTCGAGTCCCACGGTGACACGCCCGGCCGGTGACTCGCCCGGTCCCGGCCGCCGCGCGCGACGTACGGGAGGTTCTCGCGCGGACGGCCTGACGGACTCCGGGTAACGGTTGTACGTTCGATGGCAGCGGTCGCCGAAGCGCCGCCACGGCCCCCTGTCCCTGGGCCCCTTTGTGCAGACCTGCAGACCTGCAGACCATGGGCCGCTGGGGCCGCGTCGCCGACCATGGGCGGCTCCAGCTCATGCCCTGTCACGTGCTGAGCGGAGCGGCCTCCCGCACTCTCCGCCCCGTGCAGGGCGTCGCGTGGGGGAGGGAAGGGGAGCTTCCCTCCCCCACGCCTGTCGGCGCCACGTCGGGGTGTGCTGTCCGGCGGGTGCCGCTACTGCGCGGATGCCCGAAATGTGTGCCCACATGCCTGGTCGACCGCCTGCTCGGCTGACGGCCGGGCGATCAGGTGGTCGAGCCGCCGAGCTGTCGTCCGCCGAACGCCCCTGTCCCGTCCGCCTGTTGCCACCAGGTCTCCAGCCCTGCCTGGTCGAGGGCCTGCCAGTCCGGCGTCTGTTGGACCAGGCTCCGGCCGAGCCGCCGCCCCAGGTCGACCATGACCCGGCCGGTGGGCGCGCGGTCGGTGTCGTACGCGGAGAGGGCCTCGGGCCAGGTCGACGCGGAGGTCAGCGCCGACTGGAGGGCGGTCGCGTCCTGCAGTGCCTTGACGGCGCCGGCGCCCGTGTGTGGCCGGGCGACCGTGGCGGCGTCGCCCATGAGCAGCGCCCTGTCTACCGCGTAACGCGGCGCCGTGAAGTCGTAGAGGGGTTGCAGGAACAGCTCGTCGTACGTCGTCTCCCGCACCAGGTCGCCCCAGAAGTCGGGCAGCAACTCGTCGGCGACGTACGCGAGATGGGCGCGCAGCCCGTCGCCCGCCGTGCCGGGGTGCAAGGTGGTGGGTGTCTCCAGGCCCTGGTCGAGGCCGGGCGGCGGAGCCGTGTAGAGCACCCAGTTGACCCGGAGGCCGCCGGTGGCGGGGTCCGGGATGCGGTACCCGATCAGATGGCCGCCCGGGAAGACGACGTACGCGCACTCGTCCTCGGGCCACAGCCCGGCATCGCGCAGCCGTTCCGTCGGGTACGCGCCGCGCCAGGCCAGGTAACCGGCATACCCCGGCCCGACCTCGGGGTGCACGGCCGCGCGGACCGCCGAGCGGTAGCCGTCCGCGCCGATCACCACGTCGTAGCGGTCGGTGCGCCCGGCCGCGTGCACCTCGGCACCGCGTGTCGTCACCTCGACCGCCTCGACGGCCGAACCGTGCCGGAAGTCGGCCTCCTGAGGCACCCGTCGCCGCAACTCCCGCCAGAGCGGGCCCCAGTTGTACGTGCGGAACGGGAACGGCATCACGGCCAGCTCCCGGCCCAGCGGGCCGTTCGCCCCCGCGCCGTCGCGCACGTACCAGCGTCGGCGGGTGACCTGGTGCCACGGCATCGACGCGTCGACGAGGCCGGCCGACTCCAGCTCCGCGTAACGGGCGTTGTGCATGGCGAGGCCCACGCCGCGGTCGGCCAGGCGGCCCGACGCGCGCTCGTACACGGTGACCTCGCCTGCCCCGCCCCGCCGCAGCGCGAGCGCCGCCGCACACCCTGCGATGCTTCCGCCTACGATCGCGACCTTGCCGTCACGCATTCCATGCCCCCGTGGTTTGTCCTCCGCCGTACCGGCGCCATGATGTCAGTGCGGCGCCCGGCGGACCGGGAACGCGCCGACGGCCGGCCTCCGCACAGGCGCCGTTGACACCCTCACGCCCCGCGTGTTTGCATCGCGCCATGTCACCGCTGGAGCCTCTGACGCGTCGCCGCACCGTGGACCTCGTCCGCGTCGCTGCCGCACTGTGTCGGTTCCCCGGCTGATCACTCGCCGCCCCGTCCCGGCACCGAACTGTCCTTCGCCTGCGCCCTGTTGAGTGCGTAGGCCCCCGGTTGCCGGGGGTCCCGTGCGCCTCCGCGCCCCCTCTCGTAGATCATGAGGTCCGCCATGCCCGAACCCGCCGTGCCCGAACCCGTCATGCCCGCATCTGCCGCGCCCCCTGCCGGCACCGCCGCTTCCGCCGGCTCCACCCACGACGTACGCGGTGAGCAGGTGGCGGCGTGAAGTTCCTCGCCATCACCCTGATCACGCACCGGCCCGACCCGGTCACGGGTGTGTGGAAGTCGACCCACGAACGGTTCCGCGAGGTGCTCGAACACGCCGTGCTCGCGGAGGAATTGGGGTTCGACGGATTCGGTGTGGGGGAGCGGCACGAGCGGCCGTTCATCTCCTCGTCGCCGACCGTCGTGCTCAGCCACATCGCCGCGCTGACCAGGCGCATCCGCCTGTTCACGGCGGTCACCACGCTCAGCCTCCTGGACCCCGTGCGCGCCTACGAGGACTACGCCACGCTCGACCACCTGTCCGAGGGACGCCTCGACCTGATCATCGGCAAGGGCAACGGGACCGCCCAGCGCGAGCTGTTCCACGTCACGCCCGAGGAACAGTGGGACCGCAACGCCGAGAGCTACGAGGTGTTCCGGAAGCTCTGGCGGCAGGACAAGGTCACCGCGGCGACCCGGTTCCGGCCGCCGCTGACGGACGCCGAGGTGTGGCCGCGGCCGTACCAGCGGCCGGTCCGGGTCTGGCACGGCAGCGCCACCAGCAAGGAATCGGTGGAGCTCGCGGCCCGTTACGGCGACCCGCTGTTCTCGGCGAACGTCACCAACCCGATCGAGCCGTACGCCGAGCTGATCCGCCACTACCGCGAGCGCTGGGAGCACTACGGCCACGACCCGGCGAAGCTCGCCGTCGGCGCCGGTACGGCCGGTCTCTTCGTGGCCCGCACCTCCCAGGAGGCGGTGAAGGTCTACCGGCCGATCTTCGAGGCGACGCTGGCGTTCCAGCGGCGGTCCGGGCTCCCGGTGGTCTTCGAGACCGTGGAGGACTTCGTCGAGCGCAGTTCGGCCTTGATCGGCAGCCCGGGGCAGGTCGTCGAGAAGGTGCACCGCTACCACGAGAGGTTCGGGCACTCCGTGCTGCATGTGCAGGCGGACGGCGACGGGCTGACGCACCATCAACACCGGTCGTCGCTCGCACTGTTCCAGTCCGAGGCCGCCGCGGTGCTGCGGCGCGAGCTGCCCGACCCGCCGTTCGCCTGGGCGTCCGTGCTCCCGGAACCGTCGCCGTTGCCGTCTCCAGGGCCTGCCCTCAGGCTCCCGTCGGGGACAGGTTCGTGAGCGGGACCGCGTCCGGACGCGCGGCACGACTGGAGACCGGGACGGCGGCGCCGCTCGCCGCCGAGGCGAGCAGGGACTCCATGATGTCCAGGACGTGGTACGCGAGCGTGCCCGACGCACGTGGCTCGTGCGCCGGGGGTGTGGCGGCCAGGTCGGCGATGCCGTAGCCGCGGCCGGAGGCGACGTAACCGGCCGAGACGGGGAGGGCCTCCCATGTGTCGGCGCCGAGACGGAACACGCGTGTGTCCCCGTCGAAGTGGTTCGGGTCGGGCACCGCCAGGGAGCCGAGCGGCCCGTGAACCTCGATGTTCGCGGAGTGGGTCGCGACCGCGTCGAAGCTCACCACGAGCGTCGACAGCGCGCCCGACTCGTGGACGAGGACCCCCGTGACATGTGTGTCGACCGAGACCGGCACCCGCTCACCGGCCCGCGGACCGCTGCCGATCTCCCGCTCGGAACGGGTGTGGCTCGCGGCCCCGATCACCGAGGCGACCGGACCGAGGAGGGTGACCAGGGCCGTGACGTAGTACGGGCCCATGTCGAGGAGCGGCCCGCCGCCCGGCGCGTAGTAGAAGTCCGGGTCGGGGTGCCAGCGTTCGTGGCCCGGTGTCACCATCGTCGCCGTCGCCGCGACGGGGCGGCCGATGAGCCCGTCGTCGATGGCCTTGCGGGCGGTCTGGATGCCGGTGCCGAGGACGGTGTCCGGCGCGCAGCCGACGCTGACCCCGGCCTGTTGGGCGGCCCGCAACACCTGGCGGGCCTCGTGCGTGGTGGCCGCGAGGGGCTTCTCGCCGTACACGTGCTTGCCGGCCGCGATCGCCTTGAGGGCCACCTCGGCGTGCGCGGCGGGGACGGTGAGGTTCAGGACGAGGTCCACGTCCTCGGCGGCGAGCAACTCGTCGACGGTGACCGCGCGGACGTCCCCGCCCCACTCCTTCGCGACCGCGCGCGCCCGCTCGGCGTCCAGGTCGGCGACGGCGACGAGCCTGACGCCCTGAAGCCCGCGCAGGGTGGCCAGATACTGGCCCACGATGGTCCCGCACCCGACGATGCCGACGTTCATCGGCTGACCCGCCTTCACTGGCTCACTCACCTTCACCGGCTCACCCGCCTTCACCGGCTCGCCCACAGCAGGCCCCTCTCCACGATGGTGCGCACACTCGGATGCTCCAGGTCCTCGACGTGGTGGCCCGGTGTGCACACGAAGACGCGGCCCTTGCCCCACCTGCGGGTCCAGATGGCCGGCGAGGTGACCTCCCGGTGCCACGGGTCCCAGGCGCGGATCTTCTGCGTGGTGGTGGCGAGCACGTCGATGTAGTCGTCCGCGAGGACCCAGTACTGCTCGGTGACGAGGTCGAAGTCCTCGATGCCCTCGGTGATGGGGTGATCGGCCGCGGCGGCGAGCATGTTCACGGTGTACGGGACGTAGTTGTCCGCCTGCTCGCCCTTGCGCTCGTCCGGGTGCTTGCCGGGGTGGCAGGCGAACTGGCCGCCGATGAGGTGCAGATAGTCCGCGGTGTTCCGGTAGGAGTCGGCGATCCCGCCGTGCCAGCCGGCGAGCCCGGTGCCGTTCTCGACGGCCGCCCGCAGCCCCGCGAACTCCTCGCGCTCGATCGTGGACATCGTCATGCACTGCATCACCAGGTCCACGCCGGCCATGTACGCGGCGTCGGCGTACACCTTGGGCGAGTCCTCGACGCGTACCTCGTAGCCGTGGGCCCTGAGATGCGGGATGAACAGGTCGGTGGCCTCGACGGGCTGGTGCCCGTCCCAGCCGCCGCGTACGACGAGTGCCTTCTTGGCGGTGGTCGTCACTGGACTCCTCTGCTGCAAGGGTCGAAAAGTTTCGAGGATGGTTCGCGACTCAGGAACCGTAGAAGTGGCGACGGGGGAGGTCAAGAGGGCGTGCGGCGGAGGGATTTGGCGCTCGGGGTTGACGTCGGCCGCCCCGCACAGCACGCTGCCGTGACCGAAAATGTTTCGTGAACCAGGAGGCCCCGTGCCACTTCCGCCCTCCTCGGCGAAGCCGACCCTGGCCGCCATCGCACGCGGCACCGGAGTCTCCACGGCCACGGTGTCCAAGGTCGTCAACGGCCGGGCCGACGTGTCCGACGAGACCCGTGCGAAGGTGCTGACCGCGCTGGAGGAGGCCGGGTACCGCTCGCCGTCCCAGCGCAGGGGGCCCGCAGGACCCGACGTCGTCGAGGTCGCCTTCGACACGGTCGACTCCGCGTACCCCTCGGCGCTGCTCAACGGCATCCTCGACCACGCCGCGAGCACCGGCGTCGAGGTCGTCGTCAGCACCACCGGACGGCGGCGCGCCGCCGAACCCGGCCTCGACCGCAAGGCGCAGCGCATCATCAACGAGGGCCGCGCCGGAGTCATCGTCGTGACCTCCGCCTACGGCGAGCCCGGCCTCTCCGCCCTCCTGCGCCGGCAGATCCCCGTCGTCGTCATCGACTCCTACAACCCGCCGCCCGCCGACGTCGTCAGTGTCGGAGCCGCCAACTGGGCGGGCGGCAAGGCCGCCACCGAACACCTCCTGGGCCTCGGCCACCGCCGCATCGGCTACCTCGGCGGCCCGGAGGCGATCGAGTGCAACCAGGCGCGCCTGCACGGCCACCTGTCCGCGCTCGCCTCGCACGGCATCGAGGCCGACCCCGGCCTCGTCCTGCACGGCCGCTTCCGCGCCGAGTACGGCATCGAGGGGCTGGCGGCGCTGCTGTCCCGCACCCACCCGCCGACCGCGATCTTCGCGGGCAACGACGCCATCGCCGTCGGTGTCCTGCGCGAGGCCCGCAGGCGCGGCGTCCGGGTGCCGGAGGACCTCAGCCTCGTCGGCTTCGACGGCACGGCCCTCGCCCGCGACTCCGTCCCGGCACTCACCTCCGTCGCCCAGCCCCTGCAGGAGATGGGCCGGGCGGCCCTGCGCGCCGTCCTGCGCCAGGCACGCGGCGAGCAGCCCGACACGCATCGCGTGGAACTGGCGACACAACTGGTCGTACGGGAGTCGACGGCCGCGCCGGAGACGTCCGGCGTGGTCTTGCCCTCGCCCGTTTCCTGAATATAACGTCAGGTTCAGAATTGCTGAACTGTCGTCCTGTCATGAGGGGTTCAGGGATGTACGAGCTGTCGAGGTCGAGACGGGCGCCCGAGGACACCTCCGTCGCACACCTCGCCGTCGGCTGGGGCGGGCTCGGACTCGCCCGGCGCGGTGCGACGCCCCCCGGCCCGGCCGACGCTGCCACGGCGGGAGGCCTGGCATGACCACACCGCACACCGGCGACACCCCGATCCGGATCCTCGCCCACCTGGACCCGCCGCCCGCCCTGCGCACCCGCCTCGCCCGCCACCTCGACGGGCTCGACGTGCGCTGGTGTGCGGAGGACGACGAGACACGGCTCGCCGAGCTGCTGCCCGACACGGAGGTGCTCTGGCACGTCCTGCGCCCCGTCACCGCCGCCGACCTGGAGCGCGCGCCCCGGCTGCGGCTGATCCAGAAGCTCGGCACCGGAGTCAACACGATCGACCTGGAGCGGGCCCGCGCGCGGAACGTGACCGTCGCCAACATGCCCGGCGCCAACGCCCAGGCGGTCACCGAGGCCACCCTCGCGCTGCTGCTCGCCGCGCTGCGCCGCGTGGTCCCGCTCGACGCGGCCACCCGGGCCGGCCACGGCTGGCCCCTGGAGACCGCGCAGGCCGAGCACCTGGGCGAACTCGGGTTCCGTACCGTCGGGTTGATCGGCTACGGCCAGGTCGCCCGCCGCCTCGCCCCGGTGCTCGGCGCGCTCGGCGCCCGGGTCCTGCGCCACGACCGCTCCGGCGGCGGCACGGACGCCGGGACACCCTGGCGCCCCCTGGACGAGCTGCTCGCCGAGTCCGATGTCGTATCGCTGCACCTGCCGCTCACCGAACACACCGAAGGGCTGCTCGACGCCCGCCGCATCGGCCTGCTGAAACCGGGCGCCGTCCTCGTCAACACGGCCCGCGGCGCCCTCGTCGACGAACCGGCCCTCGTCGACGCCCTCCGGAGCGGGCGCCTCGGGGCGGCCGGACTCGACGTGTTCGCCCAGGAACCCGTCGCCCCGGACAACCCGCTGCTCACCCTGCCCAACGTGGTCGTGACACCTCACCTGGCCTGGCTGACCGCCGAGACACTGGAGCGCTGCGTGGCGATCGCGGCGGACAACGCACGGCGGCTGGCCTCGGGGACGGAGCTCGCGCACCGGGTATAGGGCGTCGCTATCGCCCGCCCGGCCGCGCGTCGAGCAGTTCACGCAGCGCGTTCGCCGAGCCCGGGTCGTTGGGGGTGTACAACTCCAGGCGGTGGTCGGGGTTGTCGGGCTGGAGCCAGACCTGGTACGTGACGCTGAGGGCGCCCGCCCGCGGGTGCTGGAGGTGCATGGGCGCGGTCGTGCAGTCGCGGACGTGGCCCGCGGCGAACAGCTCGGCGAACGCGTCGCTGCCCATCATGATCTCGCCGAGCAGCGCGGCGAGCCGTGCGTCGGTGGGGTAGCGGCCCGCCGTGAGCCGCAGATAGCCGACGTGGATCTCGGCGAGCTCGGCCCAGTTGTGGTGGAAGTCGCGCGCCTCGGGGTCCAGGAAGAATCCGCGGACCACCGAAGGGCGGCGGTCCGGGTCCCGGGGTGCGTCGAAGTCGGCGTCCTGCCCGAACAGGGCGTGACCTGCGCGGTTCCAGTCCAGGATGTCGCCGCGCCGGCCGAGGATCACCGCCGGGGTGGCCTCGTCGATGGCGGCGAGGAGCGCGAGGACACGGGCGTCCGGTGTCTCGGCCGGGGGTTCGACGAGCCGCGAACGCCCGGTCCTGCGGGCGAGGTTGTGCAGATGGGCGCTCTCCACGTCGTCGAGCCGCAGCACCCGCGCCAGCGCGTCGAGGACCTGCTCCGACGCGGACTCGGCGAGCCCCTGCTCCAGCCGCGTGTAGTAGCCGGCGCTGACGCCCGCGAGCTGGGCCAGTTCCTCGCGCCGCAGACCTGGGACCCGCCGCGAGGTGCCGTACGTGCGCAGGCCCACGTCGTCGGGTGTGACCCGGTCGCGGCGGTTCTTGAGGAACGCTCCCATGCTCTCCATGCCTCAGACGGTAGGCCGCCGAGGAGGGAAACGGGGGACCGGAGGGTGTACCCGCGAGGTGTACCCACGCCAGTGGGATGGCTGCCGCCGTGACCGGCGCCGAACGTGGTGGCCATGACGACGACACAGACACCCCCGCGGGACACGGCACCGTCCCGGCGCACCGGCCTGCGTTCCTGGCTCGGCCTCCTCGCGGTCCTCGGCCCCGTCCTCCTGGTCTCGATGGACGGCTCGATCCTCTTCCTCGCCATGCCGAGCCTGTCCCGGGCGCTCGAGCCGAGCGCGGGCCAGGCACTGTGGATCCTCGACGGCTACGGCTTCGCGGTCGGCTCCCTGCTGATCGCCTTCGGCAATATCGGAGACCGGTACGGGCGGCTGCGCCTGCTGATGCTGGGCACCGCCGTCTTCGGCCTCGCCTCCGCTGCCGCCGCCCTCGCGCCGACGCCGGAACTCCTCATCACCTTCCGGGTGTTGATGGGTGTCGCGGGCGCGACCCTCCTGCCCTCGGCGCTCGCCGTGCTCAGCGAGCTGTTCCCCGACACACGGACGAGGGCGAGGGCGATCGGGATCTTCGCGGCGACGTTCGCCGCGGGGTTCGCGGTGGGACCCGTCGCGGGCGGGCTGCTCCTGGAGCGCTTCTGGTGGGGTTCGGTGTTCCTGGTGAACCTGCCCGTCGTCGCGCTGTTCCTGGTCGTCGCACCGGTCCTGCTGGGCGAGGTACGGGCCGCGCGGACGGGCCGTGTCGACGTGCCCAGCGTGGCCGCGTCCGCCGCCGGACTGCTGTCCGCGATCTACGGGCTCAAGCACCTCGCCGCCGAGGGCCTCGCCGTGCTGCCGGTGGTCTCCGTGGCCGTAGGGGTCGTGCTGCTCGCCTGGTTCACGTACCGGCAGCGGGTGCTCGACGAGCCACTGATCGACTTCTCGCTGTTCCGGGACCGCGTCTTCACCGTCGCGATCATCACCGGTCTGCTCCCGCTGGCCGCCTGGTCGGCCGCCGCCTATCTGACCGGCGTCCACCTGCAGTCCGTCCTCGGCATCGACGTCCTCGGGGCCGCCCTGCTCGCGCTGCCCGGGGCGGCCGTGCTCACCGTCACCTCGGTGGTCGTGCCCGCCGTCGTCGACCGCGTCGGCAAGCGGAAGGTTCTGGTCACCGGGCACTTCGCCATCGCGGCCGGGCTGCTCGCCCTGCTCGCCACCACCGTCACCGGCGGCATCGGCTGGTACGTCGCCTCGACGGCCGTCGCCGGGATCGGCTACGGCATCTCCTTCGCCGTGGTCGCCGACACCGCGGTCGGCGCGGTCCCCGCGGAGCGCGCCGGAGCGGCGGGCGCCATCGCCGAGACCAGCAACGAGATCGGCAACGCGCTGGGCATCGCCCTCCTCGGCTCGCTGGCCGCCCTCGTCTTCCGCCTCCAGGGCCCCGGCCTCGCGCCCACCCTCGACGAGACCCTCAAGGCCGGTGCCGACGCCGCGGCCCAGGCGGACGCCAAGGCGGCCTTCCTGGCCGGACTGCACGTCGTGGCGCTGGTCGCGAGCGCCCTGCACCTCGCCCTGGGCGCGGCGGCCCTGCGCTGGCTGCCCAAGAAGTAGCCGCCCCGCACCGAGTCAGCCGGTGACCGCCTCGGCGACCCGCACCGGATGCTCCAGGATCTGGTTGTTGAGGTAGCCGAGGCGGTTCCACGGGACGTGCGCCGGCTGGGTGCGCCCGGTGTCGTCCGTGGCGCGGACGGAGATGGTGTGTTCGCCCGGGTCAGGAGTCCAGTCGAAGTGCCAGCGGGTCCAGGCACCCGCCTCCCGGGAGCCGGTGAGCCGGGCCTCGCGCCAGGGCCCGCGGTCGATGCTGTACGCCACGGAGGCGACGCGCTGCTCACCGGCGAAGGACCGTCCCCGTACGAGCTGGGGCTCCGGCTTCAGGTGGGCGGGCCAGTCGAGTTCCACCAGGCTGGTCACCGGGAGTTCGTTGATGGGGGTGCCCAGGACGGGGCCGTGTGCCGGGTGTTCCGGGCCGATGAGGACGTAGTCCTCGGTGTTCCAGGGGACGTGGATCTGCTTGCGCGACACCTCGATGCGGCCGACCCACTTGATGCTGGCCGCGCCCAGCCAGCCGGAGACGACGACGCGGGCCGGGAAGCCGTGGTCCGGCGGCAGCGGCTCGCCGTTCATGGCCAGGGCGAGGAGTGTGTCGTCGGCCATCGCCTTGCCCAGGGGCATCGGACGGCGGGCCCCGCACGCGTCCAGGGCCACCGGCATGACGTCGTGCGCGTCCCCGGTCACACCCGCCGCCTCCAGCAGGTCACGGAGCCGTACGCCGGTCCACTCGGCGGTGCTCACCGCACCGCGGCCCCACGGCGTACCGGCGATGCGCTGCCCGTGCTGCTTGCCGAACAGCACCCGCCGATTGCCCGCGCACTCGATCGTGCGCGTGACGGAGACCAGCGGAAACGCCCGCCACAGATCGTCGTAACCGAAGGTGACGGGCGACCGGACGGCATCCCCGTCGATGCGCAGGGACCACTGCTCGGCGTCGATCCGGGGCGTGGGGGAGTGGCTGCGGACGAAGAAGTGGTCGTTGGGGGTGAGATGGCCCGGCATCCGGTCCGCCCGCGTACCGAAGTCGAGCCCGGTACCGGTGTCCTCCATGAATTCGGCCGACGTCGGCTTGACCACCCCGGGCCGTGCGCTGACTGCTGTGTCGGTTGTCGTCATGTTCTCAGCGTCGGCGCGTCGCGTGCGGGCCGCTAGCGGCTCGTTCCCTATGGACCCATAAGCGTGGTCTATGGCTTGCGGGCCCCGGGCAGGGCCAGTGGCGGGAGGCCGGCCATGAGGGCGACGGCCGCGAGGGGATCAGACCTCGTCACCCCCTCTTCGCCAACTGCCGCGCGATCACCCGCAGCGCCAGCACCTCGTCCGCCCCCTCGAAGATCGACAGGACGCGGGCGTCGACGAAGAGGCGGGACACCGCGTACTCCTCGGCGTAGCCGTAACCGCCGTGCAGTTGCTGGGCCTCGCGGGTGACCCACTCGGCCGCCCGGCACGCCAGTTGTTTGACCTGGGCGGCGGCCAGGACGCCGTCGCCCGCCGTGATGGCCCGCGCGGCCGACGCGGTGAAGGCGCGGCACGCCGCGATGTGCGCCGCCATGCGGGCGAGTTTGGCGCGGGTGAGCTGGAAGTCGGTGAGCGGGTGGCCGAAGACGGGGCGTTGCCGCGCGTGCTCAAGGGCGAGTTCCAGGGCCGACTGCATGACGCCGACCGCGCGGGCCGCCGTCTGCAGGCGGGCGTTGGCGAAGGCCTGCATCTGGAGGTAGAAGCCGCGGCCCAGGCCCTCTTCGGCGCCGATGAGGTTCTCCGCCGGGACCCGGAAGCCGTCGAAGGTGACCTCGTACGAGTGCATGCCGCGGTAGCCGAGCGTGCGGATCGCGCGGCCGGACGCCGTGCCGCCGCCGTCCTGCGTGACCTCCCACTCGTGGCCGGGGAAGGAGGGCTTCTCGACCACGAACAGGGACAGCCCGCGGTGGCCCGCCGTACGGTCCGGGTGTGAACGGGCAAGTACCAGAAGGTAGTTGGCGCGCCCCGCGAAGGTGCACCACGTCTTGACGCCGTTGAGGACCCAGTCCTCGCCGTCGCGCACGGCGGTCGTCGTGATGCCGCCGACGTCCGAGCCGTGGTTGGGCTCGGTGACGGCGACGGCGCACAGCTTCTCGCCGGTCGCGATGCGGGGCAGCCAGCGCCGCCGCTGCTCCTCGGTGCCGCCGCGCGCGATCGCCGTACCGATGATCTCGGGCCGGGTGATCAGCGAGCCCGCGGCGCCGAGCGAGGCCCGTGACAGCTCCTCCGTCACCACGACCATGCTGAGCAATTCGTCCGCGCCGCCCTCGGCGAAGCCGCCGTACTCGGAGGGGATCGACAGGCCGAAGCAGCCCATCTCCGAGAGGCCGTCGACGATGTCGGCCGGGATGTCCTCGTCGCCCGCGTGAATGCGGTTGGCGACCGGCTTCACCTTCGCCTCGGCGAAGTCCCGGAACGTGGCCCGCACCAGCTGCAGTTCGGCGGGGAGGTGGCGCGGGGCCGCCTCCCCGCCGGCGGCCAGCACACGTTCGGCGACCGCGTCGAGGAACGCGGGCGCCCGCCCGGCCGCGATCTGCTCGGCGACCGCGCCCAGCCCCCGCGTCCCGTCCGCGCCCCACAGCGCCTCGCGACCGGCGATACGTCCCGTCAGATCGGCCGCCGTGTCCGCGGCGAAGAGCAGTGCCAGGTCGGCCTCGGTGTCGCTGTGCGGCCCCAGGTCGAGGAGGTGGCGGGCGGCGGCGACCGCCGACGACACCGAGGCGATGTCGTACGGGACGGTCTGGTCGTCGTCCGTCGCGGGCGCCGCGGCGAGCCGGGCGGAGGCCTTGGCCACCACCTCCTCCAGCGCCTCGACCAGCGCCGTCGCCCGCGCCAGCGCCGTGGTCACGACGCCACCCGCTCGAACACCGCCGCCAGGCCCTGGCCGCCGCCGATGCACATGGTCTCCAGGCCGTACCGGGCCTCGCGGCGGTGCAGTTCGCGCGACAGTGTGGCGAGCATCCGCACACCGGTCGCGCCGACCGGATGGCCGAGCGAGATGCCGGAGCCGTGCACGTTGGTGCGCTCCAGGTCCTTCTCGCCGAACCCCCATTCGCGCATCACGGCGAGCGCCTGCGCCGCGAACGCCTCGTTCAGCTCGATCAGGTCCATGTCGGAGAGGCTGAGCCCGGCCCGGTCCAGGGCCACCGCGCTCGCCGGGACGGGCCCGATGCCCATCGTCCTCGGCGGCACACCCGCCACACCCCACGACACCAGCCGTACGAGCGGCCGCAGCCCCAACTGCTGGGCGCGCTCAGGGGTGGTGACCACACACATCGCCGCCGCGTCGTTCTGCCCGCTCGCGTTGCCCGCGGTGACCGTGGCCTCCGGGTCGGAGTGGCGCAGGATCGGCTTGAGGCGACCGAGGGACTCCAACGAGGTGTCGGCGCGCGGGTGTTCGTCGGTGTCGACGACCACTCCTTCGTCGCCGCGGCGGCGCCCCGGCACCGTCACCGGCACGATCTCCTCGGCGAGGGTGCCGTCCTCCTGCGCCCGCACGGCGCGCTGGTGGGAGGCGAGCGCGAGACGGTCCTGCTCCTCGCGGCGGATGGCGTACTCGCGGCGCAGGTTCTCGGCCGTCTCCAACATGCCGCCGGGCACCGGATAGTGGCGGCCACCGGCGGTGGAGCGGGCGCGCGCGAGGCCGTCGTGCAGCTGGATGGCGGCGCCCTTCGCGCCCCAGCGCATGTCGGTCGAGTAGAACGCCGCGTTGCTCATGGACTCCGTGCCGCCCGCCACGACGACCTCGTGCGCGCCGGTCTGCACCTGCTGGGCGGCGTACAGCACGGCCTGGAGGCCTGAGCCGCAGCGGCGGTCGAGGTGGAGCCCGGGAACGGTCACCGGCAGGCCCGCGTCCAGGGCGACGACGCGGCCGATGGCGGGGGCTTCGCTGTTGCCGTTGCAGTGCCCGAGGACGACGTCCTCGATGACCTCGGGGTTGAGCCCTGTCCGTTCGAGGAGGCCCTTGAGGGCGGCGACGCCGAGGTCGACGGCGGTCAGCGACGTGAACATGCCGCCGTAGCGGCCGATGGGGGTACGGACGGGTTCACAGACGACGGCTTCACGCATGGGGTGCTCCTGACGGGTGCGGATGTACGGGGACGGGCTGATGGCCGGGCCACCGGCCCCAACTCACATGAAACGGCCGCCCGTCACCTCCAGCACGGTCCCGGTCATGTACGACGACAGGTCCGAAGCCAGGAAGAGGGCCACGGACGCGACCTCCTCGACCTCGCCCGCGCGCCGCATCGGGATCTCGGCCATCTTCTGGTCCCAGGCCCTCTCCGGCATCGCCTCGGTCATGGCGCTGCGGATGAGGCCCGGCTGGATCGCGTTGACGCGCACACCATGGTGGGCCATCTCCTTGGCGGCGGCCTTCGACAGGCCGACGATGCCGGCCTTGGCCGCGGAGTAGTTGGTCTGCCCGACCATGCCGACCTTGCCGGAGAGCGAGGAGATGTTGACGATCGCGCCGCGTTTTTGCTCGCGCATCACGGCGGCGGCCTTGCGGGTGCCGTTCCAGGTGCCTTTGAGGTGCACGTCGATGACCTGGTCGAACTGGTCCTCGGTCATGGTGCGCATGGTGGCATCGCGGGTGATGCCGGCGTTGTTGACCATGATGTCGAGGGAGCCGAAGGTGTCGATCGCCGCCCGGATCAGTGTGTCCACCTGGGCGGCCTCGGTGATGTCGCAGCGTATGGCGTGTGCGAGGGAGGGCCCGCCGAGTTCCTTGGCGGCGGTCTCGGCCGCGTCGAGGTTGAGGTCGCCGAGCACGACCTTCGCGCCCTCGCGTACGTACGCCTTGGCGATGGCGAGCCCGATGCCCTGGGCGCCGCCCGTGATGACCGCGGTCCTGTCGGCCAGTAGTGCCATGAATGTCCTCAGCTTCCGATGGTGGTGGTGAACGGGCGCGCGGGCCGGCGAGGGGGACGGATGACACCCGCCTCGCCCAGCTTCTCCAACTCGGCGTCCCCGAGCCCGAGTTCGTCGCGAAGTACGTCTTCGGTGTGCTGGCCGACCGTGGGCGAGGGCTCCGGCGTGGACTGGGTGTCGGCCATGACGACGGGCGAGCCGGGTGCCCAGTGCGCGGGCACACCGGACTGGTCGACGCGTGCCATCAGCGGGTGCGCGCGCAGCAGTTGGGCGTCGTCGGCGGCCAGGTCGGCGAATGTGCGGTACGTGGACCACAGCACGCGGGTGCGGGCGAGCGCCTCCTGTGCCTCGGCGAGGGTGCGTGCCGCGAACCAGCCGGCGAGCAGTTCGCCGAGTACCTTGCGGTGGGTGTAGCGCTCGAACTCGTCGGAGAGGTCGGCGCCGAGCGCACGGCCGACGGCGTCGACCGCGTCGGTCAGCCCGGTGACACCGAGCAGCCCACGCCAGTGCCGTTCGGTGAGGGCGACGACCATGAGGCGGCCGCCGTCGGCGGTGGCGAAGTCGCGGCCGAAGGTGCCGTAGACGTAGTTCCCGCCGCGGGCGCGTGGAGCGGCACCCAGCTGGGCCTCGGCGAGGTACCCGAGGTTCCCGGCCGTCGCCAGCGCCACGTCCTCCAGGGCGACACGGACCTGCTGGCCCGCACCCGTACGCAGCCGGTGGCGTTCGGCGGCGAGCAGTCCGACGGCGAGGTACAGCCCGGCGGCGACGTCCCAGGCGGGCATCAGGTGGTTGACCGGGTCGGGCGTGCTCTCCGGGCCGGTGAGCTGCGGAAAGCCCGTGGCGGCCTGCACGGTGTAGTCGACGGCGGCCGACCCGTCCCGGCGGCCCGTGAGCAGCACATGGATCAGGTCGGGGCGGCGGGCGGCCAGGGCCTCGTACGAAAGGTCCTGGTGGCGTTCGGAGTTCGCGAGCACGATGCCGCCGCCCGCGCCGCCGCCGGTGGCCAGGGCCGCGATCAGCTCGCGCCCCTCCTCGTCGCGCATGTCGACCTCGACGGCCCGCTTGCCCTTGTTCAGGCCGGACCAGTACAGGCTCGTCCCGCTGTCGGCGAGCGGGTGCCGGGTACGGTCCGGGGCGCCGTTCAGCGGCTCGACGCGGATGACGTCGGCGCCCAACTGCGCGAGGGTCATGCCGCCGAGCGGGCTGGCCACGTAGCTGGAGAGCTCGACGATCCGCATGCCCTCAAGGGGGCGGGAGCGGGACGCCGTCGGGTGAGGCATGTGTTCTCCTCTCGCTTCGTACGCGTACGGGGTGGGGCTCACGCCGGGAAGACCGGGCGGCGGCGCTCCAGAAAGGCCGCCCGGCCCTCCGCGAAGCCCTCCCCGGCGAGCAGTGCGACCTGCGCCTCGGCCTCCGCGTCGAGGACCGCGTCGAGATCCTGCGCCTCCTGCGCGAAGATCCGCTTCGTGGCGGCGACCATGGCGGGGGACGCGGCGGCGAGCCGCTCCGCCCGCTCCCGCGCCCGCGCGGCCACCTTCTCGGCCGCGACGATCTCGCTGACCAGGCCGATCCGCTGGGCCTCGGCGGCGTTCAGGTCCTCGGCGAAGAGGATGATCTCCTTGGCGCGGGCGGGGCCGACGCGCTGCGCGAGGCTCCAGCTCAGGCCGGAGTCGGCGGTGAGCCCGATCTTGGCGAAGGAGGCCGCGAACCGGGCGTCGTCGGCGGCCACGACGTAGTCACAGGCTGCGGCGAGCCCCAGGCCGAGGCCGTACGCGCCGCCGCGCACCGCGGCGACCACCGGCTTCGCCGAGCACACCAGGGCGCGGGCCACATCGCCCACCACGGCGAGGCGTTCGCGGGCGACGTCCGGGTCCTGCGACATGGAGCGGATGTCACCGCCCGCGCAGAACACCTCGCCCGCACCGGCCAGCACGATCGCCCGGCACTCCGGGTCGCGCTCGGACTCCCGCAGCCCGGCGAGGAGTTCGCGCCGGTCGGCGAGGTCGAGGGCGTTGCGGCGGGCGGGCCGGTTCAGGGTGAGGGTGTGGACGGGGCCCTCGCACCGTATGTCCACGGCGGGCTCGATCATGACCGGGCCTGCCGCAGGAGCTGCTTGGCGATGATGACCTTCTGGATCTCGCTGGTGCCCTCGTAGATACGGAAGAGCCGGGCGTCGCGGAAGCAGCGCTCGACGACGGTGCCGCGCATGTAGCCCATGCCGCCGTGGATCTGCACGGCCAGGTCGGCGGCCTTCGACACCATTTCGGAGCAGAACAGCTTCGCGGCCGACGGGCGGATCTTCCGGTCCTCGCCGGAGTCGTACTTCTCGGCGGCGTCCACGACCATCGCGCGGCCCGCGAGCACACCCGTCTGGATCTCGGCGAGCATTCCCTGCACGAGCTGGAACTCGCCGATGGGGCGGCCGCCCTGCTTGCTGGTCGCCGCGTGCGCGACGGACTCCTCCAGGATCCGCTCGGCCATCCCGACGCACAGCGCCGCGATGTGCACCCGGCCGCGTACGAGGGACCGCATGGCCGTGCCGAAGCCCGCGCCCTCCTCGCCGCCGACGAGCGCCGACCTGTCGACCCGTACGTCGTCGAAGAACACCTCGGCGGTCCAGGCGCCCGCCTGCCCGGTCTTGGCGTCCTTCGGACCGACCGAGACACCCGGCAGACCAGCCTCGACGAGGAACACGGAGATGCCCTTCGTCCCGGACGCCTCCTCGCCGGTGCGGGCGAACACCACGAACAGGTCGGCGAGCGGGGCGTTGGTGATGAACCGCTTGCTGCCGTTGATGACATAGCCGTCGCCCGCACGGACGGCGCGCGTGGTCAGGCCCGAGGGGTCGGAACCCGCCTCGGCTTCCGTCAGCGCGAACGACGCCACCGCTCCCTCGGCGAGCCGGGGCAGCCAGTGCTTCTTCTGTTCCTCGGTGCCCGCGTTGTCGAGGACCTTGCCCGCGATGCCGTTGTTGGTGCCGAACATCGAGCGGAACGCGGGCGTCGTGTACCCGAACTCGAAGGCGAGCCGGACATCCTCGGACAGGCTCGCGCCGAGCCCGCCGTACGCCTCCGGCAGCGTGTACCCGAACAGGCCCATCTCGACGGCCTTGCGGCGGACGTCCTCCGGGATCGCGTCCGTCTCCTCGATCTCGTCCTCGCGCGGGACCACGTCCTCCCGTACAAGGGTGTGGACGGCGGCGACGACCGCCTCGAACTCCTCGGCTTCCATCGTGAAACTCCTTTCCAGGTGGGTCAGTTGAGGGGCGTGAGGTGAGCCAGCGCGTCCACGGCCAGTACCCCCTCGCCCGCCGCGCCGAGCAGCAACGGATTGACGTCCAGCTCCGCGAGCTCGTCCCCGAGGTCGGCGGCCAGCCAGGACAGCCGTGCGATGGTGTCGGCGGCGGCCTCGACGTCGCGGGCGGGTTTGCCGCGCACCTCGCCGAACAGGCGGCTGCCGCGCAGCGAGTGCAGCATGCGGCGGGCGCCCGCCGGGTCGACGGGGGCCACGGCCACCCGGCTGTCGGCGAGCGCCTCGACGAGGATGCCGCCGAGCCCGGTGACCACGACCGGGCCGAACACGGGGTCGTTCTTGACGCCGACGATCAGCTCGGTGCCGCCGCCGTCGGCCATGCGCTGCACGAGGACGCGGGCGTCGTCCACACCGGCCTCGCAGGCGATGCGCAGCACGTCGGCGGCGGCCTCGCGGACCGCGTCCGCACCGTCGAGTCCGAGCCGGACGCCGCCGATGTCGCTCTTGTGCCCGATCCGCTCGGACAGCAGCTTCACGGCGACGGGGCCGCCCAACTCCTGGGCCACGGCTGCCGCTTCGTCCGGAGTTGCGGCCAGTCGCGAGGCGGCGGTACGGACCCCGTAGGCGGCGATCAGCTGCGTCGACTCGTACTCGTCGAGCTGGGTGCGGCCCTCGGCGCGGGCGCGGGAGAGAACGGTGCGGGCGGCCTCGGTGTCGACGTCGGCGGGCCGCTCGGGGGCGGGCAGGGCGGGTCGCAGGCTGAAGTCGGCGAGCAGACCGAGGGCGCGGGCGGCCTGCGCGGGATCGGTGTAGCAGGGGATGCCCAGCTCGCGCAGGCGGGTGCGGGGACGGCCGCTGCCGCCCGTCCACACGACCACGAAGGGCCTCTCGGTCGAGCGGTACGCCTCGTCGAGGGCCTCGATGAGGGTGTCCGCGCAGTTGTCCGCGCAGCCCAGGAGCACGGCGATCATGTCGGTGCCCGGGTGCTCGACGGCCACCTTCAACGAGCGCCGCAGGATGTCGGGTTCGGCCACCAGGGTGCCGGTGAGGTCGACGGGGTTGCGCGGCGACCCGTAGCCGGGGATCGCGGCGGCCATGGTGCGCTGCCACTCCTCGTCCCAGGCACGGACCTCGATGCCGTGGCCCGCCGCCGCGTCGGCCATCAGGGCGCCCGCGCCGCCGGAGACGGACAGCGAGGTCAGCCTGCGCCCCGCCGCCCGGCGGCCGGTCGAGAAGATCTGCGCCGCCTCCAGCATCGACTCGGGGCCGTCCACGCGCAGGATGCCGTACTGGCCGACCGCCCCGTCGAAGACCGCGTCCTCACCGGCGAGCGAGGCCGTGTGGGACTGCGCGGCGCGGGCGCCAGCCTCGGAACGGCCGACCTTGACGGCGATGATCGGCTTGTCCCGCTCGTGTGCCTCCCGGGCGGCGTCCAACAGGCGGCGGCCGCCGGTGACACCTTCGAGGTAGGCGAGGATCACCTTCGTATCGTCGCTGCGAACCAGTCCCTCGACCAGTTCGGCGACCGAAAGGTCCACCTCGTTGCCGGTGTTGAGGTAGTGGGAGATCCCGATGCCGAGGTTCTGGGCGGCGTTGAACACGAAGCCGCCGAAGGCGCCGCTCTGGCTGAGGAAGGCGATGGGGCCCTCGACCAGGTCGGCGTCCTCGTCGAGCGCGGAGGTGAAGGTGGGCAGCGCCCGCTCGCGGGAGGCGATCATGCCGAGGCAGTTCGGGCCGAGGACCCGCACCCCGCTCTCGGCTATCGCGGCCTTCAGGTCCTCCTGCAACTCCACGCCCCGGCCGCCCACTTCGGCGAAGCCGGAGGCGCCCAGGATCGCGGCGGGGATGCCACGCCGGCCGCAGGCGCGGACGGCGTCGGCGGACTGCTCGGCCGACAGCATGATCATGGCGAGGTCGATGTCCCCGTCGATGTCGTCGAGGCCCCGGTAGGCGGTGAGGCCCTGCACCTGGTCGCGCTTGGCGTTGACGGGAAGGATGCGTCCGGTGAACCCGAACCGCTTGAGGTAGTCGACGGGCCGCCCCGACAGCTTGGTCGGGGTGTCGGAGGCGCCGAGGATCGCGATGGAGCGGGGGTGCAGGAGCGAGTTCAGGGCGTCGTCGGTACGGGGGTGGGCTGCGTGCTGCTGCACGGTTCCTCCTCGGAACTGCGAGAGACGAAGTACGCGTAGGGGCAGGTCAGTTGACGACGGCGGGTGGCGCCTCGGTCGACTGTTCCTGGTCGGCGGTCCTGGCCGACAGGGTGAGGAAGGCGCGGGCAGCGACGAGCGAGACGAGACCGAGGACGACCACGAACAGGACGGGCAGCACGATCGTCCCGGAGGCCGACAGCAGCGACTGGAGGATGACCGGCGCCAGACCGCCGAGCACGCCCGCGAGCCCGTACGCCGTGGAGATGCCGGTGTAGCGGACCTTGGCGGGGAAGGCCTGGGCGAACATGCCCGCGACGATCGCGTAGTACATGACGTCAGGGATGGTCGCGAGGACCGCGCCGGTCACGGCCAGCGGGAAGCTGCCGGTGCCGATGAGGGCGAACATGACCGGGATCGTCGGGATCTGGCAGGCCAGGATGACGGTGACGGCCTTGCGGACGCCCCAGCGGGTGGCCAGCACGGCGCCGAGCGGCTGCACGAAGAACTGCACGATGCTCGCGACGAGGATGACGGTGAGGAAGTCCTGCCGGTCCATGCCGACTTCGCCGGTCGCCCAGGACAGGGCGAAGGTGTCACGGGCGTAGACGATGGCGAAGACGGTGAACGCGGCGCCGACACCGAGCAGCAGCAGCTTGGAGTGCTCCCGGAACAGGGTGACGACCGGCACCTTCACCGTCTGGTCGGTGGCCCGCAGCGACACCATCGCCGGGGACTCCTCCAGGCTGAGCCGGATCACCAGGCCGATGATCACCAGCAGCGCGGAGGCCAGGAACGGGATGCGCCAGGCCCACGCGAGCAGCGCCTCGTCGGAGAGCTGCCCGACGGCCAGGAAGGAAAGGGTCGCCAGGATGCGGCCGGTGGGGGAGCCCTGCTGGGCGAAGGCCGCGAACAGGAACCCGCGCTCCTTCTTGGCGTGTTCGGTGGTGATCAGGACCGAGCCGCCCCACTCACCGCCGAGCGCGATGCCCTGCACGGTACGGAACAGGGTCAGCAGGATCGGCGCGGCCACACCGATCTGCCCGTACGTGGGGAGACACCCGATGCCGACCGTACTGACACCCATCAGCAGCAACGTCGCCACCAGCGCCTTCTTGCGGCCCAGGCGGTCGCCGAGGTGACCGAACAGGACGGCGCCGAGCGGACGGGCCAGGAAGCCGACCCAGAACGTGACGAAGGAGAGCAGCACACCGACCGCCGGGGGCACGTCGGCGAAGAACAGCGGGGCGAACACCAGGGCCGAGGCGGTGCCGTAGACATAGAAGTCGTACCACTCGATGGTTGAGCCAAGGTAGGAGGCCCAGCCCGCCCTTCGGGCCATCTTCTCCTCTGCGGGAAGCCGTGTGCTCGGCATCTCGTCCCGTCCTTCCGGTCGGCCGCGGACGTCGTCGTCCGGGCGTGGGCAGGGGAACTCCGTGGGGGAACAACGTGATCGCGCTCACAGCGAAGCTATGGCTGCCGACTGGTTTCGTCTAACACCAAATTTCCCTACCGTTGATTCGGCGGCGCGACACAATCGCCGATGACCTGCGAAGGAACGGGAGTTCACGTGGAGCTGCGGCACCTGCGGTCGTTCGTGACGGTCGCGGAGGAGCTCAACTTCCGGCGGGCGGCGGAGCGTTTGCGGATGTCGCAGCCGCCGCTGTCCCAGCAGATCAAGCGCCTCGAGCACGAGGTCGGCGTCACGCTGCTGCGCCGCACGACGCGGCAGGTGGCGCTCACGGCGGCGGGGGAGGCGTTCCTGACGGAGGCGCGGAGGGCGCTGCGGGCCGCGCAGGAGGCGCCGCTGGCCGCCCGCCGGGCCGCGAGCGGACAGACCGGGGTGGTACGGCTCGGGTTCAGCGGACCCACCTCCCACGAGGTGCTGATCCTGATGACCCGCAAGTTCCGCGAACACCGGCCGCGGGTCCGCCTGGAGATCCACGGTCCGGTGTACGGCGGCGAGTTGGTGACCCGGCTCACCGACGACGAGATCGACGCGGGCCTGATGCGGCTGCCGGTCGCGGGCACCGGCATCCAGGCCCGCGAACTGACCCGGCACGGCATCGTGGTGGCACTCCCGGCGGGCCACCGGCTCGCCGCGCGCGAGGAGATCGGCATGGCCGACATCCAGGAGGAACCCGTCGTCAGCCACCCCACCAATCGGGGCGCGGGCATCGTGGCCCTGATCCACACCGCCTATCTGGCCCACGGGTCGAGCCCGCGCATCGTCCAGGAGGCACCCGACACGCACACCATCCTGACGCTGGTCGGCGCCGGCGTGGGCATCGGCTTCGTCCCGTCCTCCGCGAGCCACCTCAAGGTCCCCGGCGTGGTCCTCATCCCGGCCCGCGACATCCCACCGCTGCCGCTCGCCCTGGCGTGGCGGGCGGGGGATCCGAATCCGGCGCTGCATGCGCTGATCGATCTGGTGGACGAGATCGCGGGGGACTGTGCGGATCCCACGGGCTGACGGCGGGCTCGGTCAGCCGCGTCGCCGCTCCCAGAGTCCGCGCAGGGCCGCGTTGACGGCGGCGGGTTGCTGGGTGTGCGGGTAGTAGCCGGGCACGCGCACCAGACGGGCCCCGACGGTGGCCGCGACGGCCTCGGCGCAGGCGATCAGCGGCTCACCCGCGTAGGTGCGGTACAGCTCCGGTGCGTCCTGCCAGGTCCCGCAGATCACGAGCTTCGGCCACGGGGCGGCCCGCAGCGGTTCCAGGGCCACCGTCGCCTCCCACACCGGGCGTTCGCGCATCGACGTGGCGACGGCGCGCAAGCGCTGCGCAGTGGGCGCGGGCATGGGCATTCCCAGCCCTTCCGTGGAAGCGCGCAAGTACTCCTCCGGTGTGACGGAATCCGGCACACCGGGGCTCTCGCGCACCCGGCTCAGCATGGCCTCGACCGTCGGGTGGCCGGCGGCCGCGGAGAACGCGGCGGGCTGGATGAGGGCCAGCGAGCGTACGAGGTCGGGGCGGCGGGCGGCGGCGAGCATGGCCGCCAGGCCGCCGTTGCCGTGACCGACCAGGTGCGCGCCGTCGGCCTGACGTTCGAGAAGTTCCACCAGGTCGTCCGCGTCGGTGTCGAAGTCGCTGCGGTCGGTGTCGGGGCTGCGGCCGTAGCCCCGACGGTCCACCAGCAGCAGACGGCGCTGGTCGCCCAGCGGACGCTGGGCGGCAAAACCGTACATCTCGTCGCTGCCCCACGTAAAAATGTTGTGCACGAAGACCGCGGGCGCTCCCCTTGCGGCGCCCTCGCCCCAGACCGTCACGTGGATGCTCTTCATCGGCACTGCTCCGTTTCTCGCCTACGAGAGGTCGAAGGGGGCGGGGGCGTGGCCTTCCCAGATCCGGCGCGATGCCTGTTCGGGGTAGGGCAGGGTCTCCGGTTCGGTGTCCAGAACGCGGGTCAGCCGCCGGTCGGGCCGGTGAGCGGGCCAGCCGGCGTCGCCGGTGCTGATGAAGCGGACCCACGTGTCCCTGAACTCGCGGGAGAGCGCGCGTGCTTCGGGAGTGGGCTCGTCGCCGATGAGCTGCCTGCCGACCGGACTGTCGAGGGTGCCGAACGCCAACGGGATGTCGAGACTGTGGCACGCGCCGAGCGCGCCGCCGAGGACCGGGGCGGCCCAGCTCAGCTCGAACAGGTACGAGGCGCCACCGGCCGCGGCATTGGCCTCCGCCAACTGCTGTGACGGCATGCGGAAGAGCGCGTCGGAGTACACCGTCTCCACCAGCTCCTCCGGTGATGCCTGCGGGAACTCGGCCCGGTAGCGGTCCGCGCCGTGCGGTCGCGGGGCGAGCAGGTCCAGGGCCGCGCGGGCGTCGCGTTCGGTGAAGGTGCCGCGCCGTCCGCTGATGACACTGAAGAAGCGGAACTCGTCGCGGGTGTGGCCGACGAGCAGCTCGGTCCCTTGCGCCCGGCCGCCGCGCAGGGCCGGCCAGGGTGTCTCGGGGAGGATCTCGCCGTCGACGACCGGGCACAGGGCGGTGCCGGTCTCGGTGAGCCGTCCCCAGCGCTCCCGGTGTGCCTGGATGTCACTGTTGAGGGAGGTGAGTTCGGCCGCGAGACACCATGGGTCGATCTCGCGCCAGGCCGCGGCGGTGGCGGCCGTCGCGCCGAGCCGGTCCCCGAGCGTGGCGGTGGCCTCGCGCGCCAGCGCGGGAGTGCTGTGCAGGCCCGGCACCGAGTGGGCGATCCCCCGCCGGAACATGCCGCGCGCCCGCTTCATCGTCAGGAGGGCGGCCACCGACCCCGCGCCCGCGGACGTTCCCCCCACGGTGACCCGGTCGGGGTCGCCTCCGAAGGCGGCGATGTTGCGCCGCACCCACTCGAGCGCCGCGATCTGGTCGAGGAATCCGCGATTGGGCGGCGCGTCGTCGAGGAACGCGAACCCCTCCGCGCCGACACGGCAGTTGATGGTCACCACGACGATGCCCGCCCCGGCCAGCGCCGCCGGGTCGTACATCGGGTCGCTGGAGGCCGCCGAGACGTAGCCGCCGACCGGGAGCCACACCAGCACGGGCAGTCCGGCCGCCCCCGGATCGGGGGTGCCGACGTCCAGGGTCAGCCAGTCCGTGCCCTGGGGCGGGCCGGTGTCGATCGGGAGGGAGATCGGCACGGTGGGGCCGAACTCCGTGGCCTGCCGTGTTCCGGACCAGGGGAGCGGCGGGGCGGGCGCGGCGAAGCGGAGCGCTCCGACCGGGGGCTGGGCGTAGGGGATGCCTCGGAACACCGCGTGGCCCTGCCGGCGGAGCCCCTGCACCGTTCCTTCCACGGTCCGCACCCTTGGCTGTTCCGGCAGTCGCACAGGCATGGTGCTTCCCCTCGTCGGCGTGGTCGCCAGGTTTATGGGTCAAGTGTATTATGTCAACCGTATTGGAAAGAGCTCGGGGCGGCAAGGGAGACACTGGCGATGCCGAAACAGGTGGATCACCGCGGACGCCGAGAAGTCATCGCGCGGGCACTGTGGCGTGTGGTGGAGCTGCGCGGTGTCTCGCAACTGACGATGCGTGTGGTGGCGCAGGAGGCCGGTATCTCCCTCGGGCAGCTGCAGCACTACTTCGCTTCCCGGGCCGCCATGCTCTCCTTCGCCATGGACTTCGCGTCCGAGCAGACCTCGATGCGTGTCGAGAGGGGACTCGCGGAGCTCGGTGACCGTCCGCACCCCCGCGACGTTCTGCGGCTGACGCTCGCGGAAATGCTCCCTCTGCACGCGGACGCCCGCGCGACCAGCCGGATGAGCGCCGCCTACGTCCTGGAGGCGCTGCACGACGAGGCCGTTCACGAGCAGGCGCGCCGAGGCCTGCTCCAAGGGCGGGAACTGGTCGAGCAGTTGGTCCGCCAGGCGATCACCGACGGGCACATCGACGCGGACCGCGACCCTGCCACCGAGACCAATCTGCTCCTCGCCCTCACCGGCCTCACCCCCCTGCTGGAGCTCGACGTGGTCGGGCCCCAGGAGGCGCTCGACGCCATCGACGCGCATCTGGACAGGCTGTTCAGCGGGGGCGATCGGCGTGCGTGAGGCGAGGGGCGGACAGGACCGTGCCGCGCCGACGACCTAGAGTCGCCCCATGAGTCGTTGGCAGGAACTGACCGGTGGAAAGTCCGGTGGCGAGTACGCCGCCCGCTTCGAGGCGCTGGCGCGCAGCGGAAAGGACGTGCACGGAGAGGCGTCGTTCTGCGCGGCGCTCGTGCCCGCAGGGGCCCGCGTGCTGGACGCCGGGTGCGGCACCGGGCGGGTCATGATCCGGCTCGCCGAGCTCGGGTACGACTGCGTGGGCATCGACCTGGACGACTCCATGCTCGACGTGGCGCGGGAGCGGGCACCGCACCTGCCCTGGTTCCGGACCGACCTCGCCGAATTCGACCCGGCCGCGCTCGACATCGCCACGGACTTCGACCTCGTGGTCGCCGCCGGGAACGTCATGCCGCTCCTCACCCCCGGCACCGAGGCCGCGGTCGTCGAGCGCCTGGCCGCGACCCTGCGCCCGGGCGGCCTGCTGGTCGCGGGCTTCGGCCTCGACGCCGCCCACCTGCCCGTGCCGCCCACCATCACACTGGCCGAGTACGACGGGTGCTGCGCGGCGGCCGGGCTGACCCTGCTGGACCGGTTCGCCACCTGGGACGCGGCGCCGTACGAGGACGGCGGCTACGCGGTGAGCGTCCACCGCCTCGGAGCCTGAAGAAGCCCGTAGGGGCGTGCCGACGGTCCCCGCCTGCCCTACGCTCCATGGGCATGCTGATCGAGCACCGTGGAAAACGGCCCGTGGTCCCCGAGTCCGCCTATGTCGCCCCGTCGGCCGTGCTGTGCGGCGCCGTCGTCCTGGGGGAGCGCGCCCGTGTCCTGCACGGAGCCGTGCTCACCGCGGAGGACGGCGAAGTACGCACCGGCCGGGACGTCGTGGTCATGGAGAACGCCCTGGTCCGGGGCAGGGCGGAACACCCCGCGGTGCTGGGCGACTCCGTGCTGGTCGGGCCGCACGCGCACATCAACGGGGCGCATGTAGAGGACGAGGTGTTCGTGGCGACCGGGGTGTCGATGTTCCCCGGGTCGGTGGCGGGCGCGCGCTCGGAGCTGCGGATCAACAGCGTGCTGCACGTCAACTCCCGGCTGAGCCCGGACAGTGTGGTGCCCATCGGCTGGATCGCGGCAGGTGACCCGGCCCGGCTGTTCTCCCCCGACCAGCACGACGAGCTGTGGCAGGAACAGGAGCGCCTGGACTTCCCGGGCACCGTCTACGGTGTGCCGCGCGGCACACCGATGCGGGCGGTCATGGAGCGCCAGGTCGACTTCTACGGCGCACACCGGGAGGACCGGACCCTGCCCGACTGACGTGCGGGGCGGGCGGCCCCCCACCCCGCACGCCCGCCCGGCTCAGTCGAGCACCGCCGTCGCCTCCACCTCCACGAGGACGTCGGGCTCGAAGAGGTGGTCGACCCCGATCAGCGAGGCCGGGGGAAGCCGGTCGCCGAGGCCCAACTCCCCGGTCACCTGGTCGACCCCGGCCATGAACGCGTCGATCTGCTCCGGCGTCCACCGCACCACGTAGAACGTCAGCCGCACCACGTCGTCGAAGGTCGCCCCCGCCCCGGCGAGCCCCGTCGCGGTGTTGCGCAGCGCATGCGCGACCTGTCCCGCGAGGTCGCCCGGTGCCACCTGGGCGCCGTCCGGGGTGCGGGCGATCTGGCCGCTCACGTACACATGGCGCGTGCCGGTGGCGACGGCGACGTGGTGGTACGGGGTGGGCTGCGGCATTCCGGCAGGTGTGAAACGGCGCACGGACATCGGGGCTCCTCATGTCGTATCGACTGGCAGGTATACCTTTGCTACCTGGTGCACGAAGGACACTTCAACGAGACCAGGTTTCGGCATGGATACCGCCCCCGCCCCGGACGACGAACTGCGCGTCACCGCCCCGCACAGGGAACTCCTCGACCAGGTGCTGGACAAGTGGTCGCTGAGCGTCCTCAACGAACTGTGCGAACGGCCCTGCCGCTTCAACGAACTGCGCCGCGCCATCCCCGCGGTGACACAGAAATCCCTCACCGCCACGCTCCGGCGGCTCGAACGCAACGGCATCGTCGAGCGCGAACTGCTCAGCTCCCGGCCGGTCGCCGTCGAGTACCGGATCACACCCCTCGGCAAGACGCTCCGTCGCCCGATCGACGTGCTGCTGGACTGGGCCACGACCCGCATGCCGGAGATCGAAAGCGCACGCAGGGCCTTCGACGGCGAATGACACGCACAGTCCACACACCTTCTTCACGCGGCTAGGGCGCTGTTACCCGGTTATGACACGCCGATCTTGACGTCGACGGGCGGCGGGCAAGTAGGTTCGTGGTGCACCGATTTACCGTGACGAACCGGCGTTGACCACGCCGGGAGGAGGGGACGTCCCATGGGTTCCCATGCCCGACCCAACCGGCTGCACAGGACAGGAGCCAGATTCGCGACGGTCGCGCTCTTCGGCGCCGTCCTGCCGATCACCGCCGGTGGCATCGCCCAGGCGGCCACGCCGGCCGCCACGCACTCCGCGAACCAGGACGAGGGTGCGTCGGCCGCCACGACCCAGGACGTCCCCGACAGCGCGGCCGAGCACGCCTACCTCCTGGACGCCCGCGACGGCAGCCAGGAGCGCGAGATGTGGGCCGGTGCCAAGGCCGACGAGAGCGTGTCCATGGCCAGCACCACGAAGATCATGACCGCCGTGGTCGTGCTCAAGCACCCGGAGTGGCTCGACCGGCAGATCACGGTCAAGCAGGAGTACCGCGACTACGTCCAGGAGAACGGCGCCAGCACCGCCGACCTCCAGACCGGCGACAAGCTGACGGCCCGCCAATTGCTGCACGCCATGCTGATCCCCTCCGGCGGCGACGCCGCCATGGCCCTCGCCGACAACTACGGCGTCGGGAACACCACGGAGGCGCGGATCGCGGACTTCGTGAGCCAGATGAACGCCGAGGCGGCCCAACTGGGCATGACCGGCACCCACTTCGACTCCTTCGACGGCATCTCGCACGGCGACAACCGCAGCACCGCCCGCGACCTCGCCAAGCTCGGCCAGCGCGCCCTGCTCCAGCCGGTCTTCGCCGACGTCGTGAAGCTGAAGAAGTACGAGGCCGAGGCCCCGGCCGCCAACGGCCGCACCCGGTACTACACCTGGGAAACCACCAACGACCTGCTCAGCAGCTACGACGGCGCGCTGGGCGTCAAGACCGGCAGCGGCGAGGAGGCCGGCTACTCCCTCGTCTTCGCGGCGAAGCGGGACAACCGCACCCTGGTCGGAGCGATCGTCGGCGCCGACAAGGAGGTCTTCGGCGACGCGGCGAAGGTGCTCGACTGGGGCTTCGCGCACTGAACGGTCCGTCGCTTACGGGTGAAGGCCCGCCGAACTCCCGTGAGTC
>NZ_JBHWKQ010000003.1:211123-340320 GCF_042730865.1 Streptomyces sp. NPDC059897 | reverse complement strand
TGGGGCCCCGCCCGGTCCCGGGGGCGGCCCCACTGTGCTGCGTAGGAGAGCCTCTTAGCTGAGGATCTCGCGCGCGAGCTTCGCCGTCTCGGTCGGCGTCTTGCCGACCTTGACGCCGGCGGCCTCGAGGGCCTCCTTCTTCGCCTGCGCGGTGCCGGAGGAGCCGGAGACGATGGCGCCGGCGTGGCCCATGGTCTTGCCCTCGGGCGCCGTGAAGCCGGCGACGTAGCCGACGACCGGCTTCGTCACGTTGGCCTTGATGTAGTCGGCCGCGCGCTCCTCTGCGTCGCCACCGATCTCACCGATCATGACGATCAGGTCGGTCTCGGGGTCGGCCTCGAACGCGGCGAGCGCGTCGATGTGCGTCGTGCCGATGACCGGGTCGCCACCGATGCCGACGGCGGACGAGAAGCCGATGTCACGGAGCTCGTACATCATCTGGTACGTCAGCGTGCCGGACTTCGAGACCAGGCCGATGCGGCCCGGCTTCGTGATGTCGCCCGGGATGATGCCGGCGTTCGACTGGCCCGGCGTGATGAGGCCGGGGCAGTTCGGGCCGATGATGCGGGTCTTGTCGCCCTTGGACTTCGCGTACGCGTAGAACGCGGCGGAGTCGTGGACGGCGATGCCCTCGGTGATGACGACCGCGAGGGGGATCTCGGCGTCGATGGCCTCGACCACGGCGGCCTTCGAGAAGGCCGGCGGGACGAAGAGCACGGACACGTTGGCGCCCGTCTTCTCCATCGCCTCGGCGACGGAGCCGAAGACCGGGATGTCGTTGCCGTCGATGTCGACGGACGTACCCGCCTTGCGCGGGTTCACGCCACCGACGATGTTCGTGCCGTCGGCCAGCATGAGCTTGGTGTGCTTCATGCCCGTGGCACCGGTCATGCCCTGGACGATGACCTTGCTGTCCTTGTTGAGGAAGATAGCCATGGCTGTTTAGTCCCTCGTCCTTACTTCGCGGCCGCGAGCTCGGCGGCCTTGTCGGCCGCGCCGTCCATGGTGTCCACGCGCTGCACCAGCGGGTGGTTGGCGTCGGAGAGGATCTTGCGACCCAGCTCGGCGTTGTTGCCGTCGAGGCGGACGACGAGCGGCTTCTCGACCTTCTCGCCCTTCTCCTCGAGGAGGGCAAGGGCCTGGACGATGCCGTTGGCGACCTCGTCGCAGGCGGTGATGCCGCCGAAGACGTTGACGAAGACCGACTTGACGTCGGAGTCGCCGAGGATGATCTCCAGGCCGTTCGCCATCACCTGGGCGGACGCGCCGCCACCGATGTCGAGGAAGTTGGCCGGCTTCACGCCGCCGTGGTTCTCACCGGCGTACGCGACGACGTCCAGCGTCGACATGACCAGACCGGCACCGTTGCCGATGATGCCGACCTCGCCGTCGAGCTTGACGTAGTTGAGGTCCTTCTCCTTGGCAGCGGCCTCGAGCGGGTCGGCCGCGTCCTTGTCCTGAAGGGCCTCGTGGTCGGGGTGCCGGAAGCCGGCGTTCTCGTCCAGGGACACCTTGCCGTCAAGGGCGATGACCTTGCCGGAGGCGACCTTCGCGAGCGGGTTGACCTCGACGAGGAGGGCGTCCTCGTCGATGAAGGTCTTCCACAGCGTCTGGAGGATCTCGGCGACCTGGTCGGCGACCTCGGCCGGGAACTTGGCGTCCGTGACGATCTTGCGGGCGACCTCGGGGGTCACGCCCTCATTGGCGTCGATCGGCGTCTTGGCGACGGCCTCCGGACGGGTGGCCGCCACCTCCTCGATCTCCATGCCGCCCTCGACGGAGGCGATGGAGAGGAAGGTGCGGTTGGTGCGGTCCAGGAGGAAGGAGACGTAGTACTCCTCCACGATCTCCGGAGCCGTCTCGGCCATCATCACCTTGTGGACCGTGTGGCCCTTGATGTCCATGCCGAGGATGTTGGTCGCGTGCTGCACGGCCTCGTCGGGGGTGGCAGCCAGCTTCACGCCGCCGGCCTTGCCGCGGCCGCCGACCTTCACCTGCGCCTTGACGACGGACTTGCCGCCAAGACGCTCGGTCGCCTCGCGGGCCGCCTCAGGCGTGTCGATGACTTCACCGGCCAGCACCGGTACACCGTGCTTGGCGAAGAGGTCCCTCGCCTGGTACTCGAACAGGTCCACGCGCGTCCGTCCCTATCAGTGATCTCGCGGTTCGTTATCTGCGTGGGCGTGCCGCGAGGGGCAACGTGACTCCGCTGTCACACGTGACGAGGCTGTCGCTGACGCCACTTTGCTGTCACTAGGGAGGCGTACACGGTGACCGAGTACGCGGCATGTCCGTCTCGCAGGTTATCGCCGCTCAGCGACCGCTTCTAAATCGCAGATCACACCTGAGCGGTGATACCCATCACAGAGCGTCCCGTTTGTGGTGCTTTTTGCGGTGCTGCCTCGGAGCCCGGGGAATGAGAACGGCCTCACCGGGCGGGGGTACGCCCGGTGAGGCCGCAGGTCAGCGGGTGGTCACGTCCCCAAGCGGACCACCCACTGTCGTGCACGTGAAGCGACCCGACGCGGCCGATGGATTTCGGCCGTCCGGGCACGGTCGCGTCGGTCAGACGCCGGGCAGGTAGCTGGGCGCGACCGAACCGGCGACACCCTGCACGCCGGTGACGGCGTTGCCCGCGAGCGGCTGCGCGTCGGCGCGCACGGTGCCCGTCAGGTCCTGCGCGAACGGGGCGACCTCGTGGGTCACGCCGCCGGCCAGCGGGGCGACGTTGTCGCCGACCACGGTCTGCGCGAAGGGGGCCACGTTGTCGCCGACCAGGCCCTGCGCGAGCGGCTGGACGTCGCCGGTGACGCCCTGCGCCAGGCCCTGCGCGCTGGTGCCGACGCCGCCGACGACCGGCTGCACGTGGTCCACCACGGTCTGCACGAGCGGCTGGACCGCGTCCACGACGCCGCCCGCGAACGGGGTGACGTCGTTGCCGACGACGCTCTGCGCGAAGGGCGCGACGTTGTCGCCCACGACGCCCTGCGCCAGCGGCTGGACCTGACCGGTGACACCGGCGGCGAAGGGCGCGACGTTGTCCCCGACGACGGTCTGCGCGAACGGCGTCACATCGCCGACCGCACCGCCCGCGAGGGTCGTCACGTCGCCGACGGCCTGGCCCGCGACCGGGAGCACGCCCTGCACGGCGGTGTTCGCGACGGGCGGGAGCACGGCGTCGGCGGTCTCGCCGACGGCCGGGGCGGCGTTCGTGCGGACGTTGTCGACGGCGCCCTGGGCGGTGCCCTGCGCGTTGTCCTGTACGTAGGCGGGGGCCTGGGCGGCGGCCTGCGTCAGCTCCTGCTGGAGCTGCGGGGCGAACGCGTCGAGCGGGCCGAACAGGTAGTCGACGCCCTCCTGGGCGCGGCCCTGGACGTCGGCGACGTTCGGGGCCTGGACGTCCGGCGTCTGGACCTGCGGCGCCTGGACCTGGTGGGCCTTCGACTGGACCTGGGCCCTGGCCTGCTGGGTGGCGGCCTTCGCCTTGTTGGCGACGTTGGTGTGGGCGACCTTGTCGGTGACCTTGTTGTCGGTGACCTGGTCGGTGACCTTGTTGTCGGTGACCTGGTCGGTGACCTGGTTGTGGGCGACCTTGTCGGTCACCTGCGAGGTCGTGTCCTGCACGTCGGAGACGGTGTCCCCGGCGACGTCCGGCACGGACAGCGAGTGCGCGGGCAGCTCGTCGGCGCTGGCCACGGCCGAGCCGAGGGCCCAGGCACCGGAGACGCCGGCGGCTATGACGATGGAGCGGCGGATGTTCTTGTTCATGAGTACGTCAGTTCCTTCGAATTCCTGAATTCACTTCACGGCTGGGCAGACCTGTCCCGCCCCCGCGCGGCAGGTCACGAGCGGGGAACTGGCTGCCTAGCCGGGGAATTCAGGAACTTCGCGGAGCCGGTCGACCACCGGCGAGGTGCCCGCGGACGCCTGGGCGCCGGACGCGAGCAGAACGGGCGCACGGCCACCGAAGGCCGCCGCGTGCAGATCACCGTGGCGCGTCGAGCTGCCGTCGCCCGCGCTCGCGCCCGCCGACGGCACCCCGTCGGGACGCTGCGGCACGACGGGCCCCGCGGGCCGCGCAGTCGCCTGCGCGTCCGCTTCCGCCTGCTGTACGTCGCCGAACCGCGCGACGTCGTACGCCTGCGGGCCGCTCGCCGCGGCGTGGGAACGGTCCGTGGCCTGCGTCTTGGCAGGCCGTTCGCCGTGCTCCCGCTCCGCCGGGGCGTTCGCCCCGGGCGGCGTGGTGGCTGCGGGCGGCTCCGGCCGGAGCTCGGCCGGGTCCACGATGCCGACGAGCCCGCCGAGACCGACGTCCGTCAACTGCCCCGGCACCGCCTCGACGAGATCAGCGACGGCACGCGTCGCCAACTCCTCGACCGGACCGGTCAGCCGGTGCACCGTGGCACCCACCGGGGCGGTGAGGTACCGCACGGCGTCGACCGCGGCCCCCAGTCGCGCCCGCCCGTCACCGAGCGACTCGCCCCGGACGGCTTCGAGCCGCTTCCGGAGGGATTCGGCGGACGCCGAAGCCTGCTGCCGCACGGCGTGCGCGGCGTGCTGTGCGTTGGTGGGGTGCGTGTTGGTGGGGTGCGGCGCCGTCTCGGCGGGCCGAACCGGCGCGGGGTCGTTGGCGGGCAACGGGGTGGCGGCAGGCGTGGCCTGTCGCACCGGCGTCGTGACGCGGTCCCGCGTGGGCGCGGGCGCCGTGGCGGGCGCGGGTGCCGCGGGGGCCTTCGCGTGCATGTGCTCGGGCTCGGCGGCCGGTTCGGCGACCGGTTCGGCGGGCCGATCCGTGGCCGGCTCGACGGGGGCCGGTGCCTCGCGGGAGCCGGCCTCGCGCAACTTTCGCGCGGAATCGGCCACATGCTCCCGCACGGCCACGTGCCCCGACCGGAGCGAATCGGCCCCGGCCGCACCGGCGTCCGACAGGCCGTCCGCCTGCGCCCGGCCGCCGCACAGGATCCCGAGGACGAACAATCCACCGAACAGCAGCGCCAGTTGCAGCGCACGCCGTCCTGCCGTCGCACGCACCGGGCGCGCGACGGGGGCGGGAAGTGCCATCGGGGAAGTCACGGTGGCCGAATCCTCGCATGGGGCGAGGGAGGCGGCGCAAGCCCCCTGTTCCCCCTGTTACCGATAGGTACTCATATCCGGTTCGCGGCGGGTGAACCCTTTTCTGATGCTGCGTCCGGTATCGGCAAGGGGCGCTTCTCGATGGCGGCGGCCATGACGTCGGGGAACAGGTCCGGGGTGCAGGCGAAGGCCGGCGCGCCCAGTCCGGCGAGCGCCGCGGCGTGCTCCCGGTCGTAGGCGGGCGCACCCTCGTCCGAGAGCGCGAGCAGCGTCACGAACTGCACACCGGACGCCTTCATCGCGGCGACCCGCTTCAGCATCTCGTTGCGGATGCCTCCTTCGTAGAGGTCGGAGATGAGCACGACGACGGTCTCGGCGGGGCGGGTGATCTGCGACTGGCAGTACGCGAGCGCCCGGTTGATGTCGGTGCCGCCGCCGAGCTGGGTGCCGAACAGGACGTCGACCGGGTCGTCCAGCTGGTCCGTCAGGTCCACGACGGCCGTGTCGAAGACGACGAGGCGGGTCGATATCGAGCGCATCGAGGCGAGCACCGCCCCGAAGACCGAGGCGTAGACGACGGACGCCGCCATCGAGCCCGACTGGTCGATGCAGAGGACGACTTCCTTCTTCACGGACTGCGCCGCGCGCCCGTAACCGATCAGCCGCTCGGGCACGATCGTGCGGTACTCGGGCAGGTAGTGCTTGAGGTTGGCCGCGATCGTGCGGTTCCAGTCGATGTCGTGGTGGCGGGGCCGCTGGACGCGGGCGCTGCGGTCGAGGGCGCCGGTGAGGGTGGCGCGGGTGCGCGTGGCGAGCTTCTTCTCGAGGTCCTCGACGACCTTGCGCACGACGGCGCGGGCCGTCTCCTTCGTCGTCTCGGGCATCGCCTTGTTCAGCGAGAGCAGCGTGCCGACGAGGTGCACGTCCGCCTCGACGGCCTCCAGCATCTCCGGTTCGAGCAGCATCGCGGACAGCCCGAGCCGGTCGATGGCGTCCCGCTGCATGACCTGGACGACGGAGGACGGGAAGTACGTGCGGATGTCGCCCAGCCAGCGGGCCGCGGCCGGAGCGGACGCCCCGAGCCCCGCGCTCCGGCTGCCGCCGCCCTGCTGCTTGCCGCCGCCCTGCTGCTTGCCGCCGCCCGACCCGTACAGCGCGGCGAGGGCACCGTCCATCGCCGCGTCCTTCCCGGCGAGCCCGCAACCGGTCCCGTCCGCGTCCGCCCCACCGAGCACAAGACGCCAACGCCGCAATCGCTCGTCCTTGCCGGTCGCGGTGCTGGTGCCGGTCCCCGTGCTGGTGCCGGTCCCGGTGCCGACCTCGGCGCCGGTGCCGGTGCCGATCTCAGTGCCGGTCTCGGTGCCGGTGCCGGCCTCGGTGCCGGTGCCGGCCTCGGCGCCGGTGCCGGTGCCGATCTCAGTGCCGGCCTCGATGCCGGTGCCGGTCTCGGTCTCCGTGTCGGTCATGCCACCGCCCCCTCCAGGCTGTTGTTGCCCTTGTCGCCCTCGTCGCCCATGTCGATTCCGTCGGCGGCGGGCGCGCCCTCATCCGCGCCGAGCAGCAGGCGCAGTACCGGCAGCACCGCGTCCGCCCGCTCCGCGTCCAGGTCCTCCCCGAAGCCGAGCGGTCCACCGGTGACCGGGGACTGTCCGCCCCCGGAGGGACCGCGCCGGACCAGTTCGCCCAAGGTGCGCCGCACGCCGGGCTCGTACGCCGAGAACGTCCGCCGCAGCAGCGGCAGCACGTCCGTGAACGCGTCGCCCGACACCCCCGTCAGCCACGCGTCGACCAGGCCCAGGAGCCGCTCGTCGTGCACCAACAGCAGCCCGCCGCCCGATCCGCCGCCGACGAAGCCCTCGATCCACGCCGCCGCCTCGGCGGGTGCTGTGCCGGGCGAGAGGGCGAGGCTCATCAGCCGGGCCGCATCGTCCTCGTCGAGCACCCCCTCGTCGAGCAGCACCCGCGCGCACCGCCCGCGGATCACTCCTGCCACGCCGTCCCGCTCCGCGAGCACGCGCAGCACCTTCCGCCAGCGCTCGCGCACCCCGGCGTCCTCCAGGAGCGCGACGGCCGAGTGCACCGCGTCGACATGCCCGCGCATCTCCCCCGCCGCCTCCGCGTCGAGCCCCGCGCACGCGGGCGGGAGGCCGACGAAGACCCGCTCGGCGAGGCCCGCCGCCACATCGGCGAGGGCACCGGTGTCGGTGCCGCGCACGTCGCCGTAGCGCAGCGCGCGGACCAGGGCGGGCAGGGCGCCCGCGAGGTGACCCACGTCCGCGTCGAGGGCGGCGCGGTCGGCCAGAACTCGCATCACCGTCGGCAGCGCGTCCGACAGCCCGGCGAGCAGGCAGACCTCGGCGAGCGCCGTGACGTCGGCGAGCGGCCTCGCGGCGATCGCGTCCGTCTCCGCCTTGGCGGTCGCCGCGGCGAGCACGGTCGTCCCCCACACTCCCGCCTCCGCGACCCGCACGGACAGCTCCGGCTCCCAGCGCAGCCGCCACGACTCGCGGAACGTCCCGGTGGAGCCGCGCGCCGATCTCGCCGGCTCGCCCCAGGCCACGCCAAGCAGCCGCAGCCGGTGCAGCAGTCGGCTGCGCGCGGCGTCGGTGTCGCCCCGCAGGTCGAGGTCCAACTCCTTCTCCGCCGCGGCCGGTTTGAGCCGCAGGGAACGCTGCTGCCGCGTGAGGTCGCGCTGCAGCGGCACCGCGGGCGCCGCCTCGGGTACCTCCCCCAGCACGTCCCCCACCACGAGCTTGTCGTGGATGAGCGCCAGCGGTACGTCCGAGCCCTCGCACAGCACGGCCCGCACCGCGTCGGTCGTCTCGGTGAGCCCCGCGAGCGGCCGCCCGCGCATCACGGCGAGGGTCTCCGCGAGGCGTACGGCCTCGATGACATGGGCGGAGGACACGATGCGGTCCTCCTCGCGCAGCAGCCCGGCGACCTTGGTCAGCCAGCGCTCCACGGGCCGGTCGGGCGCGCTGAACAGATGCCCGTACCAGCCGGGCGAGTCGATGCCCGCCCCGTAGCCGCTGGCACGGGCCAGGCGCCGGTGCGTCCACGGCACCCACGTCATGTCGACCTTCGCCTTCGGCAGGCCCTTGAGCAGGGCCCGGTCGGCCGCGACGGTCGTCTTTTGCCGCAGAGCGGGAACGTGCCACGCCCCGCACACGACGGCCACATCGTCCCCGAACTCGCGCTGCGCCGCCCGCACTTGGAGCCGCATGTACGCCTCTCGCGGCAGATCGCGCTCGTAGCCGCCGTCCCCGCACGTCTCCCGCAGCGCACCCATCGCCTCGCCGAGCGCGGCAAAGGCGTCGCCGTCCCGGTGCTCGACGACGTCCTCCCACCAGCGCTCCGCGTCGTCGTACCCGGCGGTCTCGGCGAGGACCCGCAGGGGGTCGACGCGCACGGAGTCCCCCTCCCCCGCCTCCTCGTCGGCCCCGTCGCCCAGGTCCTCCTCCGCCCGCAGCGCCAGGCTGTGCGCGGCCGGCAGGTCGATGAAGCGGACCGGCACGTCGCGCGCCAACGCCCAGCGGATCGCGACCCATTCGGGCGAGAACTCGGCGAACGGCCAGAACGCCGACCTTCCCGGCTCGTCCACGACGTGCGCGAGCAGCGCGACCGGCGGCCGCATGCCGGCCTCGGCGGCGAGCGGGACGAGTCCGTCTGCCTCCGGCGGCCCTTCGATCAGTACGATCCTCGGCTGCGCGGCGTCGAGCGCGGTGCGCACGGCGCGCGCGGAGCCGGGTCCGTGGTGCCGCACGCCGAGCAGCGCGGGGCCCGTGGCCGGTGCGGCCGCCGCGGTCGATGTCGTCATGCGCTGACCTCTCGGCAGGCCCGGTAGAAGTCCTTCCAGCCGTCGCGCTCGCGCACCACGGCCTCCAGGTACTCCTGCCAGACGACGCGGTCCGCCGCCGGATCGCGCACCACGGCCCCGAGGATTCCGGCGGCCACGTCGGAGGGGCGCAGCACGCCGTCCCCGAAGTGGGCGGAGAGCGCCAGGCCGTTGGTGACGACGGAGATCGCCTCGGCGGTCGACAGCGTGCCGCTGGGCGACTTGACCTTCGTGCGCCCGTCGGCCGTCACGCCGTCGCGCAGCTCGCGGAAGACGGTGACGACGCGGCGGATCTCGTCCATCCCGTCGGGCGCGCTGGGCAGCTCCAGGGCGCGGCCGACCTGGTCGACCCGGCGCGAGACGATGTCGACCTCGTCCTCCACGCTCGCGGGCAGCGGCAGCACGACCGTGTTGAACCGGCGCCGCAGCGCGCTCGACAGATCGTTCACCCCGCGGTCCCGGTCATTGGCCGTGGCGATGAGGTTGAAGCCGCGCACGGCCTGCACCTCCTGCCCCAACTCCGGTATCGGCAGCGTCTTCTCCGACAGGATCGTGATGAGCGTGTCCTGTACATCGGCCGGGATGCGCGTCAGCTCCTCGACGCGCGCGGTCATCCCCTCCGCCATCGCCCGCATGACCGGGCTCGGCACGAGGGCGTCCCTGCTCGGGCCGTTGGCCAGCAGCTGCGCGTAGTTCCAGCCGTAGCGGATGGCCTCCTCCGGCGTCCCCGCCGTGCCCTGCACCAGCAGCGTCGAGTCCCCGCTCACGGCGGCCGCGAGGTGCTCGGACACCCAGGTCTTGGCGGTGCCGGGCACGCCGAGCAGGAGCAGCGCCCGGTCGGTCGCCAGTGTCGTCACGGCGACCTCGACGATGCGGCGCGGGCCCACGTATTTCGGGGAGATCACCGTGCCGTCGGGCAGCGTGCCGCCGAGCAGATACGTCGCGACGGCCCACGGCGACAGGCGCCATCGGGCCGGCCGCGGCCGGTCGTCCTGGGCGGCGAGCGCCGCGAGTTCCTCCGCGAACGCGTTCTCAGCGTGCGGCCGCAGCACCTCGTCCGCGGCCTGGCCCCCGGTCCGGCCCCCGGTCTGCCTCTCGGTCTGCCTCTCGGTCTGGCTCTCGGTCTGGCTCTCGGTCTGGCTCTCGACGGAAATGGTCATGGCTGTCCCCCTCCACTCGCACAACTCGAACCATCACGACGAGCCCTCGACCGCTCTCGTCGCGTGCTGGGTTCCACCGTGCACCACGCCACTGACAATCGACCTCGACGCCAACGTCTGCGCAGGTCAGGGCAGTTGTCGGGGCGATTGTCAGTGGCGGGATCTACCGTCGAGGACATGAATCAGCTGGGGGTGCGCTGGACGACGGATCAGGTGCTCGCACTGGCGCCTGACGCCGCGTCACGCAAGGCGGGAAGCAAGCTCGGGGGACCGGGCCCGTGGTCGGGAACCGGTAGTTCCGCGGGCGCGGAGGATTCGGACGAGGGGGCGGTATGGGGACTGTGCAAGGGGAGCGGCAGCAAGCCGTACCAGACGATCGTGGACATCGGCGGGGGCGCGGGTTCGAGCGGACCCGGGTACACGTGCAGTTGCCCGAGCCGCAAATTTCCGTGCAAGCACGCGCTCGGACTCTTGCTGCTCTGGGCGGGCGGGGACGCGCAGGTACCGGCGGGCCAGGCGCCACCGGAGTGGGCCGAGCCCTGGCTGGCGGGGCGGCAGAAGCGGGCCGGGGCCGAGCAGACGGCGGCGTCGGAGGGCGGTTCGGGCAGTGCTCCGGCGGATCCGGAGGCGGCCCGGCGCAGAGCCGAGCGCCGCGCCCAGCGGATCACGGCGGGCGCGACGGAGCTGGAGCAGCGCCTCACCGACCTGCTGCGCGGCGGCCTCGCGCAGGCGGAGCGGTCGGGGTACGGGCTGTGGGAGGAGACGGCCGCGCGGATGGTCGACGCGCAGGCGCCCGGACTGGCGGCGCGCGTGCGGGAGTTGGGGGCGATCCCGGCGTCCGGGTCCGGCTGGCCGGTGCGGCTGCTCGAGGCGTGCGCCCTGCTCCACCTCCTCGACCAGGGCTGGCTGCGCCGCGACGCCCTGCCCGATGACCTGGCGGCGACGGTCCGCTCGCGTGTGGGCCTCCCCTCGCCGGACAGGGAACCGCCGTTGCGCGACCACTGGCTGGTCCTCTCCCAGTACGACACGGCGGACGGGCACCTCACCACACGCCGTATATGGCTGCACGGCACGCGGAGCGAGCGCACCGTCCTGCTCCTCTCCTACGGGGCGGCGGGCCGCGCCCCTGCGCTCGCGCTGCCGACCGGGCGCGTGCTCGACGCCGCGGTGTCGGCGTATCCGGGAGCGGGGGCCCTCCGGGCGGAGCTGGGCGAGCAGTTCGGCTCGTCGGAGTCGGACGGCACACGCCCCAAGGGAGTGGACGTCACCGCCGGCCTCGCCGCCTACGGGACGGCGCTCGCGGCCGACCCCTGGCTGGAGTCCTGGCCGGTGACACTCGCGGAGGTCATACCGACCCGGGACCCGGACGGGCACTGGCAACTGGCCGACGCCGAAGGAAAGTCGGCCCTCCCCCTCACCGCCCACGCGGCGGCATCCCCCGGCCTGTGGCGCCTGGTCGCCGTCTCCGGAGGCGCACCGGTAACAGTCTTCGGCGAATGCGGCCCGACGGGCTTCCACCCCCTGGCCACATGGACGACAGAACGGAACGAGCCCGTCCCCCTGCACTGACGCCGGCCCCAGCGGACAACTCAAGTCCCGGCGCGGGATCCCAAATCAAGCCCCGCCGGCGATTGAGGCGCGGGGTCCGGGGCAGAGCCCCGCGGCCGTAACGCCGGTACCGGCGCACAGACCCCGACCACCAGACACCGCGCACCACGGAGAGGCCCATGACAACGACCACCACCTGGGACGACCTGGTCAGCGCCGCCCTGCTCGGAACCGAGCGCCGCCCGGACCGGCCCCCGCTCGCCCTCCTCGACGAGGCCGCCGTGCACACCGTGCGCCGCCGGGCAGGCCTGCGTCCCGCCGCGGCGACCGCGCCGCCGGACCGCGCCGAGGACGACCCGCGTCCGCCGCTGCCCGCCGCCGCGCGGCAGCGACTCGCGCTGCTGCTCACCGACCGCTCCGGCGGCACGGGATCGCGCCGCGGCACCGCCCCCGACCTTCTCGAACTGCTCCCGCAGTGGCTCGCCACGGCCAACGCGCACGGGTACGCGCCCCCGCCCGAACTGCTGCCCGCGCTGCTCGACGCGGCGCGCGGCCGCACCGATCTGCGCCCTCCGGCCCTCACGTTCGCGGGGCCGCGCGCCCGCTGGCTGGCCCGGCTCAACCCGGACTGGAAGTTCGCGCTGCGCGCCACGCAGGGCGTCGGCGCGGTACTGCCGGCGCCGGAGGAGAGCGAGCAGGTTCGGCTGCGGTGGGAGGAGGGCCTGTTCGCGGAGCGGGTGGCGCTGCTCGCCTCCGTACGGGCGCACGACCCGGACGCCGCCCGGGCGCTCCTGGCCGGGACGTGGGGCACGGAGCGCGCCGAGGACCGCCTGATGTTCCTCGACTCGCTGCGGGCGGGGCTCGGCGACGCGGACGAGCCGTTCCTGGAGCGGGCGTTGAGCGACCGCAGCAGGAACGTGCGGGCGACGGCGGCCGAGCTGCTCTCCGCACTCCCCCGCTCGGCGCTCGCCGCGCGGATGGCGGACCGGGCGCTGACCTGCGTGGCGCTCGACCGTGCGGAGGGGGCGATCGTCGTGGAGGCGCCGCACGAGTGCGACGCGGGGATGGAGCGGGACGGCGTCGTGGCGAAGCCACCGGCGGGCCGCGGGGAACGGGCGTGGTGGTTCGGGCAGTTGGTGGAGGCGGCGCCGCTCGACCGGTGGCCGGGCAGATTCGGCGGCCGGGGCCCGGAGGAGATCGTGGCGCTGCCGGTCGCCGGCGACTGGCGCGGGGAGCTGCACGCGGCGTGGTGCCGGGCGGCGGTCCGGCAGCGGGACATCGCCTGGTCCCGGGCGCTGCTCGGGGCGCCGACGGCGTCGGACGCGGCAGGTCCCGGGGCGGTGTCGCTCGCCGAGCGGGCGAAGCTGCTCGCGGCGCTGCCGGGCGCGGAACGGGCGGACTGGGTAGCGGAGTTCATCGCCGCGCACGGGCTGTCCGAGGCGTTCCAGCTGCTGGGGGTGTGCGGCACGCCGTGGGCGCGGCCGCTCGGGCGGTCCGTGGTCGACGCGCTGAACATCGCGCGGGACGCGGGGAGTTACCCGTGGAGCTTCAGCGGGGTGATGGGGCTCGCGGAGCGCTGCCTGGACCCCGAGGAGGTGGCCCGACTCGACGGGCTCACGGCGGCCGTCGAGGAACCGGAGGGCTCGGCGCCCGGAGCCGGGGGGTACTGGACGGAGGCGTTCCAACGCCTCGCCGGCACGTTGCGGCTGCGCCGGGCCATGCGGGACGAACTGGCTCCGCCGTGATGCGGCCCCGCGCCCCTGTTGCGCTGCACCGGGGTTGCGGTCTCGGGGCTCTGCCCCGGACCCCGCTGCTCAATCGCCGCAGGGGCTTGATTTTGCCCGCCCACCCGCAGGGGCTTGATTTGCCCCCGCGGCGGGAAAGTGGGCGGTCAGCCGCCGGACGCCGCCGGCTCGCGGACGTTGGCGCGGACCCAGTCGACGATGGAGGCCGTCGTGGCGCCCGGGGTGAAGATCTCCGCGACGCCCTTCTCCTTCAGCGGCGCGATGTCCCCCTCGGGGATGATGCCGCCGCCGAAGACCTTGATGTCCGCGGCGTCGCGCTCGGCGAGGAGCTCGATGACGCGGGCGAAGAGCGTGTTGTGCGCGCCGGAGAGGATGGACAGACCGATCGCGTCGGCATCCTCCTGGATGGCGGTGTCCACGACCTGCTCGGGCGTCTGGTGCAGGCCCGTGTAAATGACCTCCATACCGGCGTCGCGCAGCGCCCGCGCGATCACTTTGGCCCCGCGATCGTGGCCGTCGAGTCCCGGCTTCGCGACGACCACGCGGATCGGCCCGGCTGCCACACCCATCACTGCCTCCCTGAAACGACTGCTCAAGCAAAAGTTGAAGCGATTGTTCAAAAGACTGATGCCCGAAGTGAACGAACGTTATCGACAGCATCCCGCAAGCGGCCGTTTCGCGGTGCGGACCGAGGGGGAAATCACACGGTGGGACACATTCGCTGCGCGCCGCGACTGCCACAGGCGGGACTCACCGCCACATCCGGGACAGGCGCGAGGGAGCCGCTTCGAGGTCGCCGCGCCACCGCGCCGACAGCCGCACGGCACGGTGGCACGGTGCTTCCGGCTGCCGTTCGGACCGATGAGTCGGCGCATCGGGCACGGCCGGCGCCGCAAGGCCGCTTCGGCCGGCTCTCATGAGCGCACACGGGGGACAGAGGCGTCCTCCCGTGTGCCGACGGGAGGTTGACCGATGAAGGTCACGAGGTCGTTGCCCTTTCGCCCCCTCTGCCACCTGCTGCCCTCGAGACTGGCCGGTCTCTCGATCGCGCTCCTGAAGGCGACCGCCCTGGAGCTGGCGATCCTCGCGGGCCACCTGCTCCTCTATCCCTCGGGCATCCTCCCGGAACGAAGGCAGCCGCTGGCGCTGCCCCGCCACCCCTCGGCCTCACCGCCCCCGGACCCTCTGGACACTCCGCACACGCTGGACGCCCCGGTCGACGCGGGCGCCGAGGTGGGCCTGGAGGACGACCCGGCGGGCACGGCGGCGGACGCGCCGCGCCTGCCCACCCCCGCCAAGCCCCCGGTCCTCCTCCTGCACGGTTTCATCGACAACCGCTCGGTCTTCGTCCTGCTGCGCCGCTCCCTCGCGCAGCACGGCAGGCAGCACGCCGAATCGCTCAACTACTCCCCTCTCACCTGCGACATCCGGGCCGCCGCCGCGCTCCTCGCACGGCACGTGGAGGAGATATGCGAGCGGTCGGGCCGGGACCGGGTCGACATCGTGGGGCACAGCCTGGGCGGCCTGATAGCCCGTTATTACGTGCAGTGCCTCGGTGGCGACACGCGGGTGCGCACACTCGTGACGCTCGGTACCCCGCACGGCGGCACACAGGTGGCGCCGCTCGCGGACGCGCACCCGATCGTTAGGCAGATGCGGCCCGGGTCCTCGGTCGTCGAGGAGTTGAAGCGGCCGGCGCCGGGGTGTCGTACGCGCTTCGTGAGCTTCTGGAGCGATCTCGACCAGCTGATGCTGCCGCTCGAGACGGCGTGCGTGGACCACGCCGACCTGCTCGCGCAGAACGTGCGGGTCACGGGCATCGGCCATCTCGCGCTGCCGGTGCACCCCGCCGTCGCGACCGGCATCCGGCAGGCCCTCGACGCGGAGTTCGCGGAAGGAGCCAGCGCCGCCCACAGGACCGGCGGCGGACTGACGGTCGCCTGACCGCCCGATCCCGTACATCGCCGCCCGTTCCCGCCCATCGGCGCCCATCCGCGCCCACTTCGTCGAACGGGTCTCGAACTCAGGGCCAAGGAACTGTCCACAGTCCACCCAAAGGCGGCTGATTGCCCGTTTCCCGGGGCCCGGAAACCCGACGAAGATTGTCGTGCCCTCGTACCGACGGGTACAGTCACCGCACTGCTCTGGCAGCCCCTGTTGTCGAGGCGAAAGAGAAGTTGGTGAACGACCGCAATCCGTCGGGGACCGCGCCATACGCGGCGTACGACGGTCACTCCGCGACCAGCTTCGCAAGCGACCCTCTCTTCGGCGACATGGCAGAGGACCCCTACGAACCGGGCTCCCCCGCGACCGGCCAGTGGCACACGGCCCCCCAGCAGCAGTACGCCGACCTCTACTCCTCCTCGTACTACGACACCGGCACGTACGACGTCGGCGCCTTCGGCGCCGGTTCCTACGACACCGGTTCCTATGACACGACGGGCGCCTGGGCGACCGGCGGGTACGGGCAGTCCGCCGACATCCCCGCGCAGCAGCCCCGGCCGATGGCCGAGCAGCACACCACCGGCCAGTGGGACACGTCGGCGTACGAGACGCAGATGTACGCGGCTCAACACCCCGACACGCAGGGCTTTGAAGCCCCGTCCTTCGGGACGCAGACCTTCGACACGCAGGCTTTCGACGGCCAGTCCTTCGACGCGCAGACGCATACACAGTCGTTCGAGACGCAGTCGTTCGAGGCCCCGTCCTTCGAGACGCAGACCTTCGGCGCTCAGGGCTTCGACACGCAGTCCTTCGAGGCCCAGAGCTTCGAGACGCAGAGCTTCGAGTTCCAGGGGTTCGAGGCGCAGCACTTCGAGGCTCAGGGCTTTGAAACCCAGAGCTTCAGCACGCACGACATGCCCGAGGCGCACGACATGCCCGAGGCGCACGACGTGCTCGGCGCGCCCGACCCGCACGACACCCAGGGTTTCACCCACACCTTCCAGGCCCCGGCCTTCGGCGCGACCGCGTACGACACGGGCGCGTACGACGCCACGCAGTGGAACGCCGCCGAAGCCGCCGGCACCGCGGAGACCGGGCTCGAGTCCGCGACCGCGGCCGAGCCCCACCCCGAGCCCGAGCCGGTCACGGACCCCGACCCCGAGGCGGACCACGCGCACGGGCCCGTCCTGGACCTCGACCCCGCCGCCGAGCCCGAGCCCGCCCCCGCGACCCCGCAGCCCTCGACGCGCAGGGCCGGGAAGAACGTCTCCCGTGGCCGCGCCGGCCGCCGCCGCCCGGCGAAGCGGTCCGCGCTCGTCACCGTCGTCGTGCCGTCGGTCTGTGTGGTCGGCGTCGCCGGGATCGCCGCGGCGAGCGTCGGTGGCGGCGGCGAGGACGAGGGCAAGGAGACGCAGGCCGCGGCCGCTTCGGAGGCGCAGGCCGTGAAGCCGGCCGTCGCCAACAACAAGCTGGACTCGCAGCTGAAGGACCTGTCCGCCGACGCGGGCGACTTCGCCGACCGGGCGAGCCGCACGCAGGAGCGGATCGACCTCAAGGCCAAGCAGGAGGCGGCGCGGAAGCAGGCCGCCGAGGAGGCCGCGCGCAAGGAGGCGGCGCGACCCAAGTTCGTGCTGCCGGTGAAGCAGCACGGGCTGAGCGCCTTCTTCGGGCAGGCCGGCGTCAACTGGATGTCCCAGCACTCCGGCATCGACTTCCCCGTCTCGTACGGGACTCCGGTGATGGCCGCGACGGACGGCACCGTGAAGACGCAGTGGAACAGCGCGTACGGGAACATGGCCATAGTCACCGCCAAGGACGGCACGGAGACCTGGTACTGCCACCTGTCCTCGCACACCGTGATGAACGGTCCGGTGAAGGCCGGCGACGTGATCGCGCGGTCCGGGAACTCCGGCAACTCGACAGGCCCGCACCTGCACTTCGAGGTGCACCCCGGCGGCAGCGCGGCGATCGACCCCCTGCCGTGGCTGCGCAGCCACGGCGTCGACCCGAACTGAGCCGCCCCTCTCGAAGCCGCTCCAACCGAGCCACTCGAACCGAGCCGCTCACCCCGGGGTGAGCGGCTCGGCCGCGGCTACAGCTTCTCGACCGGCGCGTACCGCAGCAGCAGCCGCTTCGGCTTCGGGTCGCCGAAGTCGATCGACGCCTCCGCCTTGTCGCCCGTGCCCGACACGCCCACCACCGTGCCGAGGCCGAACTGGTCGTGCGTGACGCGGTCGCCGATGGCGAGGGCGACCACCGGCTTGGAGTTCGCCCGGCTCGTCGCGAAGGCCGGCGTCGAGCCCGTGCGGGAGCGCGAGGACGACAGGGAGGCCGCGATGCCGCCGCCGATGCTCTTCGTCGAGGCCGCGGGCGTGGACGGGCCGGTGCGCTTCCAGTCCAGGTGCCCGGCCGGGATCTCCTCCAGGAACCGGGAGGGCGGGTTGTACGAGGGCTGGCCCCAGGCGCTGCGCATCGAGGCGCGGGTCAGGTAGAGGCGCTGTCGCGCGCGCGTGATGCCCACGTACGCGAGGCGGCGCTCCTCCTCCAGCTCCTTGGCCTGGCCGAGGGAGCGCATGTGCGGGAAGACGCCGTCCTCCAGGCCGGTGAGGAAGACGACCGGGAACTCCAGGCCCTTGGCGGTGTGCAGCGTCATCAGCGTGATGACGCCGTCGCTGTTCTCCTCGTCGTCCGGGATCTGGTCGGAGTCGGCGACGAGGGCGACGCGCTCCAGGAAGTCGGAGAGCCCTCCGCCGCCCGTCCCGGTCTCGCCCTCCGCCGCGTCCTCGCCCGCGGCGGACTCCTGCTCGAACTCCAGGGCCACCGCGGCGAGTTCCTGAAGGTTCTCGATCCGGGTCTCGTCCTGCGGGTCGGTGGAGGCCTGCAGCTCGGCGAGGTACCCGGTGCGCTCCAGGATGGCCTCCAGCACCGTGGCCGGGCCCGCGCCCGACTCCACGATCGTGCGGAGGTCCTCCATCAGCGTGTTGAACCGCTTCACGGCGTTCGCCGAGCGGGCCGCCATTCCGTACGCCTCGTCGACGCGGCGCAGCGCCTGCGGGAAGGAGATCTTCTCGCGCTGGGAGAGCGCGTCGATCATCGCTTCGGCGCGGTCGCCGATGCCGCGCTTGGGCACGTTGAGGATGCGGCGCAGCGGCACCGAGTCCTCGGGGTTGGAGAGCACCCGCAGGTAGGCCAGGACGTCCCTGACCTCCTTGCGCTCGTAGAAGCGGACGCCGCCGACGACCTTGTAGGGCAGGCCGGTGCGGATGAAGATCTCTTCGAAGACACGGGACTGCGCGTTCGTCCGGTAGAAGACCGCGACGTCGCCCGCGAGCGCGTCGCCCGCGTCGGTGAGCCGGTCGATCTCGTCGGCGATGAACTGCGCCTCGTCGTGCTCGGTGTCCGCGACGTAGCCGGTGATCTGGGCGCCGGGGCCCTCGTTGGTCCACAGGTTCTTGGGGCGGCGCGACTCGTTCCGCTCGATCACCGCGTTCGCCGCGCTGAGGATCGTCTGCGTGGAGCGGTAGTTCTGCTCCAGCAGGATCGTCGTCGCGTTCGTGTAGTCCTCTTCGAACTGCAGGATGTTGCGGATCGTGGCGCCGCGGAACGCGTAGATCGACTGGTCCGCGTCACCCACGACGCAGAGCTCGGCCGGGTCCGCGCCCTCGCCTTCGGTGGGGCCGACCAGTTCCTTGACCAGCGCGTACTGGGCGTGGTTCGTGTCCTGGTACTCGTCGACCATGACGTGGCGGAAGCGGCGGCGGTAGTGCTCGGCGACGTCCGGGAACGCGCGCAGCAGGTTGACCGTCGTCATGATCAGGTCGTCGAAGTCCAGCGCGTTCGCCTCGCGGAGGCGGGCCTGGTACATCGCGTAGGCCTGGGCGAGGGTCTTCTCGAAGCCGTCGGCCGCGGTCGCGGCGAAGTCCTCCTCGTCGATCAGCTCGTTCTTGAGGTTGCTGATCTTGGCGCTGAAGGACTTCGGCGGGAACTTCTTCGGGTCGAGGTCGAGGTCGCGGCAGACGAGCGCCATGAGCCGCTTGCTGTCGGCGGCGTCGTAGATCGAGAAGGAGGACGTGAAGCCCAGCTTCTTGCTCTCGCGGCGCAGGATGCGGACGCAGGCGCTGTGGAACGTGGAGACCCACATCGCGTTGGCACGCGGGCCCACCAGGTCCTCGACGCGCTCCTTCATCTCGCCCGCGGCCTTGTTCGTGAACGTGATCGCGAGGATCTGGCCGGGGTGCACGCCGCGCTGGGCGAGCAGGTACGCGATGCGGTGCGTGAGGACGCGGGTCTTGCCGGAGCCGGCGCCGGCGACGATGAGCAGGGGGGAGCCGGCGTGCACCACGGCCGCGCGCTGGTTCTCGTTCAGTCCCTCCAGCAGGGAGGACGGGTCGAGGACGGGGCGCGGGGCGCCGTCCCGGTAGTGCGTGTCGCGCTCCGGGGGCACGCCGAACAGCCCGTCCGGCATCGGCTCCGGGGCCCCGTCGTCGTACTCGGGGTCCGGGGGCGGCGGCGGGGGTTCCTCCGCACCCTTCTGGAGGCCGGTCAGGAAGCTGTCGTCAAAGAGGCTGCTCATCGCTCTACGAGTCTAGGCCGCCCCACTGACAACCCGTGGCTGCCTTCAAAACTCCAAGGGCCTGCTGGAGGGCAGATCACGAAGATGTATCGGGCATATCGAACATCAACCTTCACAGCAGCCACACGAGTTGGCTACGGTGCAGCCGGGCAGTCCGTCCCCCCGTCCGCGAATGTCGCGGCGAGCGGGCAGCCCCCGCCGAGTTCCGTACGCCGTAAGGCAGGGAACCGGGGACCCACCGACCCTGGGGTGAATCGGTCAGCCGACCGTAGGGCAGCCTTCCGAGCACCACGCCCGAACCCGACAGCTAACCCGGTAGGCGGACGACGGAAGGAGTCGCCTGCCTTGGCGTCGCACCGCAAGCCCCGCAGCCGTTCCCGGATGACCGGCGGCCTTCGCACGACCCCCGCGGTCGGTATCACCACCGCCGCCCTCACCTCCGTGGCGCTGCTCTCGCAGACGGCGCAGGCCGCGCCCGCGCAGCCGTCGTCCAAGCCACGCCTCGAAGAGGTGCAGAAGAAGGTCGACACCCTGTACCGGCAGGCCGAGGTCGCCACCCAGAAGTACAACGGGGCGAAGGAACGGACCGACGCCAAGAAGCAGCAGGTCGACAAGCTCCTCGACGATGTCGCGCAGCGCACCGAGGAGATGAACACGGCCCGCCAGAAGCTCGGCAGGTACGCCGCCGAGCAGTACCGCTCGGGCAGTGTGAGCGACACGGCGACCATGTTCCTCGCGGACGACCCGGAGGACTACTTCTCGCAGCGCCAGCTGATGAGCCGGCTGACCGACGAGCAGAAGAAGTCGATCGACGACTATCAGAAGCAGACGCGCGAGACCGCGAAGAAGCGCACCGAGGCGCAGTCGAGCCTCGAGGACCTCACGGATTCGCAGACCGAGCTGAGGTCGACGAAGGAGACCGTGCAGTCGAAGCTCTCCGACGCGCGTCAGCTGCTGTCCGAGCTGACCGCCGAGGAGAAGGCGCGGCTCGCGGCGATCGAGAAGGCCAAGGAGGAGGCCGCCCGCAAGAAGGCGGCGGAGCTGGCCGCCAAGCAGAAGGCCGCGGAGGCGGCTGAGCGGAAGGCTGCCGAGGCGGCGAAGGAGCGGGAGCAGTCCTCCGGCTCGTCGTCCGGTTCCTCTTCCGGTTCCTCCGGTTCGTCGGACGCCTCGTACGCGACGAAGGCCGCGCAGGCGCTCGCGTTCGCCAAGGCGCAGGAGGGCAAGCCCTACGTGTGGGGCGCCACGGGGCCGGACTCGTACGACTGCTCGGGCCTGACGCAGGCGGCGTGGAAGTCCGCGGGGATCTCGCTGCCGCGGACGACCTGGGACCAGGTCGAGATCGGCAAGACGGTGCCGCTCTCCGACATCCAACCCGGTGACCTGGTGTTCTTCTATGACGACATCAGCCATGTGGGCCTGTACATGGGCGACGGCATGATGGTCCACGCGCCGAAGCCGGGAACGGTCGTGCGCGAGGAGTCGATCTACTACGACGGCACGTCGTCGATCCACAGCGTGGTGCGGCCGGCCTGACGTACGTACGCGAAAGGGCCCGGCAGGTGTGTCCTGCCGGGCCCTTTCGCGTGTGCGGCCTGCGCGGTCGCTCAGGTCCAGAGCACCGCGATGAAGATGTTGGCGACGGTGAGCGCGCCGACGGTGATGAAGAGGCCCTTCTCCGCCTTCTCCTCGTCCCGCTTCACGTAGACGATGCCGAGGATCACGATCAGGACCGCGAGCTTCACGCCGATCTTGATGTTGTTGACGGTGCTGCCGTCGGCCTGGTTGAGGCCGACCAGGGCGACGCCGGTCACCAGCATGGTCAGGGCGCCGTGCAGCATCGCCTTGTTGAAGCGGGCCGCGCCCTCCTTCATCGCCGACATCTGCGTGAGGAAGCCGCCGAGCAGCGAGGCGATGCCGATGATGTGCAGGCCGACGAAGAGGTGGATGAGTACGTCCATGGTTCGGAGCCTAACCGGGCGCCCGTGGGCCACTACGGGCACCCCTTTGCCACTCTGTTGTCACTCTGCGCCATCATCCATAACAAACGGACCAGTTGCGAACAATCCGGCACCAACCCGTTACGCAGAGGTTTAGCGTCCTTCCTCAGGTGACCGGCTCCCCACCGCCGCCCGGGCCAGGGGCGGCAGTCGGACACCACCGCCGAGAAAGGTCCGGCGGCGGCCCGCTCCCCCTGTGCGGGCCGCCGCCGGACGCGCGACCGGGGTCCGTGCGTTTCGGACGGGCGGCCCCCAGAGGAGGACCTTGTGCCGGCAGCACACCGCAAGCCCCGACCGCGTCCGCTCAGCGTCGGCAGGGCCCGCACCGCGGCCACCCTCGCCCTCGCCTCCGCGGCCGGCGTCACCGCCCTCGACGGCGGGGCGGCGCACGCGGAGCCCGAGCTCAGCCCCGCCCAGGTGAAGGCCAAGGTCGACAGGCTGTACCAGGAGGCGGAGGTCGCCACCCAGAAGTACAACGGCGCGAAGGAGGAGGCGGACGGCGCGCGGAAGAAGGTGGACGCCCTCCAGGACGAGGCGTCCCGGCGCACCGAGTCCCTCAACTCCGAGCGCGCGAAGCTGGGTTCGGTCGCGGCCTCCCAGTACCGCTCGGGAGGCGTGGACCCGTCGGTCCAGCTGCTCCTGTCCTCCTCCCCCGACGCCTACCTCGACAAGGCCTCCCTCACGGAGCGCGTCGGCGCGCGGCAGGCCGCATCGGTCGCCCGCGTACGGGGCGAACTCCGCGAGATCGACCAGCTGCGCGGCGACGCCGACGACACGCTCTCCCAACTCCGCGCCAAGAAGGCCGAGCTGGCGGACAACAAGAAGAAGGTGAAACGAAAACTCTCGGAGGCCCGCAGCCTCCTCGACCGCCTCACCCCTGAAGAGCGCACCCCCACCGCCGCACAGAGCGGGCACGCCTCACGCTCCGCGGAGCGCGCCGACCTCTCCCAGGCCCCCAACTCCCGCGCCAAGGAAGCGATCTCCTTCGCGTACGGCGCCCTCGGCAGCCCCTACGTATGGGGCGCCACCGGCCCCTCCGCCTTCGACTGCTCGGGCCTGACGCAGGCCGCGTACAAGGCCGCCGGGGTCTCGCTCCCCCGCACGACGTACTCCCAGATCGACGCGGGCCCCCGCATCCCGAAGTCCCAGCTCCAGCCGGGCGACCTGGTCTTCTTCTACTCCTCGATCAGCCACGTGGGCCTCTACATCGGCGGCGGCAAGATGATCCACGCCCCGAACCCGAGCGCCCCGGTCCGGGTGGCCCCGATCGACGAGATGCCGTTCGCGGGGGCGACGCGGGTGGCGTGAGCCGCCCCGAACGTCACGCCGATCCGTCGCCTCGGTCGGTGTGCGCCGCGAGGGCGCCGATGAGCTGGGGCCACAGCTGGCGCGGCCGGTCGTGGCCCATGTCGGGGAGCAGCAGAAGCTCCGCCTCCGGGACCAGTTCCGCGGTGCGGCGGCCACCGCTGGGGTCGATCAGAGTGTCGTCCAGGCCGTGGATCACCAGCGTCGGCACGTCGAGCTTGCTCAGGGCGTCCGCGCGGGAGCCGCTGAGGACCATGGCGCCGAGCTGTCGGCCGACGCCCGCCGGGTAGTAGGCACGGTCGTAGCCGCGCGCCGCCAGGTCGCGGAGGTACGCCGCGTCGCCGTAGCGCTTGGACGCCCAGAGCAGGGAGCGGTCCGCCGCCGCGACGTGGCCCTCCCGGTCGGCCGGCTTCGGGGCGAACAGCGCCGCCTGCGCCTGCGGCGACGACTGCCCGTACTCGGGCTCGCCCGTCGTCGACATCATCGAGGTCAGGGTCAGGACGCGCTCGGGACGGGAGATCGCCATCGTCTGGGCGATCATGCCGCCCATGGACGCGCCGACGACGTGCGCGCTCTTGATACCGAGCACGGTGAGCAGGCCGAAGGCGTCGTCGGCCATGTCCTGGAGGCGGTACGGGATCATCGCGAGGGCGGTGGGGATGTCCCCGGAGCTCACTACGGCGATGAACTCGCCCATGTCCACAGGGTGTGCGTCGAACTTCGTCGACAGTCCGCAGTCCCGGTTGTCGAAGCGGATCACGTACCGGCCGCGCCCCGCGAGCTGCGCGCAGAAGTCCTCGTCCCAGGCGATCAGTTGCGCGCCGAAGCCCATCACGAGCAGCACCGCCGGGTCCGCGGGGTCGCCGAAGGTGTCGTAGGCGAGAGAGATCCCGGGCGATACGTCGGCCGTCGGCATCACTCCGCCCTCCCCGTGAGCGCCACCGTCACGCCGAGGCCCACCATCGCGAGGCCGCCGGTGCCGCCGACCGCCGCGAGGCGGCGCGGGGAGCGGGCGAACCAGGTGCGGGCCGTGGCCGCGGCGAGGCCCCAGAGGCTGTCGGAGGCGATGGCAATGATGTTGAACACCAGGCCGAGGAGCAGCATTTGGAGCACCGTGTGCCCCGCCTCCCGGTCGACGAACTGGGGCAGCACGGCCGCGAAGAAGACGATCGTCTTGGGGTTGGCCACGCCCACCGCGAAGCCCTCCCAGAGGGTGCGCAGGGCGCTGCCGCCGCCCGCCGCTCCCCGCTCCTCCTCGAACACGGCCTTCAGCGACCGGCGCCCGCGGAACGCCTTCACGCCCAGGTAGACCAGATACGCCGCGCCGACCAGCTTCAGCGTCATGAAGATCGCCACCGAGCGCTCGACGAGCGAGCCGATGCCGAGGGCCACGGCGACCACGAGGACGTACGCCCCGAGCGTGTTGCCCGCGACCGTCGTCAGCGCGGCGCGGCGGCCCTGCGCGAGGGCGCGGCCGACGACGAAGATCACGCTCGGGCCGGGGATGATGATCAGCAGGAGGGACATCGCCGCGAAGGCGAGGAGACGGTCGGCGGACATCATGGGGTCCATTGAGGCACGGCGGACGCCGCCCGCCCAAACGGATTTCGCCCCGGCCGGCCCGCGCTCACACCAGCCTGCGCGCCGTCGCCCACCGGGTCAGCTCGTGCCGGTTGGAGAGCTGGAGCTTGCGGAGCACCGCGGAGACATGGGACTCGACCGTCTTGACGGAGATGAAGAGCTGCTTCGCGATCTCCTTGTACGCGTACCCGCGCGCGATGAGGCGCAGGACCTCCCGCTCGCGCTGGGTGAGACGGTCCAGGTCCTCGTCCACCGGCGGCGCGTCCGTCGAGGCGAAGGCGTCGAGGACGAATCCGGCGAGGCGCGGCGAGAACACCGCGTCGCCCTCCTGGACGCGGAAGATGGAGTTCACGAGGTCCGTGCCGGTGATCGTCTTCGTGACGTAGCCGCGGGCGCCGCCGCGGATCACGCCGATCACGTCCTCCGCCGCGTCCGAGACGGACAGGGCCAGGAAGCGCACCGGGTTCTCCGCGTCCGCCATCATCTGGGCGCTGCGGCGCAGCACTTCGACGCCGCCACCGCCGGGGAGGTGCACGTCGAGGAGGACGACCTCGGGGCGGGTCGCCGCGATCACCGTGATCGCCTGGTCCACGTCGGCGGCCTCGCCGACCACCTCGACGCCCGTCTCCTCGGTGCGGCCGATCTCCGCCTGGACGCCGGTGCGGAACATCCGGTGGTCGTCGACCAGGACCACTCGTACCCGTCGTGTCTGAGCTGCCTCGTCGGTCATGACGTCCCTTCCGCCCTCTTCATGGTCAGTTCGACCTCCGTGCCGCCGTCCGGGACCGCCCGCAGCCGGGCCGTCCCGCCGTTGCGCTCCATCCGGCCGATGATCGATTCTCTTACGCCCATGCGGTCGGGCGGGATGGACTCGAGGTCGAAGCCGGGGCCCCGGTCGCGGACGGAGACGAAGACCGTGTCCCCGTCGACGTCGCCCTCGACCTCCGCGTACACCTGGACGGCGCCGCCCACGCCACCGTACTTGGCGGCGTTCACCATCGCTTCCCTCGCGGCCTGCATCTGTGCCGACAGCTGCTCGTCGAGCGGGGTGTCGCCCACCACCACGACCTCCAGCGGGACGCCGTGCTTGTCCTCGACCTCCGCCGCGTTGCGCTTCACCGCCTCCGACACCGTCTCCGGCTCCTGCGGGTTCTCCGCGGCGGCCGGCTTGTAGAGCCACGCCCGCAGGTCGCGCTCCTGGGCGCGGGCGAGGCGGCGCACCTCGGCGGGGCTGTCCGCGTTGCGCTGGATCAGCGTCAGGGTGTGCAGCACCGAGTCGTGCACATGGGCCGCGACCTCCGCCCGCTCCTGCGCGCGGATGCGCATCAGGCGCTCCTCGGAGAGGTCCTGCGTCATCCGGATCAGGTAGGGGCCGGCAAGGAGCGCGATGCCCACGAGGACGGCGAGCGCCGCCTGGAGGATCGGGCCGATGTGCTCGGTGGCGCCCTGCGTGACGAATATGCCGGTGACGCCCACGCCGACGAGCAGCACCCCGGAGGCCGCGCGGGCCAGGCTCAGCGTGCGCCGGCGGCGGCCGACCTCCATCCAGCGGGCCCTGCGCGCGTTGTCCGCCTGCCGCCAGACGAGGGCGACGCCCGCCGCGACGAGGACGGTGGGGATCAGATACGCCTTGGTGTTGCCCGTCAGGTTCACGTTCTCCACGAAGATCATCGCTACGACGACCATCAGGAGCAGGGCGAGGATCTGGCCCTTGTCCGGCTTGCGCGTCACCAGCCTGCGGCGGCCGTCCGGAGACGTCTCCGTGCTGAGGACGGGCGGCCGGTCCGCGCCGACGCCGCCCACGCCCAGCGGCACGAAGAACCAGAACGCCGCGTACAGCAGCGCCCCAAGGCCGTCCGCCATGAACAGGCCCACGAAGACCAGGCGCACCCAGATCACCGGCAGCCCGAGATGCCCCGCGAGGCCCCGCGCCACTCCGCCCAGCCAGCGTCCGTCACTGCTGCGGTAGAGCTTGCGCGGCGGCCGCGGGTCGTCTCGGGTCTCGGCGAGAGGGGCGGGCGCTGCTTCCGGCATGCCACCGATCGTCACATGCGGTAGGGGGCCAGGCATCAGGGTCCGCCCCGGATACTTCCCTGATCTTCGGGTCGGGGGCCGCGGCGGCGGCCGGCCCGGGTGCCTCAGGGACGATCTCAGGGTTCGGCCAGGGTTGTCCCGACTGCCGTCGGCGGGCCCCGGCCGTCACGATGTACGTATGACGGAGCAGCCTCTCGACGCACCCCCTGAAGACGCCCGGTCGCCGCGGCCGCTGCGCGGCTTCCGCAGGGACCGGCGGTACAAGACGCTGGGCGGCGTGTGCGCGGGGCTCGGCCGGCACTGCGACATGGACCCGGTGATCTTCCGCATCGGCCTGTCGGTGCTCTCGGTGACCGGTGGCGTCGGGCTGATCTTCTACGGCTTCGCGTGGCTGTTCACGCCGTACGAGGACGAGGAGGAGAACGAGTTCCGCAAGCTCCTCACGGGCCGGGTGGACGGGCCGGGCCTCGCCGCGATCGTCACCGCGCTCGTCGGCTGCGGCGTCTTCCTCTCCATGCTCAACAACGGCGGGGCGCTGACATTCGCCGTCGTCCTCGCCCTGCTGCTCGCCGGGGCCGGTTACTGGTCTCAGGCGCGGCGCGCCACCGCCCCCGACCCGGTGGCGGCCCAGGCCGTCGCGGACGCGCCGCCTGAGGCGCAGGCGCCGCCGGTCGCGCGCCCGCCTTCCTGGTGGCGGGACCCGATCGTGAAGGACGGCACGCACGACGGCGGCACCGGCTATCTCTGGGGTCCGCCGGGCGCCGAGGAGCCCCCGGCCGCTGCCCGGCACGGCTCCTGGCGCGGCCCCGTCGCCGCCCGTCCGGCCGCGCCGCCGCAGCCGGCCGGGCCGCGCGGCATCGGCGCGCTGACGTTCCTCGGCGCCCTGGTCGCGGGCGGCATCGGCACCGGTGTGACGTGGGACGAGCGCACCCTCTCCGAGAGCCTGCAGACCGGACTCGCCTGCGCGCTGGCCGTGTTCGGCCTGGGCATCGCGGTGAGCGCCTTCCGGGGCCGCACCGGGGTCGGCTCGATATTCCTCGCGCTGATCACGGCGGGCCTGCTCACGGCGACCGCCGCGCTGCCCGCGAACATCAGCACGCAGTGGGCGCGCACCGACTGGACGCCGACGCGCGCCGCGGACGTGCGGCCGAACTACGAACTGGGCTCGGGCGTCGGCACGCTCGACCTGTCCAAGGTGTCGGTGGCCAAGGGCAGGACCCTCGCCACGCGGGTGGAGGTGGGCGCGGGCAAGGTGCGGATCGTGCTGCCCGCGGACGGGACGGCGCGGCTGCGCGCGGAGGTCGGCGTAGGGGACATCAGGCTGCCCGGCGACCCCAGCCGGGACGTGGACGTGCGCCCGGACCAGCAGCAGACCGTCACGCTGGCGCCGCGGGACGCCAAGGACGGCGACAAGGCCTCCGGCACGATCGAGTTGCACGTCGAGGTCGGACTCGGACAGGTGGAGGTGGACCGTGCGGCGTGAATTCCAATGGGGGCGGCTGGTCGCGGGCCTGGTGCTGATGACGACGGCGGTCGTCTACTTCGGCGACGCGGGGGACGCGTGGGACGCACCGTGGTTCGTGGGGATCCCGCTGGTGTGCGGAGGGCTGTGCCTGGCGGCGGTCGTCGGAATGGTGCGGCGCATGACGGGGTTGCGGTCCCGGGGCGCTGCCCCGGACCCCGCGGGTTCTCGTCCGAAGGCGGGGCTCAATTAGGTGACCCACATCAAGCCCCGCAGGGGGCACCTCCCAGCGATAGCTGGGGGAGATTGAGGCGCGGGGTCCGGGGCGGCGCCCCGCGGCCGCGACGCCGTCCGCCTCAATACTCGGACGACCTGAACCGTCGCCCCCGCCACCACGAATCCACCGACCACACCGCCGCCCCGGCCAGAACGAGTGGCAGCCACGCCATCAGGTACGCCAGGTCGTTCCCGAGGTAGTACGGCTCCACCGCCCAGCTCACCGTCAGCCACAGGCTCAGCGAGATCAGCGCCCCGCCGACCGCCGCGAGGCGCGCGAGGACACCGAGGAGCGTGCCGATGCCGACGGCCAGCTCACCGAAGGCGATCGCGTAGCCGAACCCGGCAGGCGACTTCAGGGCGAGGTCGACGAGCTCCGGGATCGCGGAGCTGTCCCGCACACCCCGCATCTGGTCGCCGATCGAGCCGCCCCCGCTGGCCTTGAAGAACGCGCTGTCGGTGAGCTTGTCGAAGGCGGCGTAGATGAATGTGACGCCGAGGAAGAGGCGCAGCGGCACGAGCGCGTACCGCTGGGCGGTCTCGCGCCAGCCTCCGGACGGGGGGCCGTAGTTCGTGGTCAGGTCGGATCGCATGCTGTGCGCCATAGCCGCTCCGCCGCCTCTCGCGCCTGGTGTCTTTACCTGACCATACGTACGAGAGCCCGCCGCGGCTCAGTACTGAGGCCGATCGGCGGCTTCAGTCGACCACGTCGATGCCGCACCGGTTCGTCTCGACGCCCGCCGCGGTGATCACCTGCACCTCGACCCGCCCCGGCTCCACGTCCACCGGAACCGGCACGGTGAGCAGCGCGTCCGTCGGGTTGGTGAAGCCGCCGGGGACCGGGACGAGCGGCACATGGACGTGGACCGGGCCGATGCGCACGGCGACCCGCGCGAGCTGGTCCACGGTGCCCGCGCCGGGCGGCACGAATCCGGAGCCGCGGATCTCGATGTCGTCGCCGGTGCGGATCGGCGCGTCCAGGTCGCCGGCCTCCCGCGCCCGCACCACGGAGAGGATCGCCGGCCTGCCGCCCTCCGCGTATTTGCCGGCGAGATACGTCGCCGCGGAGACGGCCACCAGCACGGCGAGGGACCACGGCAGGTCGGGCAGCTGGTCGGGGCGGCGGGCGAGGCGGACGACCGCCCAGACGACGGCGGCCGCGCCCACGGCGACGTACTGGATGTCGGTGAAGCTGCCGCGCCCGGAGTCGTCGGTGAGCAGGTCGGCGGCGCGCGGCCGGGGCGCCCGCAGCTTCTGCAGCCGCTGCCCGCCGACGCGGACCCCGACCACGCGGCGTACCAGGACGGCCACCGCGCACACCACCGCGAGGACCGTCAACAGGCCTGCCCCACGGGCGAGTTCGAGGCCGTCGATGAGCGCGTCGCGCCGCGCGGGCCCCGAGGCGAGCGCGAGTTGACCGGCGAGGACGAGGACCGCGTACAGGGTCGGCAGGAGCACGCCGCAGGCCACCGCGCGCGAGGTCGACAGGCGGTTGTCCTCGCCGATCAGCGGCGCGAGCAGGCCGCCGCGCGCCCGGTGCAGATATCCGGCCGCGGTGAGCAGCCCGGCCACCACCAGCGCGGCCACGAGCCCCGCCGTGCGGGCGGCGGTCCAGCCGGCGCCGATCGCGGTGAGCGACTGGCCGATCAGCAGCGCGGTCGCACCGCCCCAGACCACGTACAGCGTGCGCGGCCACAGCCGGGTCAGCCAGGCCACGCCCTCCTCGCGGCCGCGGTCGGCCATCGCCCGTGCGGACTGGGTGAGTTCGTCGGAGATCCACTGCCGCGACGCCCCGGCCGAGTGCGCGACGGCCGCGGGCAGGCCCTGGCCCGCCGCCAACTCGTCGCGCTTCGCGGCGAATCGGGCGACGGCCCTGCGGTGCCCCTCGCGCGCCCCCCGCGGACAGTCGCCGCAGGTGCACCCGCCGTCGTGCGCCGTCCGGTCGTTCCGCGCTTCCTGCACCGCCACCGCAGCCGCCCCACCCTCGTCAACTTCCGTGTCCTGATGGCGAATTGTGCCGCACGCCGGGGGCGTGACGCCGCACGGGCACACCTCTCCCGGGTGAATGGCTTTGACCTGCATTGACCGTAGTGTTGACGTCGCTGCGAGAATTTCCGTATGGCCGAGATCATCCAGCGTGACGGAACCTGGGCCTTCGACGGGACCACGGTCCGTATCACCCCAGGTCTGCACCGGTCGGTCGCCCTGCTGCGGCAGACGTACGGCGAGATCGACGTGCCGCTCACCGCCGTCCTGGGCGTCGCCTACGAACCCGAGCGCAAGCGCGGCCGCCTCCGCCTCACCCTGCGCGACGCCGCTGACCCGCTGCTCCAGGCCACCGGCGGCCGCCTCCCGGACACCGCCGACCCGTACCGGCTCACGGTCGACGCGGACCGTTCCGGCGTCGCCGAGTACGTCGCCGAGGAGATCCGCCAGGCCCTGCTGCTCGAACAACTCCCGCCGGGGCCCGCCGATTCGTACCTCGTCCCGGGCCCCGCCGTGCCGGTCTCGGTGCGCTCCAGCGACGGCCTCGTCTCCTTCGACGGGAGCCGGGTCCGCATCGACTGGAGCGAGACCTCGGACCGGGTGAAGCGCGCCACGGGCCCGCGCGTCATCGCGCTCGACGACCTCGACGAGGTGGAGTGGGTCCCCAACTCCGGCTACGAGGACGGGGTGCTGCGCTTCGTTCCCAAGGGCTCCCCGTACTCCAAGCTGCCGCCGGAGAAGGACCCGTACGCCCTCGACCTGTGGGGCAACGCCCGCAAGGATCTGCTGACCGCCCTCGTCGCCGCGGCGGTCACCGCCCGGCTGCCGCACCCCTCGGCGCCCCGCGGCACCCCGGCGCTGCCGCCCCGCCGGGCCGACCACGACGTGCTGCTGCGGCGCCTCAAGGAGCTGGGCGAGCTGCACCGCCAGGACGTGCTCACGGACGAGGAGTTCGCGATGACGAAGCGGGTGGTGCTGCGCGACTTCCGCTGAGCACCGGCCGCACGAGCGCCGACCGCCGAGCACCGGCCGCCGAGCACCGGCCGCCCGAGCGGGTCAGGACAGCAGATCGGGCTCGCTGCGCGTGATGTCCTGCCACAGGCTCTGGTAGTTGATCCAGGCCACGAGGTCGGCGCCGGTCTGCTCGCGGGTCGCCAGCGCCTGCCGCCGGTCGATCAGCACCGGACGGCCCGCCGAGCGCGCCGCCAACTGCACCTCGCAGGCCCGCTCCAGGGCGATGAACCACCAGGCCGCCGCGTCCACCGAGTCGCCCACCGTCAGCAGCCCGTGGTTGCGCAGCACGAGCGCCTTGTTCGAGCCGAGGGCGACCGCGATCCGCTTGCCCTCCTCCGGGTCCACGCCGACGCCCGTGTACTCGTCGAGCAGCGCGTGGTCCTCGTAGAACGCGCAGGCCTCCTGCGTGATCGGCTCGACCAGCTCGCCGAGCGCGGCCACGGCGCGGCCGTACGTGGAGTGGCAGTGCGCGACCGCGACCACCTCAGGACGGGCCCGGTGCACCGCGACGTGCGTGGTGAAGGCGGCCTGGTTGACGTGGAAGCGGCCCTCGACGACCTGCCCCTCCCCGTTGGCGAGGACGAGGTCGCTCACCGTGATGTGCTTGAAGGGCACGCCGAACGGGTTGACCCAGTAGCAGTCGTCGTACTCCGGGTCGCGGGCGGTGATGTGCCCGGAGACCCCTTCCTCGTAGCCGAACCGTCCGAAGACGCGCAGGGCGCCCGCCAGCCGCTCCTTGCGGTACCTGCGCTCGTCGGCGTGGCTCTGGTGCTGCGGCGGCATCGCGAACTGGAGCTGGTCGTGGGGTATCGGGGCGGGGTTCTGCGTCGACATGGTGCGGAAGGTACCTCCGTGACCCGCAAGGTGACAGAGCCGATGTGTGAAAAGAATGCGGCGAAACGCGCGGGGATACCGGACAGGAGACGTCGGGATTGCGCGCGAGACTTGCCCCATGACGTCGAGTGCGGCCACCTGGGCCACCTTCACCGAAGCCGAACCGGACCTCGCCAGGACCGTCGAGGACCGCTTCGGGCAGCACACCCACCACGTCCTGGCCACCCTGCGCAAGGACGGCTCGCCGCGCACCAGCGGCCTCGAAGTCCGGTTCCTGGGCGGGGAGTTCTGGCTCGGCATGATGCCCGGCTCGCTCAAGGCCCGCGACCTGCTGCGCGACCCGCGGTTCGCGATGCAGGCGAACCCCGGCGAGGGGCAGACGATGGGCGGCGGCGACGCCCGGATCAGCGGCCGGGCACACCTCGTCGAGGACGCCGCGACCGTCGCCCGCTACACGGACCAGGTCGAGGTGCCCGACCCGGACTCGTTCCACCTGTTCCGCACCGAGATCACCGAGGTCACCAGGACCTTCGTCGAGGACGACAAGTACCTGGTGGTGCAGGTCTGGACGCCGGGCGACGGCGTCCGGGTGATGAAGCGGACGTAAGCGAAAGTGCCGCCCACCCGAAGGCGGACGGCACTCTCACACGGTCACGGCGTGGGGACTACTCCCACTCGATGGTGCCCGGCGGCTTCGACGTCACGTCGAGCACGACCCGGTTGACGTCCTTGACCTCGTTCGTGATCCGCGTCGAGATCTTCGAGAGCACGTCGTACGGCATCCGCGTCCAGTCCGCCGTCATGGCGTCCTCGGAGGAGACGGGGCGCAGCACGATCGGGTGGCCGTACGTGCGGCCGTCGCCCTGGACGCCGACGCTGCGGACGTCCGCGAGCAGGACGACCGGGCACTGCCAGATCTCGCGGTCGAGGCCGGCCGTCGTCAGCTCCTCGCGGGCGATGGCGTCGGCCTCGCGGAGCAGGTCCAGGCGGTCCTTGGTGACCTCGCCGACGATGCGGATGCCGAGGCCGGGGCCCGGGAACGGCTGGCGCTGGACGATCTCGTCCGGCAGGCCCAGCTCGGCGCCGACGCTGCGGACCTCGTCCTTGAACAGCTGGCGCAGCGGCTCGACGAGCTCGAACTCGATGTCGTCGGGCAGCCCGCCGACGTTGTGGTGCGACTTGATGTTCGCCGTGCCGGTGCCGCCGCCGGACTCGACGACGTCCGGGTACAGGGTGCCCTGCACGAGGAACGCGACCTCGGGGCCGTCCTCCTGGAGGATCTCCAGCTGCGCCTGCTCGAAGACGCGGATGAACTCCCGGCCGATGATCTTGCGCTTCTCCTCGGGGTCGGAGACCCCGGCGAGCGCGCCGAGGAACCGCTCGGAGGCGTCGACGACCTTGAGGTTCGCGCCGGTCGCGGCGACGAAGTCCTTCTCGACCTGCTCGGTCTCGCCCTTGCGCATCAGGCCGTGGTCGACGTACACGCAGGTCAGCTGGGAGCCGATGGCCTTCTGCACGAGGGCCGCGGCGACCGCGGAGTCCACGCCGCCGGACAGACCGCAGATCGCGCGCTTGTCGCCGACCTGGGCGCGGATCGCGGCGACCTGCTCCTCGATGACGCTGCCGGTCGTCCAGCTCGGCTCGATGCCGGCGCCGCGGTACAGGAAGTGCTCCAGGACCTGCTGGCCGTGCGTCGAGTGCATGACCTCGGGGTGGTACTGGACCCCGTACAGCTTCTTCTCGTCGTTCTCGAAGGCGGCGACCGGTACGACGTCCGTGGACGCGGTGACGGTGAAGCCCTCGGGCGCCGCGGAGCAGGCGTCGCCGTGCGACATCCACACGGGCTGCTCGGTGGGCGTGCCCTCGAAGAGCGTCGAGTCGCCCTTCGACACGGTCAGCGGGGTGCGGCCGTACTCGCGGGCGCCGTTGTCGTCGACGGTGCCGCCGAGGGCCGTGGCCATCAGCTGGAAGCCGTAGCACATGCCGAAGACGGGGACGCCGGCCTCGAAGATCGCGCGGTCCAGGCGCGGGGCGCCCTCCGCGTAGACCGACGAGGGGCCGCCGGAGAGGATGATCGCCGCCGGGTTCTTGGAGAGCATCTCCTCGACCGGCATGGTCGACGGGACGATCTCGCTGTAGACCCGGGCCTCACGGACGCGGCGGGCGATGAGCTGGGCGTACTGCGCACCGAAGTCGACGACCAGGACGGTGTCGGGGGCGGCGGCAGCGGAAGTCGCTGATGACACGGGTTGCCTTCCGGCGGCTTAGCAGGGGGTCGTGTGGCCGATTCTACCGGGTACGTCACCCGTGGTCGGCGTCGCGGGGCTCCGCCCCGGACCCCGCCGCCCAATCGCCGCGGGGGCTATAGTGGCCGCATGTTCTCGCACACGACCTTCGTCTTTACCTATGGCAGCCGGCCCGCCGGGTGTCATGGTCGTGTTGCTTGAGTCACTGACAAGCGACTTCACCGGACGCCCCGGGCCGACAAGGCCCGGGGCGTCTGGCGTTCTCGGGGCTTGTCGCTCCGGGGCTCTCCCACCGCACCCGAGGAGCCCTTCATGACCACCACCGAAACCACCGACGTCATCTCCGGCGCCCGCGAGCGCATCGACGCGCTCGACGACCGGATCATCGGCCTCGTCCAGGAACGGATGGCCGTGTCCGCCGTCGTCCAGGAGGCGCGGATCGCCTCGGGCGGGCGGCGCGTGAACCTGTCGCGCGAGAACGAGGTCCTCGGACGCTACAGGGACGCGCTCGACAAGCCCGGCACCTCCCTCGCGATGACGCTGCTCGAACTGTGCCGGGGCCGGATCTGACCGGCGGGGGCACCTCAGTTCGGTTGCGTCCTCACCCATACGGCGCGTGACCCGTTGGCACAGGCTTCGTTGGTCCCGGTGTCCGTGCCAGCCAGGGGCGGGCCAACCGAACCACGCGTGGCTCCGCTGGAGCGTTGAGACGTATCGGTCATGCCGTACGTCGTGGGACCTCGCTCCAGACAAGTGACCGGACGGCAGGGGACAGCAGCCCGGTCACACCAGAGAACGGTCGGCCTCGGGGACGCCCGGGGCCGACCGGCCTCAGTACAACCCTTTTCCGCCATCGCGGGTCACTTCAGAGGAATCTCCCAGCCTCTGAGGACCCGATGAAACTTCGTCGCGCACTGGCGGCGGCGGCCGCGACCGCCGCGCTCGCCCCGCTCGCCCTGTTGTCCGCCCCGGCCGCGTTCGCGGACGGGGCACCCACGGACACCACGACCGCCACCGGGACCGCCTCGCCGAGCCCCTCGGTGAGCGCGTCGCCGAGCACCTCGCCGAGCCCGTCCGCGTCGGCCACCACCGCGTCGCCCGGCCCCACCACGTCGTCGCCCGAGGCGCCGCGGCCGAAGAAGGCGGACGACGCTCGGACCGGGAAGACCGAGCCGTCCGACGAGTGCACCGCGGGCGAGGACAGCCCCGGCACCCTCGCCGAGCTGCGCGGGCTCCCGTCGAAGATCGTCGCCGGTTCCGGTTGGCACGGCTTCACGTTCCGCGTCACGAACATGACCGACCAGGACTTCGCCTCGGCCCGGGCGCAGGTGTACGCGTTCTCCTTCGCGTACGAGGACGAGTCGGACACGAGCCGGTATCTGCGCCTGCAGTGGTTCGACGGGACCGCGTGGCGGGACCTCGACAACGACGTCGAGCACGACGCGTCGTTCCCGGCCTCGGGCCCCCTCGCCCGCGGCGCCCACTCCGACGTGCGGCTGCGGATCTCGGTCGACGCGAAGACCCCGGCAGGCGCCGGTGCCGGGCTCGCCCTCGCGGTGAGCGTGGACCCCGAGGGCGTCTGCGGCTTCAGCGTGCCCGAGGACGCGTACTGGGACTTCGACATCCTCGCCGCCGGTGCCTCGCCGGGCCAGGTGCCGCCGGCCGGCGGTCACACCGGCTCCCCGACCGGTTCGCCGAAGCCCTCGGCCACGGCCTCCGCGTCCGCGTCCAGCAAGCCGTCGCCGCAGGCGAGCAGCACCCCGGTCGGCGGTTCGCTCGCCTCGACCGGGGCCGGCTCCACGCTGCCGGTGTTCGGCGCGGCCGCCGGGATCGCCGTCGTGGCGGGCGGCGGGGTCCTGTACGCCGTGCGTCGCCGCAAGGTGAGCAACGAGGCGTAGCCGTCCGTACGTAGGAGAAGGACCCGCACCCGGAGGGGGAGTGCGGGTCCTTCTCGTATCGCTCGTGCCGCCGCGCGGGTCAGCCGGCCTGCAGCGGCTCCTTCTTCGGCGGCACCTCGGGCACCGCCAGGAGCGGGAGCTTCAGGGCGCCGAAGGCGTCCGCCGGGACCGCCGGGTTCTTCGGCTCGACGGGCGTGAGCCGCCGGTACGCCGAGCCGATCTCCGGGCGGGTGTCCTCCTCGCCCTTGTTCGGCCAGTACGACAGGGCCCGCTCGGCCTGCGCCGTGATCGTCAGGGACGGGTTCACGCCGAGGTTGGCGGTGACGGCGGCGCCGTCGACGACCGAGATGCCGGGGTGGCCGTAGACGCGGTGGTAGGCGTCGATCACGCCGGTCTCGGCCGAGTCGCCGATCGGGCAGCCGCCCAGGAAGTGGGCGGTGAGCGGGGTGCCCACCAGTTCACCGACGTTGGAGCCCGCGAAGCCGTTGATCTCGGCCGCGATGGCCGACGCGCCCTCCGTCGCCGCCTTGATCTGCTTCGGGTTGGGGGCGCCGTGGCCCTGCCGCGCGGTGAGCAGGCCCTTTCCGACGCCGCCCGGCTTCAGATGCGTCGTCAGCGAGTTGTCGAGGGACTGCATGACGAGACCGATGATGGTCTTCTCCGACCAGCGCCGGTTGGAGATCGAGCGGGCCAGCTGCGTGGGGTGCTTGACGGCGTTCGCCAGCCAGCCGGCCATCCGCGAGGAGCCCTCGGCGTACGGGACCTGGAGGATCGACAGGCCGCCCATCGAGTTCGAGCCCTTGCCGTAGCGGACCGGCTCGATGTGGGTGTTCTCGTCCGGGTGGATCGAGGACGTGATCGCGACGCCCTTGGTGAAGTCGGCCTTCGCGATGCCGTGCTTCTTCTTGTAGCGCCGGTTCGTGGTCTGCGCGCCGACCAGGGCCTCGGAGTTGGTGCGGGTCAGCTCGCCCAACCGGTCCGACAGGTGCGGCAGTTGGCCGTTCGCCTTCATGCGGTGCAGGAGGGTCTGGGTGCCGTACGTGCCCGCCGCGACGATCACCTTCGGTGCGGTGAAGGTGCGGCCCTTCGCCTTCTTGGCGTCCGTGGGCAGGGTCGCCACCGCGTAGCCGCCGCGCGAGTCGTCGGTCACCGAGACGACCGAGGTCAGCGGGTGGACGACCGCGCCCGCCTTTTCGGCGAGGTACAGGTAGTTCTCGTTGAGGGTGTTCTTCGCGCCGTGCCGGCAGCCCGTCATGCACTCGCCGCACTCGGTGCAGGCCTTGCGGGCGGGGCCCGCGCCGCCGAAGTACGGGTCCTCGACCTGCTGGCCGGGGGCCGCCTTGGACTCGCCCTCGGCGTCCTTGCCGTCGCCGAAGAAGACGCCGACCGGGGCCAGGTGGAAGGTGTCGCCGATGCCCATCGACTGGGCCGCCGCCTTCAGGTGCACGTCGGCGGGGCTCATCGTCGGGTTGATCCGGACGCCGAGCATGCGCTGGGCCTGGTCGTAGTACGGCTTCAGCTCGTCCTGCCAGTCCGTGATGTGCGCCCACTGCGGGTCGTCGAAGAACTGCTTCGGCGGCACGTAGAGGGTGTTGGCGTAGTTCAGGGAACCGCCGCCGACGCCCGCGCCTGCCAGGACCATGACATTTCCGAGCAGATGGATGCGCTGGATGCCGTACATCCCGAGCTTGGGCGCCCAGAGGTAGTTCTTCAGGTCCCAGGAGTTCTTGGGGAGGGTCTGAGGGGTGAAGCGGCGGCCCGCTTCGAGGACTCCGACCTTGTAACCCTTCTCGGCGAGGCGGAGGGCGGACACGGATCCGCCGAAGCCGGAGCCGATGATCACCACGTCGTAGTCGTAGCCGTCCTGCGTCACGTGTGCGTTCTCCTTTGAACTTTCAGTGGTGGGGCGGCCGTTGGCTACTTCAGGCGGAATTTCTTCATCACCGACAGGCTCACGCTCATGAACTTCGCGTACGCCTCGTCGTCCATGCCGAAGGACGGGGCCATCGGCATGACGCGCTGGTGGGCGACGGTCTGCGCCTCGGTGTACTTGAGGATGCCCTCGGAGCCGTGCCGGCGGCCGAGGCCCGACTCCTTCATGCCGCCCATGGGCGACTGGACGCTGCCGTACGCGGGGGCGTACCCCTCGTTGATGTTCACGGTGCCGGTGCGCAGGCGGGCCGCGACCTCGTGGCCCCGCTTGGCGTTCTTCGTCCAGACCGAGGAGTTCAGGCCGTACGGCGTGGAGTTGGCGAGCGAGACGGCCTCGTCCTCGTCGCCGAACCGGTAGATGGAGACGACGGGGCCGAAGGTCTCCTCGTTGCAGACCGCCATCGGGGCCTCGACGCCGTCGAGGATCGTCGGCTCGAAGAAGTACGGGCCGATGTCGGGGCGCGCGACGCCGCCCGCGACGAGCGTGGCGCCCTTCGCGACGGCCTCGTCGACGTGCCGCGTCACGGTCTCCAGCTGCCGCTCCCCGACGAGCGAGCCCATCTCCGCGCCGTACGCGAGGGAGCGGCCGAGCCGCATCCCCTTGGTGCGGGCGGCGAACCGGGCCACGAACTCGTCGGCGATCGACTCGTGCACGTACAACCGCTCGATGGAGATGCACAGTTGACCGGCCGAGGAGAAGCAGGCGCGGACGGCGCCCGCCGCGGCCTTCTCCACGTCGGCGTCCTCCAGGACGAGCATGGCGTTCTTGCCGCCGAGTTCGAGGGATACGCCGACCAGGCGGGCGGCGGCGCCCTGCGCGACCTCGCGTCCGGTACGGGTGGAGCCGGTGAACGAGACGTAGTCGGCGTGCTTGACCAGCTCGGGGCCGACGACCGGGCCCTCGCCGAGGACGACCTGGAAGACCTCGGACGGCAGGCCCGCCTCGATCAGCAGGTCGCGCGCCCACAGGGCGGTCAGGCAGGTCTCCGTGTCGGGCTTCATGACGACCGCGTTGCCCGCGACGAAGGCGGGGAGCGCGTCGCCGACCGACAGTTCGAGCGGGTAGTTCCACGGCGCGATCTGGCCGACGACGCCGCGCGGCTGGCGCAGCTCGGTGACCTTGGTCAGCGTCGGGACGGCGCCCGTGTGCCTCTTGGGCTTCAGGTACGCGGGGGCCTTGCGGCCGTAGTGCCGGGAGGCGACCGCGACGGCCTGCACCTCCTCGTGCGCGTGCAGGCGGGCCTTGCCGGTCTCCAGCTGGATCAGGTCGAGCACCTCGGCCTGGCGGGCCAGCACCAGGTCGTGGAAGCGCAGCAGCACCGCGGCGCGCCCCCGGACCGGGGTCTTCGCCCACACCTCCTGGGCGGCGCGGGCCCGCTCGAAGGCGGTGGCCACGTCCTGCGGTGTCGACTCCGGCAGGTCCGCGAGCTTCTCGCCGGTGAACGGCGTGTGGTTCGCCGTCCGCCCCGAGCCGACCACGTCCTTCGTGAGCCGGGCGACGAGGTCCGGCGTCACGACGTCGACGGCCGTGCGGGCGCCCTCGGGGGCGGCCGCGACCGGGTTCGTGCGGGTCTGCTCTGCTGCGTGCTCGGGGGTGGCCTGCGACTGCGTCATAACGGCGAGCGTAAGTCCGGGCATCCGCTTTCGGTACCCATCGGTAACAGGTTTCACCGAGTGCACACACCGCGCCAGTGATCGCTGGCAGCAAAGCCGCTGATCAGGGCTTTGCCGCCAACGAACGTGAGTTCAGAGCTTCTTGACGCTCAGGTTCGCGATGGCACCCTTGGCGACCTCGCGACCGCGCTCGGTGAAGTCGCCCTTGCCCGGATAGTCGACCCACAGCCGGTACATGTCGCCCGCCTTGGTCTTGTAGTAGAGCGCCTTCGCCTCGCGCGGCACGTCCTTGTCGAAGTCCGTCCCGATGCTCCGCACGCCGTACGTGATCGTGTTCAGCGCGGCGTCGCGTTCCTGGTACGTGACGTTGGTGTCCGTCCTGCTGGTGCTCTCGCTGTCGCTCGACATCGACACCCCGGCGCCGCTGAACGAGCCGCCCTTGATGTCCTCGGAGTCCTTGGAGGCCTCGGCGTCGGCCGTGCTCGCGATGTCGGACACCTCGTCCTTGTGGTCCCAGCGCGCCAGGTTCACGGTGATCGCGCCGCTCGGGTCCGCGTACGTCATCACCGACTTGTCGTCCTCGTCCGGGATCGGGACGTACGAGGCCGGAAGCCCGAGCGTCGAGTCCAGCGGCGCGCCCGCCTCGAACTCCTTCCAGCCGTCGGGCAGCGGCCCCGCGAACGGGTTCGCGACGACCAGGTACGCCGCGACGGCCGCCGCCACGACGCCCGCGCCGATGCCGAGCAGGGTCTTGCGGCCGAGCCGCAGGCCGCCCTGCGCCGAGCCGATCTGGACGACCTGGGTGGGCGCCTGCGCGGGCGGCTCGGCGGCCTTCTCCAGCAGGACGCGCACCTGCGCCGCGTTCGGCCTGCTCGCCGGGTCCTTCTGGAGCAGGCCGTTGATGGCGTCGGCCAGCGGGCCCCGCGCGGCGGCGGGCGCGGCCGGCGCCGCGTTGAGCACGGACTGGAGCGTGGCAGGGGTGTTGTTGCGGCGGAACGGGGAGACGCCCTCGGTCGCCGCGTACAGGACGACGCCGAGCGACCACAGGTCGGAGGCGGGCCCGGGGCGCTGCCCGAGGACCCGCTCCGGCGCGATGAACTCGGGCGAGCCGACGAAGCCGCCGGTGTCGGTCAGATTCGTCTCGCCCTCGATCTGGGCGATGCCGAAGTCGGTGAGGATCACGCGGTCGTGGCGGCCCAGCATCACGTTGTCCGGCTTCACGTCGCGGTGCAGGATCCCCGCCGCGTGCGCGGCCTCCAGGGCGCCGAGCACCTCCAGGCCGATGCGGGAGGCCTCGCGGACGCCGAGCGTGCCCTCCTGGAGGACGGCGCCGAGCGAGCGGCCCTGCACGAACTCCATGACGATCCACGGCCGGCCGTCCTCCACGGCCACGTCGTGCACGTTCACGACCGAAGGGTGGTCGAGCCGGGCCGCGGCGCGGGCCTCGCGGCGCATCCGCTCGAAGGCGTTGGCCCGCTCCCGTTCCGGCAGGTGGTCCGGCAGGCGCGGCTCCTTCACGGCGACCTCGCGGTCCACCGTCTCGTCCTTCGCCCGCCACACCGTGCCCATGCCGCCGTGGCCCAGCTTGCTCAGCAGGCGGTAGCGCCCGGCCACGAGCCGACCCGCGCCCGGGTCCTGCTGCTCAGGCACGACCTGCGTGGGCTGCGGCGGGGCCTGCGTGGGCTGGGCGTACGGGTTGCCCGGGTGCGGCACGTGCGCTTGCTGCGGCGGCTGCAGGGCAAAGCTGGTGGGATCGTTCGGGCCGTGTGCGGGTCCCCCGTTGTCACTCATGGGTCCATCAGTACCGCGCGGGGGACGTGTGGTTCCACTGGGGTCACGGAGTTGTGACCACGCTGATGCGAGCGCGCCCTACCGCCGGGGCACCACGAAGGTGTCGACCGCCGCGTCGAAGTGGGCTCGCGCCCGGGCGGTGTCGCCGACGGGGGCCGACACCCACACGTCGTACATCCGGCCGGCCTCCTTCCAGCACAGGTCGACGGTGTGCCGGGCGCCCTCGGCGGTGCTGAACCCGTCCCAGGTGAACTCCCACAGCGCGGCGTCGTGTCCGTTGTGCGAGGTGTCGGTGACCTTGGCGTCGCGGTAGCCCGGGTTGTTCCGCGGCCCGGCGGCGTCAGAGCGGCGCTGCACGGCGCCCGGGCCGCCGTCGCCCGCGGCGCCCGCCTTGATCCCGATGCGGTAGGTCCCGCCGGGCGACGTGTAGAAGATCCGCGGCCCGTCCACGGAGCGCGTGAACCCCTCGGGCACGGCGAGCCGGAAGCCCTCGGGGTCCGCGACGGTGCGATAGCCCTGCGGGGTCCCGGCGTCCGGCGTGGGGCTGCCCGGCCGGGTCACGGTGACGGTCGAGGTCGGCGAGGCGGAGGGCGACGGCGTACGGGTCGAGACGGAGACGGTGGTCGTCGGCGGCGCGGGCGTCTTGCCGTTGTCCCCGGCCAGCAGCACGGCGGTGGCGATCCCGGCGCCCGCGAGCGCGGCCACGAGCGCCGCCGCGACGAGCAGCGCCCGGGTCGACACGACCCGTCTGCGCCGCTCCGTCGGCACGTTCAGCTCCGTCGGGGTGTAGAGCACCCGCGGCACGAGCGGGAGGGGCGGGGCGGGCTGCGGCGTCGCCCCGGTGGCGATGTAGGCGCGCAGCAGCCGCTCCGCCTCGTCCAGGTCCATCCGGCGCACGGGGTCCCGCTCCAGCAGGCCGCGGACCACCGGGAGCAGCGGCTCGGCCTCCTCGGGCGGTCTGATCTCCTCGTAGACGACGGCGTGCAGGATGCCGCCCAACGAGTCCCGGCGGAACGGGGATTCACCGCTCATCGCCGCGCAGAGCAGCGCCCCGAGCGACCACAGGTCGGCCCCGGCCCCGGCCCGCTCCCCCGCCATCCGCTCCGGCGCCGTGTACTCCGGCGAGCCGACGAAGCCGCCGGTCTCGGTGAGCGTGGTGGCGCCCTCGACCTGCGCGATCCCGAAGTCGGTGAGGACGACGCGGCCCGTCGAGCTCTCCAGGAGTACGTTCGCGGGCTTCAGGTCCCGGTGCAGCACGCCCGCGGCGTGGGCGACCCGCAGCGCACCGAGCAGCGCGAGCCCGATCCGCGCGGCCTCCAGCGGCTCGACGGGGCCTTCCCTGGCGATCCGGTCGGCGAGCGAGTCCCCGTTGACCAGGTCCATCACTATGTACGGGTGCCCCTCGTACAGCACCACGTCGTGCACGACGATCACGTTCGCGTGCCGCAACTGGGCCACGGCCCGCGCCTCGCGCAGCATCCGCTCCCGCTGCTGCTCCGCCTCGCCCTCGGAGAGGGTCTCGTCGACGGCGAGCTCCTTGACGGCGACCTGCCGCCCGAGCAAGGTGTCGGAGGACCGCCAGACAACACCCATGCCCCCACGGCCAATCCTGGCCTCCAGCCGGTAACGCCCGGCGATCACCCGGGTGTTGTCCCCCTCGGTCCCCATGCGCCCCATCATGCCGCACGCTTGTTCACCGGGACTGCACGGTTCCGGCCAGGGGACATCACACCGTCAGCTCTGCGGGGGCCGCCACCCGCGCAGTATCGCGTCGAACTGCTGTCGCGCACCCGGCCAGTTCGCCGCCGGCACGGACAGATAGATGGCGTACTCCGTGCCGTCGTGTGCCCGGTAGGTCTGCTCGATGGCGTGCCGCGGCCCGGACGTCGTGTCCTGCGTCCCGGCGGTCCAGGTGAACTCCCACAGCGAACCGGGCTGGTCCCGGAAGGTGTTCGACTGCAGCAGCACCCGCTGGTAGTCCGGCAGCTTGGGCCGCAGCCCCTTCTCCAGGTCCAGCTGGTGCTGGTACGAGTCCTGCCAGTCGGAGTCCTTGTCGATGGCGATGCGGACGAACCGCTGCCCGCCGTCGGGCGTGTAGTCGATCTGCGAGCCCTCCTGCTGCCGCTGCCAGTTGGGCGGCAGCATCAGGCTGAACCCCTCGACATCGTGCCGCCGCACCCAGTTGTCGGGGATCGCACCGTCCTTGGGGGCGGTCCGGTCCTTACCGCCGCTTCCGTCCTGGCTCCCGGAGTTCTGGCCCCGCCCCGCGTCGCTGGTCTCGGCGCCACGCTGATCGGCGTAGTACATGGCGCCGAGCGTCCCTCCGCCGCCGACGAGCACGGCGGCGAGGACCACGGCGAGCACCTTCGGCCAGCGGCGCGGCCCCGCGGCGGCCACGGGAGCGGGCGTCGGGGGAACCAGGTTGGTGGTGTCCGCCGTGCTCATCGGTGTCGGTGGTGGAGGGGTGAAGCCGGTTGGCTGGGCGGGGATGTGGACCTGGGTCGGGACGTAGGCCTGGGCCGCGTTCGCGCGGCGGCCCTCCGCCGCCTCGGCGAGCATCGCCTCCGCCGCGTCGGCGTCCGGGCGCGCGGCCGGGTCCTTGCTGAGCAGGGCGGATATGACGGGCCCGATCGCCCCGGCGTTCTCCAGGGCCTCCGGCTCGTCCTCCACGACCGCCTGCATCGTGGCGATCGGCGACGTGCGCCGGAACGGGGAGAGCCCCTCCACGGCGGTGTAGAGCGTCGCCCCCAGCGCCCACAGGTCCGCGGCGGGCCCGAAGTCGGACCCGCGCACCCGCTCGGGCGCGAGGTAGTCCACGGAGCCGACTATCTCGCCGGTCCGCGTGATGGTGGTGTCGCCCTCGACCTGCGCGATCCCGAAGTCCGTCAGCTTGACCTGGCCGTTGCTCGCGAGGAGTACGTTGCCCGGCTTCACGTCCCGGTGCAGCACACCCGCGGTGTGCGCGGCCCGCAGCGCCCGCAGCGTCCACAGGCCGATCCGGGCGGCCTCGGCGGGGGCGACGCGCCCGTCCTCCTTGACCGCGTCGGCGAGCGAGCGCCCCTCCACCAGCTCCATGACGATCCACGGCCGGTCGTCGTGCTCCAGCACGTCGTGCACGGTGACGACGGCGGGGTGGTTGATCCGGGCGGCGGCGCGCGCCTCCGTCTGCGTACGGGCCAGCAGGACGGCCCGGTCCGCCTCGGCCACCCACTGGGCGGCCGTCAGCTCCTTCACGGCGACGGCGCGGTGCAGCACCTCGTCGTGGGCGCGCCACACCCGGCCCATGCCGCCGCGCCCTATGGATTCACCGAGCCGATACCGGCCGGCGAGGACCTCGCCCTGCATCTGATTCACGTTTCCCCGCTAATGTGTCGACCCGGTTCACACTAGGGATCTGTTGCCACGCACGGAACAGCCGGGGTGCCACAGAGACCGCACTGTGACGCTTTGTCGCGGGCTCAACCACCGTGGCGATAGGTCGAGTACGCCTGCTGGTACAGCCGCGTGACCTCGTCCCGCTCGGCCTCCGGACCGCGCACCTGCACCACGTGGTACTTGCCGCCGATCACCATCGCGAGATTGCGCACGTACATCTCGCGCCCGTCGGAGCCCTGCCAGGTGAACTGCCCCTCGGCCATGGCCCGTCCGCCGACGTCGATGCTCTTCATGCCGCTCGACGTGGCCCAGGTCGAGTCCCGGAACGGCTGCAACTCCCGCTCGTGCTCCCGCTGGTACTTCATCGGGTCCTTGCCGTACGTGGCCGTGGAGTCGCGCCCGGGGACGACGATCAGCTCGAAGGCGCCGTGCGCGTACACGACCTGACCCCGCCCGTTCTTCCCCGTCCGCTGCCACCCCTTGGCGACGGCCACCTCGAACCCCGCGTCGTCCTCACGGAGCACGAAACCGGGGGCCACGTCGGACTGCGGCTCGGTGGAGGATGGCGTCGAACTGCGCTTGCCACCGGGCGACTCGGCGGGCTTCGACGGCTCCCGCGACGGCTCGCCGCGCTGCTCGGACGAGGGCGGGGACGAGGACGAGGCGGAGGGCGCGGCACCCGCCGCGTTCTCCTGCCGGGCGCCCGCCGCCCCGGTGCCCGTGCCCTGCCCCGCCTTCGGCATGAACACCATCGCGTACGCCACCGCGCCGACGAGCCCGAGCAGGATCAGCACCAGCAGCCAGCGCCCGAGCGATCTGGGCCGCCGCTCACGGGGAGCGCGCGCGGGACGCGGCGCCCGCTGCACGGCCCGCCCCCGCTTGTGCCGGCCGTGCTGCCCCGAAGTGGCCGGAACCCGCACCCGGCGCTTGCGGACGAGCTCTCCCCTGCGGCGTACGACGGGCAGCCGGCCGGCGTCGAAGGCGGGCGCGGGGATGACGTTCGCCCCGGCCTCCGGCTCCGGCGCGGAACGCACCAACGACCGCAGCCAGCCCCGCAGTTCCTCGATGTCGAGGCGCTCGGTGGGGTCCTGGCGCAGCAGCGACTCGACGACCGGCCGCACGGGCCCGCACTCCTCGGCGAACGCGGGCGGCTCGGCGCACACCATCTGCACCAGCTCGGGCGTGGACTCCTCCGGGTACGGCGCGTGCCCCTGCACGGCGCGGAACAGCAGCGCGCCAAGGGCCCACAGATCGGTGGCGGGGCCTACGGGCGCCGCCAACTGCCAGTTCTCCTGCACCGGATGCGCCTGCTCGGGCGCCCATCGCTCGGTGACGGGCCCGACGACGGTCATCCGCACCTGCCGGGACCGCTCGGCGGATACGGTGCCGCCAAATCCAGCCCCGCCGGCGTTTGAGGCGTGGGGTCCGGGGCGGAGCCCCGTGTCGTCAGCCCCGGATATGAGCTCGCTCCAACGGGCAGCCGGCACCCCGGCCTTACCGGCGACCGCCCCCGCCCGATACGCGGCAACCGCTCCGGCCCGCGCCGCCCGATAATCCCCCGCCTCCGGCACGGCCTCCGCTTCCTCGACGAAGTCGTCCACCTCGTCCGGAAAGGCCGGCACCACGTCGTACCCGCACAACGCCTCTTCCGCCGCCCCGACGGCGAGCCCGGTCAGCATGACCCGCCCGTCGTCGCAGACGAGCACGGTCCGCGCCGTGACGTTCCGGTGCACCCACCCGTGCGCGTGCAGCGCCCGCAACGCCGTGAGCACGTCGGCGGCGACCTCGGCGGCCCGGTAGGGACTGAGCGGCCCGCGGGCGAGCAGCGCCGACAGGGGCCGCGCCGCGACCAGTTCGCTCACGATCCACAGCGAGCCGCCCTCGGCGAACACGTCGAAGACCTGGTCGAGGCCGGGGTGGTCGGGTATGCGCGCGGCGGCCTGCACGGCCTCGACGGCACGCACGACAGACGGTTCGGCGGCCTCCCGCCCCGTGTCACCGCCGGGCCGGAACCCCTCCGGCAGCCCGTCGGCGTCGAGCACCTCCGCCTCGACGACCTCGGGCAACGGCACCTGCCGCACGAGGACTTCCTGCCCGCTGTACGTGTCGAAGGCCCGCGTCTCGGCCGAGGACTCGTACGCGTCGTAGGAGAGGACCGGCAGCCGGTACCGGCCGGCGAGCACCCGCCCCGCGTACTCGTCCACGACGCCTCCCCCTGTTCCACCGGCTCTGCCGAGCGACTGCGCACGGTCCGCAAGGATTCACGATACGTGCCGCACGGCTCACTGGTTCAGGACTTGGGCTTGAACGTCTGTGTGAATGTCTTCCAGGTCGACTTGCGCTGCTTCCCGCCCCAGTCGGAGTCCTTGGCGGTGTACATCAGCCCGTATCCCAGCGAGCCGTTGACGACGGCCCCGCGGTCTATCGCGTGCCACTTCGTGCCGCCGTCGGCGTACGTGAACTCCCAGTCGGCCGTGTTCCAGCCGCGATAGTCCACCGCCGCTATGCGCACCCGGTCGTACTGGGGGCGGACCATGCTCCGCTCCTGGTTGCGCCAGTCCGCGACCGGGTCGGACTTCGGCTGGTTCGTCCAGCCGATCAGCAGCCGCTGCCCGTCGGGCCCGGTGAAGCGCGCTCCCGCCCGCTCCGTCGAGACGTACTTCCAGCCCTTGGGCAGCCCGATCGAGAAGCCCTGGGAGTGCTTGTACGTCTCCTTGGCGGCCACGCCCGGCTTGTCCTCGGCATCACCGCTCGGCGAGGAGCTCGCGCTCTCGGAGGGGGACGCGGAGTCGCTCGCCGAGGCGCTGACGGAGGGCTTCTTGTCGTCGCCGGAGCCCTTGTCCCCGTCGGCGTCCTTGTCGCCGCCCGCGTTCTTGTCGTCCTCGCCTGCCGTGGCGCCGGACGAGGCGTTCCTGTCGCCGCCGTTCTTCGCGTCCGCGCCGTCGCCGTTGTTCAGGACGAGGGCCAGGATGCCGGCGAGCACGACGAGCGCGACGACGAGCGAGCCGATGACGAGGAAGCGGCCCCGCAGCGCGTCCGCGAGCACGGCCGCGCCGCCGGGGCGCGCACCGCCCGCCGCCGGGCCCGCGGGCGCGGTCGCCGCGGGCTCCTCCGACTTCCCCTTCGGGGCCGTCGCGGCGGCCGCCGCCTTGCGGACGTTCGTCAGGGCGCCGCGCATCTTCTCCGCGGCCTCTCCGCTCCTGGCGGCGACACCCGCCGCGGCGGAGGCGGCAGCGGCCTTGGCGGCGGCGGACCTGGCAGCCGCCGAAGCGCCCTTGTCCTTGCGCTCCTTGGGCTCCTTGCGCTTCTTCGGCGCGGGAGCGGGCGGCAGCGGCACCACCTTCGTGGCCTCGACCGGCTCAGGCTCGGGGGCCGGCTTCGGCTCCGGGGCGTGGATGACGTCGTTGAGCATCGCCCGCGCGGCCGCGTCGTCGAGCCGGTGGTCGGGGTCCTTCTCCAGCAGCCCGTAGATCACCGGCTCCAGGAGCCCGGCGTTCTTCGGCGGGTCCACCGGCTCGGTCATGACGGCGGTCAGCGTGGCGATCGCCGACCCCTTGTCGTACGGCGGGACGCCCTCCACGGCCGCGTACAGCAGACCGCCGAGCGACCACATGTCGGCCGCGGGGCCCGGCTTGTGGCCGCGGGCGCGCTCCGGCGAGATGTACGAGGGGGCGCCGACCAGCATGCCGGTCGAGGTGATCGACGGGTCGCCCTCGACCTGCGCGATGCCGAAGTCGGTGAGGACGACCCGGCCGTCCTCGGAGATCAGCACGTTGGAGGGCTTCACGTCGCGGTGCAGGATGCCCTCGCGGTGCGCGGAGCGCAGCACGTCGAGCACGGCGAGCCCGACCTCGGCGGCCCGCCGGGGTTCGAGCAACCCGTCCTCGCGGATGGCCTCGGCGAGGGACATGCCCTCGACCAGCTCCATGACGATCCACGGCCGGTCGTCCTCGTCGACCACGTCGTAGACCGTCACCGCGCCGTTGTTGCGGATCCGCGCGATCGCCTTCGCCTCGCGCAGCGTGCGCGTGATCAGGCGGCGCTTCTCGTCCTCGTCGATGGCGTTCGGGAAGCGCAGCTCCTTCACCGCCACCGTGCGCCCGAGCGTCTCGTCCTTGGCCCGCCACACGGTGCCCATGCCGCCCCGGCCGAGCACGTCTCCGAGCCGGTACCGGCCGGCGAGCAGCCGGCCCTCGGGGGCCGTCGCCGACGCCCCTTCGGCGTCCCGACCGGACGAATCCTGACGAGTGCCCTTGTCTTCACGGGCCTCGCCCGCCCGCTCCGCCTCCGACATGCGTCCCCTCTAGCAACCCGCCCTGACAGAGCCTTCATTGTCCCATCACTGGACCACCACTCCGCGCGCCGGGTCACCCCCACCCGACACGCACAGGAACGTCCCACAATGGTGGCCCGCACCGCCGAAAGGGACCGTCGTTGCCCGCCTTCCGGACGCTCCTGGCCATACCGCTGACCATGGCCGTACTGTGCCTGACCCAGAGCAGCGCGCCGGGCCCGAAGGCACCCGCGGACGACACTCTTCCGCTGCTCGTGACGCGAGGCAAGGCCCCATCGGCGGCGCTCCTGGCAACCGAGGGCTCCACGGGCCACTTCACCACCACCAGCCCCAGCCTCACCCGCTCCGACCATGTGCGCGCGGGCAGCATCACCAAGACCTTCATCGCGACGGTGGTCCTTCAACTAGCCGCGGAGAAACGCCTGACACTCTCCGCACGCGTCTCCTCCTACCTCCCCTCCCTCACGGCCACCCGCAGACTCACGGTCCGCTCCCTGCTCACCCAGACCAGCGGCCTCTACGACTTCACGGCCGCCACCCGCGGCCGCGTCGCACTGGAGCCGACGGCGGTGGCGGCCCTGTCCCTGTCGGAGCCCCGGACGACCCCGCGCGGCACCTGGTCGTACTCCAACACCAACTACGTACTCCTGGGCATGATCATCCATCAGGTCACGGGCCACTCCTACGCCACGGAGGCCCGCCGCCGCATCATCGCCCCGCTGCGCCTCACCGGCACCTCGTTCCCCGGCGCCCGCACCACGGTGCCGCGCCCGCACGGCCCCGACGCGGTCCGCCTCGACCCGCGCACGGCCGGGGCCTCCGGCGAACTGATCTCCACGCTCCCCGACCTGAACCGCTTCTACGCGGCGCTCCTGGAGGGCCGCCTGCTCCCGCGACAGGCCCTCCGTACGATGCTCAACACCGGCCCCGCGGACGGCCATTACGGCATGGGCCTCTACCCGGAGAAACTGCCCTGCGGCACCACGGTCTGGGGCCACAACGGACGCATAGCCCACACCTATGTCCGCGCGGCGGCGACGAGGGACGGCTCACAGGTCGTCACCTACCGCACGACAAAGGCGACTTTGTCGGGAAGCGGCTCCCCCGAGCGTCAGCTACTCACAGCAGAGTTCTGCAATTCAAGCCCCGCCGGCGATTGAGGAGCGGGGTCCGGGGCAGAGCCCCGCGACCGCAACCCCGGCCCACCGCAACAGGACGGTCAGAGCGGAACAATGTCCGGCGCACCGAGCCGCGCCGCGTCCGCCGTGAGGTCGTCCGGCTGCCGCTGCGACTCCCGCTCCGCCTCCACCCGCTTCTCGTAGTGCTCGACCTCCCGCTCCACCTGGTCCTTGTCCCAGCCGAGGACGGGCGCCATGAGCTCCGCCGCCTCCCGCGCGCACCGCGCGCCCCGGTCGAACGTCTCGATGGAGATCCGGGTGCGCCGCGTCAGCACGTCGTCGAGGTGCCGCGCCCCTTCGTGCGAGGCCGCGTACACCACCTCGGCCCGCAGATAGTCGTCCGCGCCTCCCAGCGGCGCACCCAACCCCGGGTCGGTCGAGACCAGTTCGAGGACCTCCTCGGCCAGCGCCCCGTACCGGTTGAGCAGGTGCTCGACCCGCACCACATGCAATCCGGTACGCGCGGCGATGCGCGCCCGCGCGTTCCACAGCGCCCGGTACCCCTCGGCACCCACCAGCGGCACCTCCTCCGTCACGCACTCGGCGACCCGCTGGTCGAGCCCGTGCACCGCCTCGTCGACGGCGTCCTTGGCCATGACCCGGTACGTCGTGTACTTGCCGCCCGCCACCACGACGAGGCCCGGCGCGGGGTGCGCGACGGTGTGCTCGCGCGACAGTTTGCTGGTGGCGTCGGACTCCCCGGCGAGCAGCGGCCGCAGGCCGGCGTAGACGCCCTGCACGTCATCACGCGAAAGCGGGACACCGAGCACCGAGTTGACGTGTTCGAGCAGGTAGTCGATGTCGGCGCTGGACGCGGCGGGGTGCGCCTTGTCGAGGTCCCAGTCGGTGTCGGTCGTGCCGATGATCCAGTGCCGCCCCCAGGGGATGACGAACAGCACGCTCTTCTCGGTACGCAGGATCAGCCCGGTCGTCGAATTGATCCGGTCCTTCGGCACCACCAGGTGGATGCCCTTGGACGCCCGCACGTGGAACTGCCCGCGCTCGCCGACCATGGCCTGCGTGTCGTCGGTCCACACCCCCGTCGCGTTCACGACCTGCTTGGCGCGGATCTCGTACTCGCCGCCGCCCTCGACGTCCTCCACCCGCGCGCCGACGACCCGCTCGCCCTCCCGCAGGAACCCGGTGACCCGCGCGCGGTTGGCGGCCTTGGCGCCGTACATGGCGGCGGTGCGCACGAGGGTCGCCACGTACCGGGCGTCGTCCATCTGTGCGTCGTAGTACTGGAGCGCGCCGGTCAGCGCGTCCTTCTTCAGGCAGGGGGCGACCCGCAGCGCGTGCTTGCGCGTCAGATGCCGGTGCATCGGCAGACCGCGCCCGTGCCCACGCGCCATCGACATCGCGTCGTACAGCGCGACACCCGACCCGGCGTACACCCGCTCCCATGCCTTGTGCTGCAACGGATAGAGGAACGGCACCGGCTTCACGAGGTGCGGCGCCAGCCGTTCGAGCAGCAGCCCGCGCTCCTTCAGCGCCTCGCGGACGAGCGCGAAGTCCAGCATCTCCAGATACCTGAGCCCGCCGTGGATCAGCTTGCTGGAACGGCTCGACGTGCCGGAGGCCCAGTCCCGCGCCTCGACGATCCCGGTGGACAGGCCGCGGGTGACCGCGTCGAGCGCCGTGCCCGCACCGACCACTCCGGCGCCCACCACGAGGATGTCCAGCTCGCGCTCGGCCATGGCCGCCAGGTCCTGTGCGCGCTGCTCGGGTCCCAGTGTCGCTGCCTTCACTGCTGCCTCCCGCTGTCGTCGGCGTGGCTCACGCGTGTGGTGTGCCCGGCCTCAGGTACCGCGAAGCACGGGCCGCACTCTTCCTACATGCCCCGATTCTTCACCCGCTGCCCGATTCGGGCCAGTAGGGCCCTGCTGACGGATCCTGCTGGAGTCGCGGGCCCTGGCACGCACCAGACCCCGCTCACCGGCACCGCCCATGATGGCCCCCCGGGTCCAGCCTGATCCGTCAGCAGGACCCAGCGGGCGTGCACCTGTGGACAACCTGCGGAGACTCGCGGCGCAACACTCGCAAATCCATCTCCGGGCAATGCCGCATATCGGTCATATTTACTCCTAGTCTGACAGTGCGCTCGCTCATCCTGTCCACAGGGCTTGCGCCCTCGTCCCGCTCCGGCTAATGACCGGGTCCGCTCCTCGGGAAAGGACGGCAACCGCCATGCCCGCAGACCTCGCCGTCATCGGCCTCGGCCATCTCGGCCTGCCCCTCGCCCAGGCCGCCGTGGCGGCCGGGATCGCGACCATCGGCCACGATCCGGCCCGCGCCCGGGACCTCGCCGCGGGCCGGCTGCCCGGCGGCGGCGACGCGGCGGCCCTCACCGCCGCCGACCTCCGCCGCATGCTCTCCGCGGGCTTCCGCCCCACGGCCAACCCTGCCGAGCTCGCCCGCGTCCGCACCGCCGTGATCTGCGCCCCCACCCCGCAGGGCCCCGACGGGGCGCCGATGCTCACCCCGGTCGTCGAGGCGACCCGCACCCTCGCCGCGCGGCTCCGCCCGCACACCACGGTGATCATCGAGTCGCCGGTGCCGCCGGGCACCACGCAGACGCTCCTCCTCCCCGTCCTCGAAGAGGGCTCGGGCCTGCGCGCGGGCCGCGACTTCCACCTCGCGCACGCCCCCGGCCGCGTCGACCCCGGCAACCGCCGGCACCCCTACACCTCGACCCCCAAGGTGATCGGCGGCCACACCCCCGCCTGCACCGAGTCGGCGGCCACCTTCTACAGCCGGCTCACCGACAAGGTCGTACGCGCGCGTGGCCCGCGCGAGGCGGAGACCGTGCACCTCCTGGAGACCAACTACCGGCACGTCAACATCGCCCTGGTCAACGAAATGGCGGTGCTCTGCCACGAGTTGGGCGTGGACCTGTGGGACGTCATCCGCTGCGCGGAGACGAAGCCCTTCGGCTTCCAGGCCTTCCGCCCCGGCCCCGGCGTCGGCGGCCACGCCATCGCCCAGGACCTCTCGGGCCCGCACCTGCCCACCCGCCCCCTGCGGATGGTCGAACTGGCCCGCCAGGTCAACCACCACATGCCGAGCTACGTGGTCCAGCGCGCGGCCACCCTCCTCAACGAGCACGGCAAGTCCGCCCGCGGCGCCCGCATCCTCCTCCTCGGCATCACCTACAAGCCCGACCTCGCCGACCAGCAGGCCGCCCCTGCCGAGGAGATCGCCACCCGCCTCATGCAGCTCGGCGCCGCCGTCAGCTACCACGACCCGTACGTCCCGTCCTGGAACGTCCTGGACCGCCCGGTCCCGCGCGCCGACTCCCTCTACGAGGCCGCGGCCGACGCCGACCTGACGATCCTGCTGCAACAGCACCGCACGTACGACCTCCAGGGCCTCGCGGTGAAGGCCCAGCTCCTCCTGGACACAAGGGGAGCCACTCCGGCGGGGGCCGCACACCGCCTCTGACTGCTACTGTGCGGCAACTCTGCGCACACCGGTGTCAGGGCTCACATCCCAGGGGGACCGCATGACCCAGCCGCCGCACATACCCGACGGCAACCCGTACGCCAATCAGCCTCCGCAGCCGCCGCAGGCCCCGTACGGCTCCCCGCAGCAGCAGCCGTACGCCCCGTTCCCCCAGCAGCAGGGCATGCCCGGCATGCAGGGCGGTTTCCAGCCGGTGCCGCCGCCCGCGCCGGCCCGCGGCAACGCGGGACTCGGCGTCCTCGCCGCCTTCGTGGCCATGCTGGTCGGCGCCGGCGCCTACGGCGGCCTCATCGGCGCCACCGAGCACGAGATCGGCTACGCGGCCGTGGCCGTCGGCCTGCTGATCGGATTCGCGGCCGGCAAGGTCGGCGGCAACAACCCGGTGGCCCTCGTCGCCGGCCCGGTCCTGTCACTGCTCGGCGTCTACCTCGGCCAGCTGCTCGGCAACGCGATCATCGGTTCCAAGCAGTCCCCGTGGTCCGTGCCGGAACTGTTCTTCGAGCACTTCGGCCTGCTCAACGAGGTCTGGAAGGCCGAATCGGACTTCCTCACCTTCGTCTTCTTCGCCGTCGCCGCCTTCGCCTCCTTCGGCGCGGCGAAGAGGGCATCCGCCTAGACAAAAAACGGGTTGGGCCCCACCTTTCGGTGGGGCCCAACCCGTTTTCGGCTACGTCACAGCGACAGCGTCACCGCTTGTGCGTCGCGTCCGCCACCGTGACCTCGACCCGCTGGAACTCCTTGAGCTCGCTGTAGCCGGTCGTCGCCATGGCCCGCTTCAGCGCGCCGAAGAAGTTCATCGACCCGTCGGGCGTGTGCGAGGGGCCGGTCAGGACCTCCTCGGTCGTGCCGACCGTGCCGAGGTCGACCTTCTTGCCGCGCGGCACGTCCTCGTGGACGGCCTCCATGCCCCAGTGGTGACCGCGGCCGGGCGCGTCCGTGGCGCGCGCCAGCGGCGAGCCCATCATCACGGAGTCGGCGCCGCAGGCGATGGCCTTGGGCAGGTCGCCGGACCAGCCCACGCCGCCGTCGGCGATGACGTGCACGTAGCGGCCGCCGGACTCGTCCATGTAGTCGCGGCGCGCGGCGGCGACATCGGCCACGGCGGTGGCCATCGGCACCTGGATGCCCAGCACGTTCCGCGTGGTGTGCGCTGCACCGCCACCGAACCCGACCAGCACACCCGCGGCGCCGGTCCGCATGAGGTGCAGCGCCGCGGTGTACGTGGCGCAGCCGCCGACGATGACCGGGACGTCCAGCTCGTAGATGAACTGCTTCAGGTTCAGCGGCTCGGCGGCGCCGGAGACGTGCTCGGCGGAGACCGTGGTCCCGCGGATCACGAAGATGTCGACGCCCGCGTCCACGACCGCCTTGGAGAACTCGGCGGTGCGCTGCGGGGAGAGCGCGGCGGCGGTGACGACACCGGAGTCGCGCACCTCCTTGATGCGCTGCCCGATCAGGTCGGCCTGGATGGGCGCGGAGTAGATCTCCTGGAGGCGGCGGGTCGCGGCCTCGGGCGTCAGCTCGGCGATCTCGTCGAGCAGCGACTGCGGGTCCTCGTACCGGGTCCACAGGCCCTCGAGGTTGAGGACGCCGAGGCCGCCCAGCTCACCGATGCGGATCGCGGTCTGCGGCGAGACGACGGAGTCCATGGGGGCGGCCAGGAACGGCAGCTCGAAGCGGTAGGCATCGATCTGCCAGGCGATCGAGACCTCCTTCGGGTCGCGGGTGCGCCGACTCGGTACGACGGCGATGTCGTCGAAGGCGTACGCGCGGCGGCCGCGCTTGCCGCGCCCGATCTCGATCTCAGTCACGTTGGGGGGCGCCTTTCACATCTGGGTCCCACTTGGGCCTTGCCTGTCCAGTATCCCTGACACACGCGTGTGGGGCGGCCCCGGTGATCCCGGAGCCGCCCCATCACGGCTGACCTGCTGTTATTCGCCTACTTGCCGTTGCGGCTGTAGTTCGGCGCCTCGACCGTCATCTGGATGTCGTGCGGGTGGCTCTCCTTGAGGCCCGCCGAGGTGATCCGGACGAACCGGCCGTTGCTCTGCAGCTCCGGAACCGTGCGCCCGCCGACGTAGAACATCGACTGGCGAAGGCCACCGGTGAGCTGGTGCACGACGGCCGACAGCGGGCCGCGGTAGGGCACCTGGCCCTCGATGCCCTCGGGCACGAGCTTCTCGTCGGAGGCGACGCCCTCCTGGAAGTACCGGTCCTTGGAGAAGGACTTCTGGTCGCCGCGCGTCTGCATCGCGCCGAGCGAGCCCATGCCGCGGTACGACTTGAACTGCTTGCCGTTGATGAACATCAGCTCACCCGGCGACTCCTCGCAGCCCGCGAGCAGCGAGCCGAGCATCACGGTGTCGGCGCCGGCGACGAGCGCCTTGGCGATGTCACCGGAGTACTGCAGGCCGCCGTCGCCGATGACCGGGACGCCGGCCTCCTTGGCGGCGAGCGAGGCCTCGTAGATGGCGGTGACCTGCGGGACGCCGATACCGGCGACGACGCGCGTGGTGCAGATGGAGCCCGGTCCTACACCGACCTTGATGCCGTCGACACCGGAGTCGATGAGCGCCTTGGCGCCGTCACGCGTGGCGATGTTGCCGCCGATGACGTCGACGTTGCCCGCGTTCGACTTGATCTTGGCGACCATGTCGCCGACGAGGCGCGAGTGGCCGTGCGCGGTGTCGACGACGATGAAGTCGGCGCCCGCCTCGATCAGGGCCTGCGCCCGCTCGTAGGAGTCACCGGCGACGCCGACCGCGGCACCGACGAGCAGCCGGCCCTCGGAGTCCTTCGCCGCGTTCGGGTACTGCTCGGCCTTCTTGAAGTCCTTGACCGTGATGAGGCCCTTGAGGATGCCCGCATCGTCGACCAGCGGAAGCTTCTCGATCTTGTGGCGGCGCAGCAGCTCCATGGCGTCGACGCCGGAGATGCCGACCTTGCCCGTGACGAGCGGCATCGGCGTCATGACCTCGCGGACCTGACGGCTGCGGTCGTTCTCGAACGCGATGTCGCGGTTGGTGACGATGCCGAGCAGCTTGCCGCCGCCGTCGGTCACCGGGACGCCGGAGATGCGGAACTTGGCGCAGATCGCGTCGGCCTCGGCGAGCGTCGCGTCCGGGTGCACCGTGATCGGGTCGGTGACCATGCCGGACTCGGAGCGCTTGACGAGGTCCACCTGGTTCGCCTGGTCGGCGATCGACAGGTTGCGGTGCAGGACACCCACGCCACCCTGCCGCGCCATGGCGATCGCCATGCGGGACTCGGTGACCTTGTCCATCGCGGCGGACAGCAGCGGGATGTTCACCCGCACGTTCTTCGAGACGTGCGAGGCGGTGTCGATCTGGTCGGGCGCCATGTCCGACGCGCCCGGCAGCAGCAGCACGTCGTCGTAGGTCAGCCCGAGTGTCGCGAATTTCTCGGGCACTCCGTCGACGTTTGCAGTCATGACACCTTCCCCAAATGGCCTTGATCGGTGCGGATGTCCATGCTAACGGCCCGCAGGGGCGTCTCATTCCACGATCAAGATCATCGGCGTTCTTTGGACGTTCACACGTGCGTGGCCGACGTCTCGTGCTACTGCTCGGCGAGCGCGCGGAGCCGACTCAGGGCCCGGTGCTGCGCGACGCGTACGGCGCCGGGTGACATGCCCAACATCTGCCCGGTCTCCTCGGCGGTGAGCCCGACGGCGATGCGCAGCAGGAGCAGTTCCCGCTGGTTCTGCGGAAGGTTGGCGAGCAGCTTCTTGGCCCACGCGGCATCGCTGTTGAGCAGCGCCCGCTCCTCGGGGCCGAGCGAGTCGTCGGGCCGCTCCGGCATCTCGTCGGAGGGCACGGCCGTGGAACCGGGGCCGCGCATGGCGGCCCGCTGCAGGTCGGCGACCTTGTGCGCGGCGATGGCGAAGACGAAGGCCTCGAAGGGCCGCCCGGTGTCCTTGTAGCGCGGCAGCGCGAGCAGCACCGCGACGCAGACCTCCTGGGCGAGATCCTCCACGAAGTGCCGCGCGTCCCCCGGAAGTCGGGAAAGACGCGTGCGGCAGTAGCGGATCGCGAGGGGGTGGACGTGTGCGAGCAGGTCGTGCGTGGCCTGCTCGTCGCCGTCCACGGCGCGGCCGACGAGCGTACCGATGACCCCCTGGGGAGTCGCTGCCTCGTCGTCACGCATCGGTCCATGGTGCCCCGACGCCTTTCGGTCCGTGACACCGTGCCCGTAGTTGTGCACCGAAGCGTTATGAGCAGGTGCGCCGGAACTCATCTCCTGCGCCCTCCCCTCTCGCTGACCCTGCTCGCCCGACTCGTCCCCGAGGAACTCCACACCCCCAAGGATGCGGCATCGCGCGCGAAGCGTCGAAAAGCGCGGCGCGACGGGCCGGAGCGGCGTCCCTCACGGCGGGTCCACCGCGCCCCGGAGGGCGCGGGGGTGTGCCGATCAGCGGCTCGTCAGCGAACCAGGCCCCAGCGGAACCCGAGCGCCACCGCGTGCGCGCGGTCCGAGGCGCCGAGCTTCTTGAACAGGCGACGCGCGTGCGTCTTGACCGTGTCCTCGGAGAGGAACAGCTCACGCCCGATCTCGGCGTTGGACCGTCCGTGGCTCATGCCCTCGAGCACCTGGATCTCCCGCGCGGTGAGCGTGGGGGCGGCCCCCATCTCGGCCGAGCGCAGTCTGCGCGGGGCGAGTCGCCAGGTCGGGTCGGCGAGCGCCTGCGTCACCGTGGCCCGCAGTTCGGCGCGCGAGGCGTCCTTGTGCAGATAGCCCCGGGCGCCGGCGGCGACCGCGAGGGCCACGCCGTCCAGGTCCTCGGCCACGGTGAGCATGATGATGCGCGCACCGGGATCGGCGGAGAGCAGCCGCCGTACTGTCTCGACGCCGCCCAGACCGGGCATGCGTACGTCCATCAGAATCAGGTCCGAGCGGTCCGCACCCCAGCGGCGGAGGACTTCCTCGCCGTTGGCCGCGGTCGTCACGCGCTCGACGCCGGGGACGGTCGCAACCGCCCGACGGAGCGCCTCTCGGGCAAGCGGGGAGTCGTCGCAGACGAGGACGGATGTCATGACCGCCCTCCGCAGCTGATGCGCGTCACCTTGAGCCTCCAGGCTGTGTACGAATCGTCACCTGTGCGGTCGACACTCAACAAGGCAATCGGACACATGCCCGAGCGCTTGTTCATTCAACCGCCTCCGCACTCTCAACGACGGTCACTCGAAAGAGTTACGGGTCCGACGGCCTCCTTCGGCACTCTACGTGAGGGCGCGAACACGGTGCGGACAGCGCGACGGACCCACAAGGTTTCATCACAAGCTATGCCCCATTTGGAAGGTTTTCCTTCCTTTTGCTGGTGTCTGTAGCTAGATTCGCAATGAGTCATATTTTCATCTCCTTAGACAGTAGATGTACGGTCATGGGCACCGTATCCGCGTCTGAACGGCTACAAGGGGACACAGCAATGGCAGATTTCTCCCGCCTTCCCGGACCGAACGCCGATCTGTGGGACTGGCAGCTCCTCGCGGCCTGCCGCGGGGTGGACAGCTCGCTCTTCTTCCACCCGGAGGGCGAGCGTGGGGCGGCACGCAGCGCCCGTGAGAACTCGGCCAAGGAGGTCTGCATGAGGTGCCCGGTGCGCGCGGAGTGCGCTGCTCACGCCCTACAGGTGCGTGAGCCGTACGGCGTGTGGGGCGGCCTCACCGAGGACGAGCGCGAAGAGCTCATGGGACGGGCCAGGAACAGGCTTGTCACGGCATCGGCCCCGAGTGGAGGACATGCCGCCACAAGCGGCGCACGCAACTGAAGGAACGTTTCTGCAAGGACCGTGGACGTGGGCGCGCCGAGGTGCGCCCACCTCCGGTTTCAGCGTGTCGCGGCCTTCGCCAGGTGCTCGAGGGTCGCGCCGACCGCGGGCACCTGCGCCAGGTCGGGCAGCGTGAGCGCGACGATCTCGCGGCGCACCGGGGGCTCGACGGTCACTGTGCGTGCACCCTTGGGGCGAACGGACTCGATGGCCAGTTCGGGGAGGACCGCCACGCCGAGACCGGCGCTGACGAGCCCGACGACCGCCGGATAGTCGTCCGTCGCGAAGTCGATCCGGGGGGCGAACCCGGCGCCCCTGCACACCTCGACCAGCTGGCGGCGGCAGCGCGGGCAGCCCGCGATCCACGGCTCGTCCGCGAACGCGTCGATGGTGACCGAGCCCGCGCCGGCCAGCGGGTGCCCCTCGGGGACGAGCCCGACGAGCCGGTCCGCGAACAGCGTCCGTACGACGAGGTCGTCCCAGTCCTCGGCGGCGTGCGCCCCCTCGTAGCGGAAGGCGAGCGCGACGTCGCAGTCGCCCTCGCGCAGCATCTCGACGGAGCGCGGAGGCTCCGCCTCCACCAGCGACACGCGCGTGCCGGGGTGTTCGGCGCGCAGGGCGGCGAGGGCGGTGGGGACGAGCGTCGAACTGCCACTGGGGAAGGACACGAGCCGAACGCGCCCCGCCCTCAGTCCCGCGATCGCGGCGATCTCCTCCTCGGCGGCGGTGAGCCCGGCGAGGATGCCCGACGCGTGCCGCACGAGGGCCTCGCCGGCCTGCGTCAGCCGCATCTCGCGCCCGGTGCGGATGAGCAGCGGCGTACCCGCCGACGACTCCAGTGCCTTCATCTGCTGGCTCACGGCGGGCTGGGTGCAGCCCAGCTCGCGTGCCGCCGCGGAGAAGGAGCCGGTGGCGGCGACGGCGCGCAGGACACGGAGATGACGGGCCTCGATCACCCCTCAAGCATAAGCGAAACTTGGAGAATGTGCCGGATAATGCGTGGCGGCTTTGGGTGGCGGTCCCGTAGCGTTCCGCGCATGAAGCTTCTGTCGCTCAACCTCGGCCGACCCAAGACCGTCGATTACACGGACCAGCCCGAGGGTGTCACGGGCATCGACAAGCGCCCGGTCACCGGCCCCGTACGGGTGGCGGCGCCCGGCACCAAGGGGACCGGCGCGAGCGGGCTCGCGGGGGACGCGGTGTGCGACCTGCGGCACCACGGCGGGGACCACCAGGCGGTGTACGCGTACGCGCGTGAGGACCTGGACGCGTGGAGCAAGGAGCTCGGCCGTCCGCTGGCCGGCGGCGCGTTCGGCGAGAATCTCACGACGGAGGGGGTCGACGTGTCGGGCGCGAAGATCGGCGAGCGCTGGCGGATCGGGGCGGAGCTGGTCCTTGAGGTGACGTCCGGGCGGATCCCGTGCCGGACCTTCCAGGGGCATCTGGGTGAGCGGGGATGGGTCAAGCGGTTCACGCAGGAGGGGGCGCCGGGGGCGTACCTGCGGGTGATCGAACCGGGCGAGATCCGTGCGGGCGACGCCATCGAGGTCGTGCATCGGCCGGAGCACGAGGTGACGGTGGCGGTGCAGTTCCGGGCGGTGACGCTCGACCGGAAGCTGCTTCCTCAGCTGTTGGCCGCGGGTGATGCGCTGCATCCCGAGGCGAGGCGCTCCGCGCGGGAGTACGTCGAGAAGTACGGCTCGTAGGCACGGTCGCGGCCGACCGTTCCTACGCCACGGGGCTCCGCGCCCAATCGTCGGCGGGGCTGATTCTGCGGCACCGGCGTTACGGCCTCGGGGTTGTGCACTGGACCCGGTACCGGCGTTACGGCCACGGGGCTGTGCCCCGGACCCCGCGCCTCAATCGCCGGCGGGGCTGAATTCGCCGAACCGGCGTTACGCCTGCGGGGCTACGCCCCGGCCCCGGCCCCGGTGTGTCTCCTCCCGGAGCGGGGCTTGATTCGCCCCGCGCGCCCGCAGGCGACGGCCCTGCCGGTGCCCTCGCCTGTCTCCGCCGCCCATCTCCCACCCACCCGCCCCCTCCAGGGGCGTCGGCCCCACGGGGTTTCACCCTCGCCTGCGGCGACCCGCTGCCGGGCCGCCCGGTTCCCCGCCTGTTGCGGTCGGACGCACCCGACTTGCACACTCCCCCACCAGGTACCGACGCCCCGCCCGTGGCCGTCGACGCTGTCCCCGTCTTGGGCAATCTGCCGCGGGCCAGCTTCCCTGCCCGTTGCGTCGGGTGCACCCGACTTGGGCAACCACCGCCGGGACGCCTCCCCGCCCCTTGCGGACGACCACGCCCACCTTGAGCAACCACCGCCAGATCCGCCTCCCCACCCGATGCGCCTGGCCGCAACCGCCTTGGGCAATCTGCCGCCAGGTCCACCTCCCCACCCGTCACGGCCGACCGCACCCACGTTGGGCACCCGCCGCCAGCCCGCCTCCCACCCGATGCGCTCGACCGCGCCCACCTTGGCCAAACGCCGCCCGCCCGCCTCCCCACCCGTTACAGGCGACCGCACCCGACTTGGGCAACCGCCGCCCGGCCCGCTTCCCCACCCGATGCGCTCGACCGCCACCGCCTTGGGCAATCTGCCGCCTGGGGCGGCAGGGTGGGCAAGGCGGCCCCCGGTGCCGCGCAACGTAGAAGTCGGCCGCGGCCCCGGTACACCCGGCACCCGGTGCCGCGTAACAAGTCCGAACCTCGGCGCCACGTGACGGACACGGCGAGCCCCGCCCCGGCACGGCCCCGGGGCCACGGGGGCCGAAGCCCCCGGAGGGGGCGGGCGGGTGGGAGATGAGCGGGGACCGGGGCAATAGGCCGTGCCGCGGAAACCTCACGACAGGCGTCACCCCGGCAAGCGACACCCCGGTCCCGCGAAACCCTCACGGCGGGCGTCGACTCCGGGAAGCGCCACCCCGGTTCCCCGTACCCCTCACGACAGCCGCCACCCCAGCAAGGCACCACCCCGGCCCCCCGCAACCCTCACCACAGCCACCACCCCGGCAAAGCACCCCCGGCCCCGCGCACCCCTCACCACAACCGCCACCCCGGCCCCCCGAAAAGGGAACCGTGGCCTCCGCCCCCGGGGGTGTGATCACGGGCACCGGTCCGTGCTCATAACCTTGGCCCATGACTACCGCCCTGATCACCGGATCCACCGCGGGCATCGGCGCCGCCTTCGCACGACGGCTCGCCACCGACGGCCACAACCTGGTGCTCGTCGCGCGCGACACCAAGCGGCTGCACGAGCAGGCGACCGAGCTGCACGACGCGCACGGCATCGAGGCCGAGGTGCTCACCGCCGACCTGGCCACGGAGGACGGAATCGCGGCGGTCGAGGCCCGGCTGACGGACCGTAAGGCGGCGGTCGATCTGCTCGTGAACAACGCCGGGTTCGGCAACAAGGGCCAGTACCTGGAAGTCCCGATGGCCGACGAGCTGACGATGCTGAAGGTGCACTGCGAGGCGGTGCTGCGGCTGACGTCGGCGGCCGCGGGGGCGATGCGCGAGCGCGGCCGCGGCGGCGTCGTGAACGTGGCGTCCGTGGCGGCCTTCGTGCCCCGCGGCACCTACGGCGCGTCGAAGGCGTGGGTCGTGCAGTTCACGCAGGGCGCGGCGAAGGACCTCGCGGGCAGCGGGGTCCGGCTGATGGCGCTGTGCCCGGGATTCGTGCGTACGGAGTTCCACGAGCGCGCCGGAATGGGCACGGGGAACATCCCGAAGTGGATGTGGCTCGACGCGGACAAGCTGGTGGCGGCGGCGCTGGCGGATCTCGCGCGCGGCAAGTCGCTGTCGATCCCGGATCCGCGGTACAAGGCGCTGATGGGTGTCGTGAAGGTGGCGCCGCGCTCCCTGCTCGGCGGGATCACCTCGCGGACGGGCCGCAAGTACGGCCCCCAGTAAGGGAGTTGCCCCTTCGCCACGGGGCGGAGAGATAGAGAAGAGACAGAGATACGGAAACGGCCGAGGCCCGGCCCCGTGCGATACGGGGTCCGGGCCTCGGTCTGCGTCAGCCGGAGCGGCGTGCCTCAGTGGGCGTGGCCGTGCCCGTGGCCACCGGCCTCGGGCTCCTCCTCAGCCGGCTTCTCGACGACCAGGGTCTCGGTCGTGAGCAGCAGGGAGGCGATGGAGGCGGCGTTCTCCAGGGCGGAGCGGGTGACCTTGACCGGGTCGATGACGCCGGCCTTGACCAGGTCGACGTACTCGCCGGTCGCGGCGTTGTAGCCGTTGCCCTTGTCGAGGTCCTTGACCTTGGAGACGATCACGTAGCCCTCCTGGCCGGCGTTCTCGCCGATCCAGCGGAGCGGCTCGACGACGGCGCGGCGGACCACGGCGACACCGGTGGCCTCGTCGCCCTGCTTGCCGAGGGAGTCGTCGAGGACCTTGGAGGCGTGCACCAGGGCGGAGCCACCACCGGAGACGATGCCCTCCTCGACCGCGGCGCGGGTCGCGGAGATGGCGTCCTCCAGACGGTGCTTCTTCTCCTTGAGCTCGACCTCGGTCGCGGCACCGACGCGGATGACGCAGACGCCGCCGGCCAGCTTGGCCAGGCGCTCCTGCAGCTTCTCGCGGTCCCAGTCCGAGTCCGTGTTCTCGATCTCGGCCTTGATCTGCGCGACGCGGCCCTGGACGTCCTCGGACTTGCCGCCACCGTCGACGATGGTGGTGTCGTCCTTGGTGATGGTCACGCGGCGCGCGGTGCCGAGCACCTCGAGACCGGCCTGGTCGAGCTTGAGGCCGACCTCCTCGGCGATGACCGTGGCACCGGTGAGGGTGGCCATGTCCTGCAGCATCGCCTTGCGGCGGTCGCCGAAGCCGGGGGCCTTGACCGCGACGGCGTTGAACGTGCCGCGGATCTTGTTCACGACCAGGGTCGACAGGGCCTCGCCCTCGACGTCCTCGGCGATGATCAGGAGCGGCTTGGAGCCACCGTTCTGGATGACCTTCTCCAGGAGCGGGAGCATGTCCTGGATCGAGCCGATCTTGCCCTGGTGGATCAGGATGTACGGGTCGTCGAGGACGGCCTCCATACGCTCCTGGTCGGTGACGAAGTACGGGGACAGGTAGCCCTTGTCGAAGGCCATGCCCTCGGTGAAGTCGAGCTCCAGGCCGAAGGTGTTGGACTCCTCGACGGTGATGACACCGTCCTTGCCGACCTTGTCCATCGCCTCGGCGATGAGCTCGCCGACCTGGTTGTCCTGGGCGGACAGACCGGCGACGGCGGCGATGTCGGACTTCTCGTCGATCGGGCGGGCGGTCGCGAGGAGGTCCTCGGACACGGCCTTGACCGCGGCGTCGATGCCCTTCTTCAGGGCGGCCGGGGAGGCGCCGGCGGCAACGTTGCGCAGGCCTTCCTTGACCAGGGCCTGGGCGAGCACGGTGGCGGTGGTCGTACCGTCACCCGCGATGTCGTTGGTCTTGGTCGCCACCTCCTTCACCAGCTGCGCGCCGAGGTTCTCGTACGGGTCCTCGACCTCGACCTCACGGGCGATCGTGACGCCGTCGTTGGTGATGGTGGGGGCGCCGAACTTCTTGTCGATGACGACGTTGCGGCCCTTGGGGCCGATCGTCACCTTGACCGTGTCGGCAAGCTTGTTGACGCCGCGCTCGAGGGCGCGACGGGCGTCCTCGTCGAACTTCAGGATCTTCGCCATGGAGCTGAGTCAGTCCTCTCGAAAAAGGCGAACCGCGCCCCTCGCACCCGGCAATATCAGCGGGGGCCAGGGGCGCGGTTCAAAGCATTCTGCTTCAGTGAAGCTGGGAAAGCTCGGGTGAATTACTTCTCGACGATCGCGAGCACGTCGCGAGCCGAGAGGACGAGGTACTCGTCGCCGTTGTACTTCACCTCGGTGCCGCCGTACTTGCTGTACAGCACGACGTCGCCGACCTTGACGTCGAGCGGAAGGCGCTCGCCGTTCTCGAAGCGGCCGGGACCCACGGCGAGGACGGCGCCCTCCTGGGGCTTCTCCTTCGCGGTGTCCGGAATGACCAGGCCAGAGGCCGTGGTCTGCTCGGCGTCGAGCGGCTGGACCACAATGCGGTCCTCGAGCGGCTTGATGGCAACCTTGGAGCTGGAGGTCGTCACGATCCGGTCTCCCCCTTCGGAGATCTCACGGGGTTAACAGTCTGGGGTGGCGACCAGGTGGATCCGTCGTCGCGGGTGCCGGACCTGCCCGTCGCTGTTGGCACTCTCCACTGGTGAGTGCCAGAGCCGAGACTATGACCGCGATTAGCACTCGGTCAAGCGGACTGCTAATCGACGCCAGATCTTCGCTCCGGTTCGGCTTCGCTCCGGCTCACAGGTAGTCCTCCAGGGCCGCCACCTCGTACCCCTCGGCCTCGATGCGGCGCAGCAGGCGCGGGGTCGTCTCCGGCCGGGCCCGGAGGATGTCCCCGGCCCGCAGCGGGCCGTCCTCCGGACCGCGCCACAGGACGATGGCGTCGACGCCGCACTCGGCCGCCGCCTGGAGCGTGTTCCCGTCGTACGCGCCCCGGGGCGGGTGCAGCAGTCGCGGCGCCGCCCCGAAGCGGGCCCGCACGCGGTCGCGCTGCCCGCAGATCTCGGCGTGCTGCTCGACGTAACCGAGTCCCGGCAGCAGAGGCCGGGTGAGGGTGCGGTTCTGCACCCGGGCGCCCAGTGCGCTCAGTTCGCCGAGGCCGGTCCCGCCGGGGCCCGCGAGGAACAGCGAGACCGGGAGGCGCCGGTCCCGGACCAGGTCGGCGAGACGGGAGCCCCGCCCGGCCTCGTCCTCGTACGCGAGGAAGACCACCTTGTCGTGGGTGGGGACGCGGGAGACGACCGGTGGGACCGCCGCACCGGCGCCCGGCGCGGGCCGTGGGGGCGGGGCGGCCTCCCGCGCGCATCCGGCGAGCAGCACGACAGCCAGGGCGCAGCCGGACAGCCGCGCCCACACCCCGCGCGGTGTCACAGGTAGTCCTCCAGGCGCGCCACCGCGTACCCCCTGTCGGTGAGGTACTTCATGAGGTTGCGGATCATGTCGGGCATCGTGCCCTTCCAGTCCTTGCGGCCCCTGAAGTGCGTGAGCAGGATGTCGCCCGGGTGGATGCTGCGGTCCCACTCGCGGTAGTCCATGCGGTCCACGAACGCCTCGGCGTTCCAGATCGGGGCGTACTCGATGCCGCAGGCCTTGGCGGCGCGCAGGGTGTCCCGGTTGTAGTCGCCGAACGGCGGGCGGAAGACCGTGGGCCGCTTGCCGTACTTCTTCTCGATGACGTCCTGCATCCCGCAGATCTCCTGCTTCTGCCGCGCGTACGACAGGCCGGGCAGGAACGGGTGGTGGAGCGTGTGGTTGTTGAGGGTGACGCCGCGGGCCTGCATCTGCTTGAAGTAGCCGTACCGCGGCCTGACCTCGGCGTCGGTCAGGAAGGCCGTGTACGGGATGCGCAGTTCGCTCATCATCTTCAGGAACCGCGGGTCCTTCTCGGCCCCGTCGTCGATGGTGAGGAAGACGACCTTGTCCTTGGTCGGGATCGTCGTGAACACGGGCGGCAGGCCGAGCTTCTTCTGGCCCTCGACCTCGAAGCCCTTGCGTGTCTCGATGACCGGCTTCCTCGCGGGCGGGGGCGGCGCGGTCAGCGGCACGTCGGCGAGGCCCCAGCGCTTGCTCGCCGCGACGAGGGCGGCCCGCTGGTCGCGCAGCTTCGTCGCGTACGCGTCGAGGGCGCGGGCGGGGGCGCCCTGGAGGCCGTTGTGCGCCTGCTGGCCGGGGGCCGGTTCCGCCGGCCGGGTGTCGCCGCCGGTGGAGCAGCCCGCGGCGAGGGCGGAGGCGGCGAGCAGCGCGCCGAGGAAGCGGACGCCAAGGGCCCTGCCAGGGCTTCCGCGCCTCCTTCCGCATCTCCTTCCGCGTCTCCTCCTGACCAACTTTCGGGCGGTTTCTTCGTTTTGTCGTACTAGTTGCATGGCGCCGGATCCTGGCAGCTCGCGGGCCCGTTCCCGGGCCGACACCGCGGCCTGGCGCGCACCGTCGCCCGCCTGGCCCACAATGGACCGGGTGAGCTCCTCCCCTTCGCCCGCCGACTTCTCCGCCCTCCTGTCCCCCGAGGGCCTGGCCCTGCTCGACGAACTCCGCGATCACGATCCGGCCCAGGAGCTCGCCCTCGCCACGAAACTGCGCCGCGAGCACCCGGCCGAGCTCGTTTCCGCCGCGCTCGCCCAGGCGCGGCTGCGGCAGCGGGCGGTGGCGAAGTTCGGGGCCGAGGACGCGGGGCGGATGTTCTTCACGCCGAACGGGGTGGAGCAGGCGACGCGGACGAGCGTGGCGGCGTACCGGGCCGGCGCCTTCGCGCGGCTCGGCGTGCGCTCCGTGGCCGACCTGTGCTGCGGCATCGGCGGCGACGCGATCGCGCTCGCCCGCGCGGGCATCCGCGTTCTCGCGGTCGACCGGGACCCGCTGACGTGCGCGGTGGCGCGGGCGAACGCGGAGGCGCTCGGGCTCGCGGAGCTGATCGAGGTGCGCGAGGCGGACGTCACCGAGGTGGACACGGCCGCATACGACGCGGTGTTCGTGGATCCGGCGCGGCGGGGCGGCCGTGGGCGGATCTTCGACCCCGAGGCCTACTCACCGCCCCTCTCCTGGGCCGTCTCCGCCGCGCTCAAGGCGCCGCGCGCCGCGCTGAAGATCGCGCCGGGCATCCCGCACGAGGCGATCCCGGCGGAGGCCGACGCCGAGTGGATCTCGGACGGCGGCGACGTGAAGGAGGCCGTGCTCTGGTTCGGGACCGCGCCCGGGCGGATGCGGGCGACACTGCTGCCGGGGCCGCGGGAGCTGGTGGGCAGGGGGCTTCCCGATCCCGAAGTGCGTTCTGTCGGGCGGTACTTGTACGAGCCCGATGGCGCGGTCATCCGGGCGCACCTGGTCGCCGAGGTCGCGGAGGAGGTCGGCGGCGGGCTCGTCGACGAGACGATCGCGTACGTGACGGCCGACGAGCTGCACCCCACGCCGTACGCCGCCGCGTACGAGATCACGGACCAACTCCCTTTCAATGTGAAGAAGTTGAAGGCGCTGCTACGGGAGCGGGAGGTCGGCGTACTGACGGTGAAGAAGCGGGGGTCGGCGGTCGAGCCGGAGGAACTGCGACGCAAGGCAATGCCGAAGCCCTTCGGAAAGCGGGCGGCGACGGTGTTCCTGACCCGCGTCGCGGACGCCCCCACGATGCTCATCGGCGGCCCCGCCACGGGTTGACGCCACGGGGCACGTACCTCGCCTTGGGCGGCAGGGTGGGCAAGGCGGCCCGGCGCGGCCAGCGCCCTCGGCAGGGCCCGCCCCCGGAACCCGTGCCCGACGCCACGGGGCTCCGCCCCGGCCCCCGCGCCTCAATCGCCGGCGGGGCTTGATTTGCCCACCCGTCGCACGGGCCTGCTTCACTGCACCGGCACTACGCCCCCGCGCCCCCGCCCATCTCCCACCCACCCACCCCCTCCGGGGGCGTCGGCCACACGGGGCGCCGGAAGCCGTCACCGAAGCCCCCGGTACGACAGCCGGAGATGCGACTCCCAGAGATCCGCCGGGAGGCCGCACGTCTCCTGCCCGGCAGTGAGGTGCGGCAGCTGCTGTTCTGGCGTTACTTGTTGACGTACAAGAAGGAGGACTAGGCGGACTCGAAGCGCCAGCGGTGGACCGTGCGGGTCACCAACTCGTCGGACGGTTCCGGGAGTTCGGGGACGGCCGCGTCGTAATCCGCGTCCCACCACGTGATGACGAGGACCCGGTCCCGCGGCGCGCGGAACGTCTCGCGGCGTTCCGGCTCCCGGGCCAGGACCTGCGCCTTCGCCCAGGCGAGGAGTTCCTCGCCGCGCCCCTCGACGGCGCGGGCCTCCCACATCAGCGCGACCGTCATGAGTACAGGTTCTCCTTGCTGACCTCGTGGACGTGGTCGTGATGGTGCTCCCCGTGGCCCGGGACGTGCGGTTCCGTCACCGGGAGCGAGGAGTCCGCCGGGAGGTCCCAGGAGGACGGCGTCCGGTTGCGGGCCACCATTTCCGCGCCGAGCGCGGCGACCATCGCACCGTTGTCCGTGCACAGCTTGGGGCGCGGCACGCGAAGGCGGATCCCGGCCTTCTCGCAGCGCTCCTCGGCGAGGGCGCGCAGCCGCGAGTTGGCCGCGACGCCGCCGCCGATCATGAGGTGGTCGACGCCCTGGTCCTTGCAGGCCCGCACGGCCTTGCGCGTCAGGACGTCCACGACGGCCTCCTGGAAGGACGCCGACACGTCGCGCACCGGCACGTCCTCCCCCGCCGCCCGCTTCGCCTCGATCCACCGGGCCACGGCGGTCTTCAGGCCGGAGAAGGAGAAGTCGTACGCCGGGTCGCGCGGGCCGGTCAGTCCGCGCGGGAAGGAGATCGCGTTCGGGTCGCCCTCCTTCGCGTACCGGTCGATGACGGGGCCGCCCGGGAAGCCGAGGTTCAGCACCCGCGCGATCTTGTCGAAGGCCTCGCCCGCCGCGTCGTCGATGGTCGCGCCCAGGGGACGTACGTCCGAGGTGATGTCCGTGGACAGCAGGAGCGAGGAGTGGCCGCCCGAGACCAGCAGCGCCATCGTCGGCTCCGGCAGCGTGCCGTGCTCCAGCTGGTCGACGCAGATGTGCGAGGCGAGGTGGTTGACGCCGTAGAGCGGCTTGTCGAGCGCGTACGCGTACGCCTTGGCAGCCGAAACGCCGACCAGCAGGGCACCCGCGAGGCCGGGCCCGGCCGTGACGGAGATGCCGTCGAGGTCCTTCGCCGTGACGCCCGCGTCCTTCAGGGCGCGCTGGATCGTGGGGACCATCGCCTCCAGGTGCGCGCGGGAGGCGACCTCGGGGACGACACCGCCGAAACGGGCGTGTTCGTCGACGCTGGAGGCGACGGCGTCGGCGAGCAGGGTCGTGCCGCGGACGATGCCGACGCCGGTCTCGTCGCAGGAGGTCTCGATGCCGAGGACGAGCGGTTCGTCAGCCATGGTTCTTCTCTTCGTTCACAGTGTCGTTCGCGGTGTCGTTCACGGTCGTGGTGGTGAAGCGCATGACGAGCGCGTCGATGTTGCCCGGCTGGTAGTAGCCGCGCCGGAAGCCGATCGGTTCGAAGCCGAAGCGCTCGTACAGCTTCTGCGCCCGCGTGTTGTCGACGCGCACCTCGAGCATCACCTGGTCGACCTCGAAGGCCGTGGCGTGCCGCAGGAGTTCCGTGAGCAGCCGGGCGCCGAGCCCGGTGCCCCATTGGTCGCGGGCGGCGGCGATGGTCTGGATGTCGGCGAGGTCCCCGGAGGCGGCCACGCCCCCGTACCCGACGAGCCTCTCGCCCTCGTACGCGACCACGTAGCGCCGCGTGGAACCGATCCCGCGGGCGTGCGCGAGCTCGGACCAGAACATGCCGCGCGACCAGGCGTCGTCCGGGAAGAGCTCCTTCTCCAGGGCGAGCACGGGGTCGATGTCCCACCAGCGCATCTCGCGCAGCGATACCGAGTGGGAGGTGCCGCCGCGCAGCGGTGTCGTTGAGGGGCGGTGGTCGGGTGACGGGTGGGCTGTCACTTGGGGGTGACCACCTTGTAGTTCTTGGGGACCTGCGCGTCGGGGCGGCGCAGGTAGAGCGGGCGCGGTTCGAGGAGCTCCTCGCCCGCGGCCAGCTTCTCCGCGGCGAGGGCGGCGAGCGCGGCGGCCGACACGTTCTCGGGCCCGCGCGCGTCCGGGAAGGTGTCCGGGTAGAGCCGGGCGCCGGCGCCGACGGCGGGCAGGTCCTGCACCAGCGGGGCGATGTCGGCGGGCCGGTCGACGGCGGCCTCGGTGACCCGGGTCCGCGCGTTGTCGTAGCGCGCCCAGTACACCTCCTTGCGCCGCGCGTCGGTGGCGACGACGAAGGGGCCCTCGACGTCCCGGGCCTCGTACGCGAGCCCGTCCAGCGTGCAGACGCCGTGCACCGGCACGCCGAGCGCGAGGCCGAACGTGTCGGCGGTCATCAGGCCGACACGCAGCCCCGTGTACGGCCCCGGGCCCACGCCCACGACGATTCCGGTGACGGCGTCGAGCCGCAGTCCGGCCTCGGTGAGCACCCGGTCGACGGCGGGCAGGAGCAGTTCGCCGTGTCTGCGGGCGTCCACCTGACTCGACTCGGCTACGACGGAGGTCCCGTCGTGCAGGGCGACGGTGACGGCGGGGGTGGCGGTATCCAGAGCGAGCAACAGCACGCGAACAGCCTACGACCACCTGAAGGCGGACACGTCCGTACTTCCCGCAAGGCCGGGCCGCGGGGCCTCGACTGCTACCGTCACCCTGAGGTTCGTACTTGAGAGGCAGGCACCTGGTGGCACGGAGCAGCACCGGATTCGTGACCGCGCTCACGGCGGGATCACTCGTCGTGGTCGGCTTCCTCGCCTACCAGGCGTCGGCGAGCGCGCCCTCCGACCTCGCCGAGAAGAAGGAGGGCTCCTCGCCCTCCGCCTCGGCGTCGAAGACACCCAAGAAGAAGACGGACCCGAAGGCGCTGCCCGCGGGCTCCGGCAAGGGCGAGCGTGTCGTGTACGCGCTGGGCGGCGACCGGGTGTGGCTGGTCGGCGCGGGCAACAAGACAAAGTCGACGTTCCGGGTGACGCCCGGCACGGTGGACCCGGCGCCCGGCTCGTACTCGGTGACCTCCCGATCCGGCTCCGTCACCGGCACGGACGGCGTGCCGATCGAGCACGTGGTCCGCTTCGCGAACACGAACGGCGTGGCGATCGGCTTCAGCGCGGCGGTCGACGGTTCGACGGCCGCCCCCGACCCGGGCAAGCAGACCGGCGGCATCCGCGAGTCCCGCGAGGACGCCAACGCCATGTGGCAGTTCGCGACGATCGGCGCGAAGGTCGTCGTCGTCAAGTAGCGCCTGCGGCGCCGCTCACGGATGTGCCGACGGGCGCCACTCGCGCCGCGGCGGCTCGCTGCTCGGCTGGGCCGGACGCCCGCGCGGGGCCGGCGGGACCGACACCGCCCGCGCCGCCGCACACGATGCCAAAAGATCCCGCATCGACACTGCGCGCGCACCTTCACGTTCCGAAGTCGACATGATGCCTCCCGGCGGCGGTCGAGGGGACGTGGTTAGGTAGACCTAACCAGCACCGGCCTCCATGTGAACACGCCGGAGCCGCGCCGCGCAAGAATTTGCCGACGCGTTGTCGGGATGCGTCCGGGATACGGGCGGGACACGGGGGTCAGCCCGCGAGCGACCCCAGGTCCGCCTCGGTCCACCGCTCGCCGATGCCGTTGAGCGTCACGACCCGCACCTCGTCGGTGGTGTCGCCCGTGGCCCGGTCGATGATCACGTGCAGTCGGTCCTCGGACAGCTCCTCGACCTTGCCGTCGCCCCATTCCACGACCACCACGGAGTCCGGCAGGGACACGTCGAGGTCGAGGTCCTCCATCTCGTCGAGCCCGCCCCCGAGCCGGTACGCGTCGACGTGCACCAGGGCCGGGCCCTCGCCGAGCGGCGGATGCACCCGGGCGATCACGAAGGTCGGCGAGGTCACCGCGCCGCGCACGCCCAGGCCCGCACCGAGCCCGCGGGTCAGCGTCGTCTTGCCCGCGCCCAGCTCGCCGGTGAGCATGACGAGGTCGCCGGGGCGCAGCTGTTTGGCCAGGGCGAGCCCCAACTCCCGCATCTCGTCAGGGGAGTTGACGGTGACGCTGACCGTGCTGAGCGGGGTGGCGGGCTCAGCCGCCGGGCTGTGCGGTGTTGCCGGTGTCTCCATAAATCCCCACGGTAGCGGCTGTCGGCACGGCTCCCGCACGCACCAAAAGGTCCGCGAGGCGGTCGGTGACGACCTCGGGGTGCTCCAGCATCACGAGGTGCCCGGCGTCCGGCACGAGCACGTACTCGGCGTCCGGCAGCAGCGCCGCGATCGCCTCGCTGTGGTCGCTCGGCGTGACCAGGTCGTGCTCCCCGGCGAGGACGAGCGCGGGCAGGTCCGCGAAGCACGCCAGGGCGTCCGCCTTGTCGTGGTCCTCGAACGCCGGGTAGAACTCCGCGACCACGTCGATCGGCGTCCCCTCGATCATCCGCTCCGCGAACCGGGCGACCGCCGGGTCGACGTCCCGCGAGGCGAACGAGTACCGCTTGATGATCCCGGCGAACAGGTCGGCCGTCGCGCGGCGCCCCTTCTCCACCAGGTCGGCACGCTGCCCCAGCGCCTTCAGGACGCCGGGCAGCACCCGCCGCACCGCGTTCACCCCGGCCACCGGGAGCCCGTAGTTGACCTCGCCGAGCTTCCCCGACGACGTACCGACGAGGGCGACGCCCACGACCCGGTCGCGGATCAGCTCGGGACACCGGTCGGCGAACGCCATCACGGTCATGCCGCCCATGGAGTGGCCGACGAGGACGAGCGGCCCCTCGGGCGCGGCCGCTTCGACGACGGCCGACAGGTCGCCGCCGAGCCGGTCGATGGAGACCGGCACCCCGTCCTCGACCTGCTCGGCGCCGCGCCCCGAACGGCCGTGGCTGCGCTGGTCCCAGTACACGCAGCGGACGACGCCGCGCAGGGCCGCGCGCTGGAAGTGCCAGGAGTCCTGGCTCAGGCAGTAGCCGTGGCTGAAGACGACGGTGACCGGTGCCGGGTTCTTGCGGCCGAACAGGCGGCGTCTGCGCGGCGTCGTGCCACCGGCCTCCGGGTCCGCCTCGTCGACCTCGTAGTACAGCTCCGTGCCGTCCTCCGCGTACGCCTTCCCGGGCACGCCGCGCAGCGATCCGTAGGGCCCCGACGCGTCGAGGGCGAGCCGCGCCTTCTTGCGCATGCCGCGGCCCACGGTCAGCCGCTCGATGGCGACGCCCGCCGCGGCCCCGGCCGCGACCACACCTATGGCGGCGCCCGCGAGGCCGGCCCGCCGCCAGTTCCCCGAGGCGGCCCTTTCCGCCGCTTCGACGACCGCCGCCGTGGCCGGTGCGCTGCTCTCGCTCACGTGCCGCTCCCCTGCTCCGCGTCCTGCCTGTCGTCCGGTGTCGGGTTACCCGTTCCGTTGCCGCTTCACATGGTGGCGGCTCGGACGGCCGTGTCGGTGGACCTTCAACCCGTGACGCCGGTCACGCGCGCGTGGCGCCCTCTTCGTCCACGTAGACGCGCGGCACGCGGGAACCGATGCGCGTCACGATCTCGTACGCGATGGTGCCCGCCGCGACCGCCCAGTCCTCGGCGGTCGGCTCGCCGCCGTCACCAGGCCCGAAGAGCACCGCCTCGTCGCCCGCGGCCGGCTCGTCGCCGCCGAGGTCGACGACGAACTGGTCCATGGCCACGCGGCCCGCGATCGTGCGCCGCTTGCCGCCGATCAGGACCGGGGCCGTGCCGGACGCGTGTCGCGGGATGCCGTCCGCGTAGCCGAGCGGGACGAGGCCGAGCGTCGTCTCGCCCGGTGTGACGTAGTGATGCCCGTAACTGACGCCGAGTCCACCCGGCGCGTGCTTCACGAGCGCGAGATTCGCCTTCAGCGTCATCACGGGACGCAGGCCGAAGTCGCCGGGAGCGCCCACCTCGGCGCTCGGCGAGATCCCGTACATCGCGATGCCGGGGCGGACGAGGTCGAAGTGCGTCTCGGGCAGCGTCAGCGTCCCCGGCGAGTTGGCGATGTGCCGGACCTCGGGGGTGACGCCCGCGGCCTCCGCGTGCGCGACCATCTCCCGGAAGGCGGTCAGCTGGGCGGCGATGGAGGGGTGCCCCGGCTCGTCGGCGCACGCGAAGTGCGACCAGAGCCCCGTGACGTTCACGAACCCGTCCCGCTGCGCCTTCAGCGCCTCGCGCACGAGCTCCGGCCAGTCGCCGGGCAGGCATCCGTTCCGCCCGAGCCCGGTGTCGGCCTTGAGCTGGATACGGGCGGTCCGGCCCGTCGCGCGCGCGGCGTCGACGACCTCGCGCAGCGCCCACATGCCGCTCACCGACATGTCGAGATCGGCCTCGATGCCCTCGCGCCAGGGGCCGCCCGGCACCCACAGCCAGCACAGGATCCGCCCAGGCAGCCCCGCCGCCCGCAGCTCAAGGGCCTCCTCGGCGGTGGCGGCCCCCAGCCACTCGGCGCCCGCCTCCTTGGCGGCGCGGGCGACCGGGAGCATCCCGTGCCCGTACGCGTCCGCCTTCACGACGGCCATGAACGCGGCCCCCGGCGCGTGCGCGCGCAGGGTCCTCACGTTGGCCTTGAGCGCGGCCAGATCGATCTCGGCGCGGGCGCGGAGCGGGGCAGTCACGTTCTCGTTCATGGTGAGGTCAGTGTCTCAGAGGGCAGTGACACACAATCCGTTGGCCAATCCGGCACAAATCACTTCGACCGGGACGGCGGCTCGCCTCGGCCGAGTCCTCGTCCCTGAGGGACACTCGATGGCATGCGACTCGCCCACGACGTAGAGACGGTCAGGTCCGCCGAGCGCGCCCTCATGGCGCGGCTGCCCGAGGGCGCGCTGATGCAGCGCGCGGCGGCCGGTCTCGCCACCGCCTGCGCCGACCTCCTCGGCAAGGTGTACGGCGCCCGCGTCACCCTCCTCGTCGGCTCGGGGGACAACGGCGGCGACGCCCTGTACGCGGGCGCCCGCCTGGCCCGGCGCGGCGCGGGCGTCACGGCGCTGCTGCTCTCCCCCGACCGGGCGCACCCCGGCGGCCTCGCGGCGCTGCGCGCGGCGGGCGGCACGGTCCTCGACGCGCAGGACGAGCGCGCCACGGAACGCGTGGGCCGCGCCGACCTCGTCGTCGACGGCATCGTGGGCATCGGCGGCAAGGGCGGCCTGCGCCCCCGCGCGGCCGAACTGGCCGACGCGGCACGCGGTACCGTCGTCGCCGTCGACCTCCCGAGCGGCGTGGACGCCGACACCGGCGAGGTGCGCGGCGAAGCCGTCCGCGCCGACGCGACCGTCACCTTCGGAACGTACAAGCCGGGCCTGCTCGTCGACCCGGCGCGGGAGTACGCGGGCGCGCTCCGCCTCGTCGACATCGGCCTCGAACTCGCCCCCGCCGACACGGGGTTGGAGGCGCTCCAGTACGCGGACGTGGCGGCACTGCTCCCCCGGCCGACCGGCGAGAGCGACAAGTACCGGCGCGGCGTCGTCGGCATCGTCGCGGGCTCCGCGCGCTACCCCGGCGCGGCGGTCCTGGCGGTGGCGGGCGCGCTGCACGGCGGGGCCGGGGCGGTGCGGTACGTGGGGCCTGCCGCGGACGCGGTGCTCGCCCGTTTCCCGGAGACGCTCGTCTCGGCCGGGCCGCCCGCGAAGGCGGGCCGGGTCCAGGCGTGGGTGATCGGCCCCGGCCTCGGCGACGACGCCTCGGGCCTGCACGACGTCCTGGACTCGGACGTCCCGGTCCTGATCGACGCGGACGGGCTGCGCCTCGCCGACCCGGCGACGGTCCGCGAGCGCACGGCGCCCACCGTCCTCACCCCGCACGCCGGGGAGGCGGCCGCGCTCCTCGGTGTGACGCGCGACGCGGTGGAGGCCGAACGCCTCGCATCCGTACGGGAACTGGCGGCCCGCTACGACGCCACGGTCCTCCTCAAGGGCTCCACGACCCTGGTGGCGCCGCCGGACGAAGCCCGCCCGGCCCGCGTGAACCCCACCGGCACCCCGTGGCTCGCCACGGCCGGCAGCGGCGACGTCCTCTCCGGCCTGACCGGCTCCCTGCTCGCGGCGGGCCTCGCCCCGCTGGACGCGGCCTCGGTCGGCGCCCATCTGCACGGGCTCGCGGCACGGCACGCGGCGGACGGGGCGCCGGTCTCCGCACAGGACGTGGCGGGGGCGCTGCGCAGCGCCTGGCGGGACGTCGCGGAAAACCGCTTTGCCTGACGCCCGCCCCTTGCTACCTTCATCGACGACCGTGCAAGGCACAGCTGGGAGGTGAGACCCGTGAACGCAGTCACCCATGGGTGCTCCCTCAGCTCGTCACGGTCCGGCGGCTGACAGCAGGTGTCGCCGGGAGCGCCCCGAAGATCTCACGATCGATCGAGCGCCTCCCGAGAGGAGACACCGATGAACACTGAACGCACCCGCCCCACAGCCCCACCACCGCTCGTCGTCACCCGCGTGGCCGACCATCAATGGCACGCCCTGGAGAACGACGAGGTGATCGGCCGCGGCCACGCCTCGCACCGGCCCGACGGCCGCCTCTTCATCAGCGTCGACGCCTGGCACGACACCGCGTTCGCGGCCCTGGCCGGGACGCTGCTCACGGACCTGCCGGGCCCGCTGCACACCGTCGTCGACGCGAGCGACACCGAACTGACGTCGAAATGGCGGGAGTTCGGCTTCTCGGTCGGCCGCGGCGAGTGGGAGTACGCGGTCCCCACCGACCCCGCCGTCACGGGACTCGGCGCGGCGCGCCCGCCCGCGGACGTCACCGTCGTCCCGTACGGCGCGGCGGACGAGACCCGGCTGCGCGCCCTCGACCGCACCGTCAGGGACGAGGTCGAGGCCACGGTCGGCTGGCGCACCATGCCCGCCGAGGTGCGGCCACTGCCGCCAGGGGTCACGGTCGTCGACCCCACGAAGTACGCCGCGGCCGAGGCCCCGGACGGCTCCTACCTGGGCCTCCTGCGCCTGGCCACGGCCACCCGGCGCCCCCGTATCGGCCTGCTCGCGGTCCGTACCGACGCGCGGCGCCGCGGCATCGCGCGGGCCCTCCTCGCCGACGTACTGCACACCCTGCACCGCTGCGGCGTACAGGAGGCGTCGGCCGAGGTGGACGAGGCGAACGAAGCGGCGAAGGCCCTCTTCGAGGGCATCGGCGCGCGGCGCGTGAACCGCGCACTGGAGCTGGTCCGATGAGTGAGGCGAGGAGGGGCGTGAAGAACGCCGGAGGCGGCGGCGTACACGCCGAGGGCACCGTCGTCGAGTGCCTGCGCAGCGCCATGTTCACCGTGGAGCTCGACAACGGGCACCGGGTGCTCGCGCACGTCAGCGGCAAGATCCGCAAGAACTACATCAAGATCCTGCTGGCGGACCGGGTCCAGGTGGAGATCACTCCGTACGACCTGAACCGGGGCCGCATCGTGTTCCGCCACCGGGCATAGGGCCCACCGGCCGAGGGGCGGGGGCTCGGGCAGCGGCGCAGGTCCCTGCCCCACCCCTACCCCTCGGCCACCACCACCGCGGACGCGACGCCCGCGTCGTGGCTCAGCGAGACGTGGAACCCCCGCACACCCAGCTCCGCCGCCCGCGCGGCCACCGTCCCCGACACCCGGAGCCGGGGCTGCCCGCTCTCCTCGACCCACACCTCGGCGTCGGTCCAGCGCAGCCCGGCGGGTGCGCCGAGCGCCTTGGCGACGGCCTCCTTGGCCGCGAACCGGGCGGCCAGCGAGGCGATCCCGCGCCGCTCCCCGCTGGGCAGCAGCAGCTCGTCGTCCAGGAAGAGGCGCCCGGCCATGCCCGGCGTGCGCTCCAGCGACGCGGCGAACCGCTCGATCTCGGCCACGTCGATACCGACCCCGATGATGCTCATGCACCAGACCTTAGAGCCTGGGTCCGAGCACCCGCCGGGACGGCCTCAGGCCGGCCACCCCTGGTCGATCCGGTCCCGCGCGTCCCGCACGAGCGCGAGGTACTCGATCTCCTCGCAGCGCGGCTTGCTGCCGAGCCGGTAGAAGTCGAGGCAGTCGTCCAGGTCCTCGACGATGTCCTCGTCGGGCAGTTCGAGCGCGAGTTCGCTGTGGACCCGGCTCGCCCAGTCGTCCATGGCCCAGTCGTCCTCGGAGCGGCCGTCCGCATGCCTGCGGCGGACGAATTTCGGCACACGAAGCGCGGTCATCACGGTTCCCCTCCCGCCCCGCCGACAGCGTTCCGTCCCACGGGTGCACGGAATGTATCGCCACCTCCACGCGGGGGCCATACCTGCCCACAGCTGTGGCGAACCTGTGACGAACGGGTTTCCCGCATCCCCCGGCGTGACACACCCCACCTGCCGCCGCGGGCCACACTGCCGTAACAATGGACTGTGATCTCTCCGGTCTCCGAGTCCAAGGCACAAGCGACCTCCCGGAGCACCCACCGGCAGAAGCCGGAGGTGACTCCCTACGTCGACCTCACCCGCACCGAATGGAGCGCACTGCGCGACAAGACGCCACTGCCGCTGACCGCGGAAGAGCTGGAGCGGCTGCGCGGCCTCGGTGACGTGATCGACCTGGACGAGGTCCGCGACATCTATCTGCCGCTCTCCCGCCTGCTGAACCTGTACGTGGGCGCGACCGACGGCCTGCGCGGGGCGCTCAACACGTTCCTCGGCGAGACCAACAAGAAGGCCGCCCAGTCCGGCACGCCCTTCGTCATAGGGGTCGCCGGCTCCGTCGCGGTCGGCAAGTCGACCGTCGCGCGCCTCCTGCAGGCCCTGCTCTCCCGCTGGCCCGAGCACCCGCGCGTCGAGCGCGTCACCACCGACGGGTTCCTGCTCCCCACCAAGGAGCTCCAGGCCCGCGGCCTGATGTCCCGCAAGGGCTTCCCCGAGTCGTACGACCGCCGGGCCCTGACCCGCTTCGTCGCCGACATCAAGGCGGGCAAGGACGAGGTGACCGCCCCCGTCTACTCGCACCTGATCTACGACATCGTGCCCGGCGAGAAGCTCGTCGTGCGCCGCCCCGACATCCTCATCGTCGAGGGCCTGAACGTGCTGCAGCCCGCCCTGCCCGGCAAGGACGGCCGCACCCGCGTCGGCCTCGCCGACTACTTCGACTTCAGCGTGTACGTCGACGCCCGCGCCGAGGACATCGAGGCCTGGTACCTGAACCGCTTCCGCAAGCTGCGCGCGACGGCCTTCCAGGACCCGTCCTCGTACTTCAGGAAGTACACCCAGGTCTCCGAGGAGGAGGCCCTCGACTACGCGCGCACCACCTGGCGCACCATCAACAAGGTGAACCTGCTGGAGAACGTGGCCCCGACGCGCGGCCGCGCGGGCCTCGTCATCCGCAAGGGCCCCGACCACAAGGTGCAACGACTGCGGCTGCGCAAGCTGTAGCTGCTAGAAAGGCGCCATGCTGCATCTGCGCCTGATCACGCCGTCCGACACCACGGGCGACGTGGTGCGCCTCATCGAGGGGACGACCGGCACCACGCACCTCGTGGTGCTGCCGGACTGCGCCCGCAACCCGTCGGGCGATGTCGTCATGTGCGACGTCGCCCGCGAGGCCGGGGACGAACTCATCGGCGGACTGCGGAAGTTGGGGCTCGACAAATCGGGCTCCATCTCCGTCGAGAACATCGACCTGTCGCTGTCGCTGCGCGCCGACAGGGCCGAGGAGGACGCGCCGGGCGAGGGCGCGGACGCGGTCCTGTGGGAGCAGCTCTCGGACGCCACGCACGAGGAGTCCACGCTCACCATCACGTACGTGGCGTTCCTGGTCATCGCGACGATGATCGCGGCCTGCGGTGTCGTGCTCGACAACGCGATCCTGATCGTGGGCGCCATGGCGGTCGGCCCGGAGTTCGGCCCGCTCGCCGGATTCTGCACGGCATTGGTGCGGCGCTCGCCGCGCCTCGCGTGGCGTTCCCTGGTCGCCCTGCTCGTCGGCTTCGCGGTGGCGATGGCGGTGACGGTGGGCTTCAGCTACTTCATGGACGCCGTGAACCTGTTCAGCGAGGGCCAGTTGGAGGGCGACCGCCCCAACACCGGGTTCGTCTACGCGCCCGACTGGTTCTCGTTCGTGGTGGCCGTGCTCGCGGGCGCGGCCGGCACCCTCTCGCTCACGTCGGCGAAGTCCGGCGCGCTCGTGGGCGTCGCCATCTCGGTCACCACGGTCCCGGCGGCGGCCAACGCCGCGGTGGCGCTCAGCTACGGGGACATGGGCCAGATGTGGGGCTCGACCCAGCAGCTCCTGCTGAACCTGCTGGGGATCGTGCTCGCCGGTACGTCCACGCTCCTCGCCCAGAAGTACCTCTGGGCCAAGCAGCGCGAACGTACCGCGGCCAAACTTGCCGGGAGCTAGCCCAGCGCCGACTTCACGACGTCGGCCAGGCGCTCCGCGACGGACCGGGCCTGCGCGATGTCCGCGGCCTCGACCATCACCCGCACCAGCGGCTCGGTCCCGGAGGAGCGCAGCAACACCCGCCCGGTCGCGCCGAGTTCACGCTCCGCGTCCGCCACGGCCGACTGCAGCTCCGCGGACGTGGCGACGCGGGACTTGTCCACGTCCGGCACATTGATGAGCACCTGCGGCAGCCGCTCCATGACGCTCGCCAGGTCCTTCAGCGTCCGCCCGGTCTGCGCGACGCGCGCCGCGAGCAGCAGGCCCGTCAGCGTGCCGTCGCCGGTCGTCGCGTGGTCGAGGACGATGACGTGGCCGGACTGCTCGCCGCCGAGCGCGAACCCGTTCTCCTTCATGTTCTCCAGGACGTACCGGTCGCCGACGGCGGTCTGCACGAGGTTGATGCCCTCGCGCTCCATCGCCAGCTTCAGTCCCAGGTTCGACATGACGGTCGCGACCAGCGTGTCGTCGCGCAGCACGCCGCGCGCCTTCATGTCGAGCGCGAGGACGGCCATGATCTGGTCGCCGTCGACCTCGGACCCGGTGTGGTCCACGGCCAGGCAGCGGTCGGCGTCCCCGTCGTGCGCGATGCCGAAGTCGGCCCCGTGCTCGACGACGGCGGCCTTCAGCAGGTCCAGGTGGGTCGACCCGCACCCGTCGTTGATGTTCAGCCCGTCCGGGTCCGCGCCGATCGTGATGATCTCGGCGCCGACGCGGGTGAAGGCCTCCGGGGAGACCCGCGAGGCCGCGCCGTGCGCCTCGTCGAGGACGATCTTCAGGCCCTCGAGCCGGTTCGGCAGCACGCCCGCGAGGTGCGCGATGTACTGGTCGAGGCCCTCGCCGTACGACTTCACGCGGCCGACGCCCGCGCCCGTCGGGCGGTTCCACGGGGCGCCGGTGCTGTGCTCCTCGTAGATCGCCTCGATGCGGTCCTCGAGCGCGTCGTCCAGCTTGTGGCCGCCGCGGGCGAGGAACTTGATGCCGTTGTCCGGCATGGCGTTGTGGCTCGCGGAGAGCATCACACCGAGGTCGGCGCCGAGAGCACCCGTCAGGTACGCGACCGCGGGCGTGGGCAGCACGCCCACGCGCAGCACGTCGACTCCGGCGCTGGCCAGGCCCGCGACGACCGCGGCCTCCAGGAACTCGCCCGAGGCACGCGGATCACGGCCGACCACGGCCACCGGGCGATGGCCCTCAAAACTGCCCGCCTCGCCCAGAACATGTGCCGCCGCCACCGACAGACCGAGCGCGAGCTCCGCCGTCAGATCCGCGTTGGCGACGCCGCGCACGCCGTCCGTGCCGAAGAGTCGTCCCACCTTGATGTCCTCCGAACCTTCACATCGTCATAAGCCGAACGCCCCGGCGGCACGATACGTGCCGCCGGGGCGAACGGAAGTACAAGCAGGCAGCGAAATTTAGCGCTTGCTGTACTGCGGGGCCTTGCGGGCCTTCTTGAGACCGGCCTTCTTGCGCTCGACCGCACGGTCGTCGCGGCGGAGGTAGCCGGCCTTCTTGAGGGCGCCGCGGTTGTTGTCCACGTCGGCCTCGTTCAGCGCGCGGGCCACGCCGAGGCGCAGGGCGCCGGCCTGACCGGAGACGCCGCCACCCGAGATGCGGGCGATGACGTCGTAGCGGCCGTCGAGCTCGAGCACCTTGAAGGGCTCGTTGACTTCCTGCTGGTGCACCTTGTTCGGGAAGTAGTCCTCGAGCGTGCGCCCGTTGACCTTCCACTTGCCGGTGCCGGGCACGATGCGAACGCGCGCGATGGCGTTCTTGCGGCGGCCCAGGCCGGCGGCCGGCTGCGGGTCACCGAAGCGCGCCGGGTTGGACTCCGAGGTGTACTCGCCCTCGACGGGGGCGTCGGACTCGGTGGTGTAGCTCTCGACGTCGGCGATCTCTTCGACCGGCGTCTCGGCAGTGGTCTCGGCCACGATTCTCCTCAGATTCTTTTCTGTCTTAGGGGGTGTGGCCGGAACTACTGCGCGACCTGGGTGATCTCGAACGGCACCGGCTGCTGGGCAGCGTGCGGGTGCGTGTCGCCCGAGTAGACCTTCAGCTTCGAGAGCATCTGACGGCCGAGCGTGTTCTTGGGAAGCATGCCCTTGATGGCCTTCTCGACGGCCTTCTCCGGGTTCTTCTCCAGAAGCTCGTCGTAGCGCACGGAGCGCAGACCGCCCGGGTAGCCGGAGTGGCGGTACGCCATCTTCTGGGTCTTCTTGTTGCCGGACAGGTGCACCTTGTCGGCGTTGATGATGACGACGAAGTCGCCAGCGTCGACGTGCGGCGCGTAGATCGGCTTGTGCTTGCCACGCAGAAGGGTGGCAGCGGTGGTCGCCAGACGGCCCAGGACAACGTCCTGAGCGTCAATGACGTGCCACTGGCGAGTGATGTCGCCGGGCTTGGGGCTGTACGTACGCACGGTCGTATGCCTTCGCTTCTTCAGTGAATGGGGTCCTGACACACGGCACCACTGAAGCGATCATGCAGCTGGGGCTCACAAAGGCCGGGGACGCTAACCCGTATGCGAGCCACTGGTAACTGCTCCAGGGAACCTACGTAAGGGCCCTTCGCGTGAGAACGACCAAGCCAATACGTATAACAAATGCCGAGGATACCCGCGCCGCCCTGTACGGGTCAAAACGCGTGGGCCCCGGTGAACCGGAGGCCCTGTATCCCACTGTGCCGTGTGCCTTCACGGTAACGCGCCGGAACCCCTCACACCTCCACCACGGGACGAGGTCAATGCCACACAGGGCCGTACCTCTAAGATGCGCCCCATGAGTTTCGGGCAAGGGGGATCCCCGTGGGGGCCCAATGACGGCGGGTCGACCCCGGACTGGGCGTCGCTCGCGGAGGCATCAGAGGCACGCGCGCGCAAGAAGCGGTGGATGGTGATCGGCGGCGCGATCGTCGCCACGCTCGCCGTCGGCTCGGCGGTCGCGTGGGGCATCGTCTCGACGAACAACAAGAACGACGCCGCCAACAAACCGGCCGAACAGCTGCCGAGCACGGCCGCCATCCCCAGCGAGGGCAAGTCGGGAGGGCCGTCCTTCGACGCGACGACCCCGCCGCCCCCGCTCAACCCGAACGACTTCATCAACAGCGCCGCGAAGGACAAGGCCCCGCTCAGCGCGGACAGCCTCTTCCCCGGCAAGCAGTTCACCGCCGGTGACCGCGTGTACACGAAGGGCGCCACGGCCCGCACCACCAACTGCTCCTCGGCCGCGCAGAAGGGCCTGTCCGGGATCCTGAAGAGCAACAACTGCCAGCAGCTGATCCGCGCCACGTACTACAAGGGCAACTCCGCGGTCACCATCGGTGTCGCCGTCTTCAAGACGAAGGCGGAGGCGAACAAGGCCAAGGAGCAGTACGACTTCGACGGCACGGTCGCCTCGCTGCCGGGCTCCGGGGTGCCCACGTTCTGCCGCACCACGGTGTGCCGCCAGACCGCCAACTCGGTGGGCCGCTACACGTACTTCACCAACGGCGGCCTCACCAACGGCCAGGACGCCACGAAGAAGGACACCATGGTGTTCTCCCTCGGCGACGACCTCCAGGAGTTCGCCTTCCAGCAGATCAAGCGGCGCGGCGAGGTCCAGGCCTCCGCGGCGGCGGCCTCGGGCTGACCGCCGCCCCGGGCGCCGCTCTCAGCAGCAGCCGGCGCCCGGGAGCGTCCGCTTGTTGCGGGCTTCCTTGTTGCGCGCGGCGAGCAGCTCGTCGGCCGGGTAGCCGACCTCTTCCAGGGTCAGCCCGTGCGGCCGCACCACGTGCACGGCGGAGTCCCGCACACCGGCGGCGAGCACCTTGCCGGGCCAGTCGGCCGGCCGGTGCCCGTCCCCCACGAACAGCAGCGCCCCGATCAGGGACCGCACCATGTTGTGGCAGAAGGCGTCGGCCCGCACGGTCGCGGTGACGATCCCGTCCGCGTCGCGCACGAGGCTCAGCTCCTGCAGCGTACGAATGGTGGTCGCGCCCTCGCGCTTCTTGCAGTAGGCCGCGAAGTCGTGCTCACCGAGCAGCCGCTCGGCGGCCTCGTTCATGGCGTCGACGTCCAGCGGCCAGTCGTGCCACAGCACGTGCCCGCGCAGCAGCGGGTCGACGCCGCCGGGGTGATCGGTCACCCGGTACGCGTACCGCCGCCAGATCGCCGAGAAACGGGCGTTGAAGCCGCTCGGCGCCTCGGCCACCGACCACACCCGTACGTCCTTCGGCAGCCGCCCCGCGAGCCGCTTCAGCAGCTTCTCCCGGTGCTCGCCCCACACGTCCAGCGGCAGGTCCACGTGCGCGACCTGGCCCCGCGCGTGCACCCCCGCGTCGGTCCGCCCGGCGACCGTCAGGTCGTACGTCTGCTCGGACCGCGTCACCGTACGGAGCGCGTCCTCGATCTCGCCCTGCACGGTCCGCCGCCCGGAGGCCTGCTTGGCCCAGCCGGAGAAGTCCTTGCCGGCGTAGCTCACGTCGAGCCGCAGCCGCACGAACCCCTCGGCCACCTCATCACTCACAACAAAAATCCTTCACGGGAAACGGGAAGCGGGAGAAACGTAAGAGCGGGCCCGCCCCGAAAGGGCGGACCCGCTCATACACAAGGCGTCAGCCTCAGGCGTCCTTCGACTCCTCGGCGGCAGCCTCGGCCGGAGCCTCGGTCTGCGCCTCGGCGGCCTCGGCGTCCTTGGCGGCACGCTTGGTGGCGGCCTCGGCCTCACCGGTGGCCTGCTGCTGGACCGTCAGGGCCTCGACCAGCTCGATGACAGCCATGGGCGCGTTGTCGCCACGGCGGTTACCGATCTTGGTGATACGGGTGTAACCACCCGGACGGTTCTCGTAGCGCGGGGCGATCTCGGTGAAGAGCGTGTGGACGACGCCCTTGTCCGTGATGACCTGGAGCACCTGACGGCGGTTGTGAAGGTCGCCCTTCTTCGCCTTGGTGACCAGACGCTCCGCGTACGGACGCAGACGACGGGCCTTGGCCTCGGTCGTCGTGATCTTGCCGTGCTCGAAGAGCGACTTCGCGAGGTTCGCGAGAAGCAGCTTCTCGTGCGCGGCGCTGCCGCCCAGACGGGCACCCTTGGCGGGCTTCGGCATGATGTTTCTCCTAGGTGTCTGCCCCGGCCGTACTAGGTACCAGGGTCAGTATTCGAGCGAGCGGGATTGCCCGTCGAAGACCCCGAGCCCCCGATAGGGGGCGCGGGGAACTGCGCAACCGCAACCACGGCCCCGCAGCAGGTGATCCGTCCGCCGAAGCGGAGCGACTCAGTACTGCTCGGTCTCCACGAAGCCCGCGTCCGCGTCGTCGTCGGCGCCGAAGGCGTCGGCGGCGGCGGTCGGGTCGAACCCGGGAGGCGAGTCCTTGAGCGCCAGGCCCATGCCCGCGAGCTTGGCCTTGACCTCGTCGATCGACTTCGCACCGAAGTTGCGGATGTCGAGCAGGTCGGCCTCGGAGCGGGCGACGAGCTCACCCACGGAGTGGATGCCCTCGCGCTTGAGGCAGTTGTACGACCGAACGGTGAGCTCGAGCTCCTCGATCGGCAGCGCCAGATCGGCGGCGAGCGCGGCGTCCGTCGGGGACGGACCCATGTCGATGCCCTCGGCGTCGATGTTCAGCTCGCGAGCGAGACCGAACAGCTCGACCAGCGTCTTACCGGCGGACGCCATGGCGTCACGCGGACGCATGGCCTGCTTGGTCTCGACGTCGACGATCAGCTTGTCGAAGTCGGTGCGCTGCTCGACACGCGTGGCCTCGACCTTGTACGTGACCTTCAGAACCGGCGAGTAGATCGAGTCGACCGGGATGCGCCCGATCTCCTGACCGACCTGCTTGTTCTGGACGGCGGAGACGTAGCCGCGACCGCGCTCGACGGTCAGCTCCATCTCCAGCTTGCCCTTGCCGTTGAGCGTGGCGAGGACGAGGTCGGGGTTGTGCACCTCGACACCGGCCGGGGGCGCGATGTCGGCGGCGGTGACCAGACCCGGGCCCTGCTTGCGCAGGTACATCACGACCGGCTCGTCGTGCTCCGAGGAGACGACCAGCTGCTTGATGTTCAGGATGAGGTCGGTGACGTCCTCCTTGACGCCCGGCACGGTGGTGAACTCGTGCAGGACACCGTCGATGCGGATGCTGGTGACAGCAGCGCCGGGGATCGACGAGAGGAGGGTGCGGCGGAGGGAGTTGCCGAGGGTGTAGCCGAAGCCCGGCTCCAGCGGCTCGATCACGAACCGGGAGCGGAATTCGTCGACGACCTCTTCGGTCAACGAGGGACGCTGAGCGATCAGCATGAAGTGATTCCTTCAGTCATGGGCACCCACTATTTGATGCCCGACTAGTACTGCAATGGTACGGGCGGCACGACCTCGTACAAGAGACGAGAGCCGTACCGCCCGAAAACCTCAGACCAAGCGGCCTGCGCTACTGACCGAAATCAGACGCGGCGACGCTTGGGGGGACGGCAGCCGTTGTGCGGCGTCGGCGTGACGTCCTGGATCGAGCCGACCTCGAGGCCGGTCGCCTGCAGGGAGCGGATGGCGGTCTCGCGACCGGAACCCGGGCCCTTGACGAAGACGTCGACCTTGCGCATGCCGTGCTCCTGCGCGCGACGGGCAGCCGACTCGGCGGCCATCTGCGCGGCGAACGGCGTGGACTTGCGGGAGCCCTTGAAGCCGACGTGGCCGGCGGAGGCCCACGAGATCACGTTGCCGGTCGGGTCCGTGATGGACACGATCGTGTTGTTGAACGTGCTCTTGATGTGCGCGTGGCCGTGAGCGACGTTCTTCTTTTCCTTGCGGCGCACCTTCTTGGCAGCGCCCTGACGACCCTTGGGGGGCATGTCGTTCTCCTACAGGGAGGTGGTCGGTCCTACAGCGAAGACCGCTGGTGAGCGTCCGCTGAGGACTACTTCTTGCCCGGCTTCTTCTTACCGGCGATGGCGCGACGCGGGCCCTTGCGGGTACGAGCGTTCGTGCTGGTGCGCTGGCCGTGGACCGGCAGGCCGCGACGGTGGCGCAGACCCTGGTAGCAGCCGATCTCGACCTTGCGGCGGATGTCGGCCTGAATCTCGCGACGGAGGTCACCCTCGGTCTGGAAGTTCTGGTCCACGTACTCACGGATCTTCACGAGGTCGTCCTCGGAGATGTCGCGAACGCGGATGTTGCGGTCGACACCGATCGCGTCCAGCGTCTGCTGGGCGCGCGTGCGGCCGATGCCGAACACGTAGGTGAGGGCGACCTCGATGCGCTTCTCGCGCGGGAGGTCAACACCTTCAACGCGTGCCATTCATGGCTCCTGTTGATTCTTCGGAGGTCTGCAGCAGAACCACTCCCAGCCGCCGTCCCCTTTGTTCCAAAGGGTTGGTACGAACCGAGTCCCCGGCCTCCGACCGAAGGTGTCGCCACGACGGGATCCGTCGCCGGCGGGCTCTGCATATGTACTTAATGTGCTGCGTCGCGCGAGATCTACGAACGAACTGCAGTGAACGGGTCTGCGTCAGCCCTGGCGCTGCTTGTGGCGCGGGTTGTCGCAGATCACCATGACCCGACCGTGACGGCGGATCACCCTGCACTTGTCGCAGATCTTCTTGACGCTCGGCTTGACCTTCATGGGTGAGGTTCTCCGGGTCAGTTGCCGGCGGCCCGCCGAGGCGGGACTAGGGCAAGATCTACTTGTACCGGTAGACGATCCGGCCACGCGTGAGGTCGTACGGAGAAAGCTCCACCACGACCCGGTCGTCAGGGAGGATGCGGATGTAGTGCATGCGCATCTTGCCGCTGATGTGTGCCAGGACCTGGTGGCCGTTCTGGAGCTCGACCTTGAACATGGCGTTCGGCAGAGACTCAACGACAGTGCCCTCGATCTCGATGGCACCTTGCTTCTTGGCCACGCTTCGCCCTTCGAATCGACTACCTTGATCGACTTCCGTGCCCGCATGGAGACATGCGCATACACGAGAGCCGACGAGTCAGTCTACGTCAGTACCCCCGGAAAGACGAATCTCGTGATTCTGCCCCACCCCGGAGATCAATAAGCCCCACTGCACCGCCTTGGGCAATCTGCCGCCAGGGGCGGCAGGGCGGCACCCCGCCGCGGGGCGAGCGCACGTCCAGCCCCGCCCCGGCCATCAGCCCAGCGGATCCGGCGCCGCCGACCGATTCCTCAACGCCGCCCTCGCGGGCTCGGCGCCAGGGCGCCTCACAAGCTTCGAGCGGCTGCGCCGGCCTCCGACCGACGGCCACACCCCTGGCTCAGACCCGACCCCCAGTTCAGCCCAGCGGATCCGGCGCCGCCGTGACACCCAGCTCCGCGAGCTTCGCCTTGCCGCCGTCGGGGGATGTGAGGACCAGGGGGCCGTCCTCCGTGAGCGCGACCGAGTGCTCCCAGTGGGAGGACCAGGTGCCGTCCGTCGTGATGACCGTCCAGTCGTCCGAGAGCGTCTCCGTCTTCGGCGTACCGAGGGAGACCATCGGCTCGATGGCGAGGCAGAAGCCGGGGACGAGCTTCGGGCCCTTGCCGCGGCGGCGCTCGACGTAGTTCAGCAGGTGCGGGTCCATGTGCATCTCGGTGCCGATGCCGTGGCCGCCGTAGTCCTCGACGATCCCGTACTTGCCGCCGCCGGGCTTCGGCTGGCGGCGGATGTACGACTCGATGGCCCGGGAGATGTCGACCAGCCGGTTGCCCTGCTTCATCGCCGCGAGCCCGGCCCACATGGACTCCTCGGTGACCCGGGAGAGCTCGACCAGCTCCGGAGCGTGACCGGAGCCCACGAAGGCCGTGTACGCCGCGTCGCCGTGCCAGCCGTCCACGATGGCGCCCGCGTCGATCGAGATGATGTCGCCGTCCTCGAGGACGACCTCGTCGCTCGGGATGCCGTGCACCACGACCTCGTTCTTCGAGGTGCAGATGGTCGCGGGGAACCCTCCGTACCCGAGGAAGTTCGACTTCGCGCCGTGCTCGGCGAGCACCTTGCGGGCGACCTCGTCCAGATCCTTCGTCGTCGCGCCCGGCACGGCCGCCTCACGGGTCGCCGCGTGGATCGCCGCGACGACAAGCCCCGCCTCCCGCATCTTGCGAATCTGGTCGGGGGTCTTGATCTGCACCATGGGGGCCTGCGCTCTCCGTCATCCGGTACGAGGTACGAGGGTTACGTACGTCCAGTACCCACCAACACTAAGGCCGCGGCCCCCTCGACGGGGAACCGCGGCCTCAGGCACGTACAGCGGGCAGAACGCGACTAGCGCTCCAGGGCCTCCATGGCCCGGCCCGTGACTTCCTCGACCTTGCCCAGGGCGGAGATCGTCACGACGAGCCCCTGCTCCCGGTAGTAGTCGATGATCGGCTCGGTCTGCGTGTGGTAGACCTCGAGCCGCTTGCGCACGGTCTCTTCCTTGTCGTCGTCGCGCTGGTACAGCTCGCCGCCGCAGGTGTCGCAGACACCCTCGGTCTCGGGCTGCTTGTACGCGACGTGGAAGACGTGTGCCGAGTCGTTACGGCAGATGCGGCGGCCGGCGATGCGCTTGACCACCTCGTCCTCGGGGACCTCCAGATCGAGAACCGCGTCCAGCGTGACGTCGTCCGCCTTGAGGGCGACGTCGAGCGCCTCGGCCTGCGAGACGTTGCGCGGGAAGCCGTCGAGCAGGAAGCCGTTCACGGCGTCCGCCTGCTCCATGCGGTCCTTCGCCATCCCGATGGTGACCTCGTCCGGAACCAGCTGGCCGGCGTCCATGTAGGACTTGGCCTTCTTGCCCAGCTCCGTGCCCTGGCTGATGTTGGCACGGAAGAGGTCGCCCGTGGAGATGTGCGGAATCGACAGGTTCTTGGCCAGGAACGCGGCCTGCGTTCCCTTGCCAGCACCGGGCGGCCCGACGAGGACGATTCGCATCAGCGGAGGAACCCTTCGTAATTGCGCTGCTGGAGCTGGCTCTCGATCTGCTTCACCGTCTCCAGGCCGACACCCACGATGATCAGGATGCTCGTGCCACCGAACGGGAAGTTCTGGTTTGCCCCGAAACCAACCAACGCCATCGTCGGCACGAGAGCGATCAGGCCCAAGTACAGCGAACCCGGCCAGGTGATCCGGTTGAGCACGTACGAAAGGTACTCAGCGGTCGGTCGGCCAGCCCGGATGCCCGGGATGAAGCCACCATACTTCTTCATGTTGTCGGCGACTTCCTCGGGGTTGAACGAGATCGCCACGTAGAAGAACGCGAAGAAAACGATCAGGAGGAAGTACGTGACGATGTAAATCGGGTGATTTCCCTTGGTCAGGTGGTCGTCGATCCACACCTTCCACTGCGAATCTCCACCGGCGAACTGGGCGACCAGGGCCGGAATGTAGAGCAGCGAGGAGGCGAAGATGACAGGGATCACACCCGCCTGGTTCACCTTGAGCGGGATGTACGTGGACGTTCCGCCGTAGGAACGGCGGCCGATCATGCGCTTCGCGTACTGCACCGGAATACGGCGCTGGGCCTGCTCGACGAAGACCACCAGGGCGACCATGACCAAGCCGACCAGGATGACGGTGCCGAACTCGATCCAGCCGTCGGCCAGCGAGCCCTGCTTCTTGATGGCCCACAGGGCGGACGGGAAGGTGGCGGCGATCGAGATGAACATCAGGATCGACATGCCGTTGCCGATGCCCTTGTCGGTGACCAGCTCGCCGAGCCACATCATCACGCAGGTACCGGCGGTCATCGTGATGACCATCGTGATCGTGATGAAGATCGACTGGTCCGGGACGATCTCGCTGGCGACCGGGCAGCCCTGGAAGAGCGCGCCGGTACGGGCGGTGGCGACGAGGCCGGTGCCCTGAAGGATGGCAAGCGCCACGGTCAGATAACGCGTGTACTGAGTGATCTTCGCCGTGCCGGCCTGGCCCTCCTTCTTGAGGGCTTCGAGCCGCGGGATCACCACGGTGAGCAGCTGCAGAATGATGCTCGCGGTGATGTACGGCATGATGCCGAGCGCGAAGACCGTGATCTGCAACAGCGCGCCACCGCTGAACATGTTGACCAGACCGAACAGGCCGGAGCTGGAGTTGGCCTGGTTCATGCACGTTTGAACGTTCTGGTAATCCACGCCGGGGATCGGGATGTGCGCCCCGAGCCGGTAGATCACGATGATGCCCAGCGTGAAGAGCAGCTTCTTGCGCAGGTCGGGCGTCTTGAACGCCCGGGCGAACGCGGTGAGCACGGTGCCTCCTGCGACCCCCGCGCGCGTGCGTCAGAGGTGACGGTCTTGAGGATTCGACAAATACGTAAACGGTCTAACGGCCAAGACCCGGGATTGGTGCCGGGGGCACACAAAGCCCGGAACTTAACAGCGGACGCCACCTTACCGGCGTAACTGCCCCCCTTGGAACGACCAACCGGGGATGCCCCATATGTGGGGCATCCCCGGTAGGGACGTTCACGTCATCAAGACGCCTGATTGGCTCAGACGAGCTCGGTGACCGTACCGCCCGCGGCGGTGATCTTCTCCTTGGCGGAGCCGGAGACGGAGTCGACCGTCACCTGCAGCGCCACGGAGATCTCGCCCTGGCCCAGGACCTTGACGAGGCTGTTCTTGCGCACGGCACCCTTGGCCACCAGACCCTCGACCGTGACCTCGCCACCCTCGGGGTAGAGCGAAGCCAGCTTGTCCAGGTTCACGACCTGGAACTCGGTCTTGAACGGGTTCTTGAAGCCCTTGAGCTTCGGGAGACGCATGTGGAGGGGCATCTGGCCACCCTCGAAGCGCTCCGGAACCTGGTAACGGGCCTTGGTGCCCTTGGTACCACGACCGGCCGTCTTACCCTTCGACGCCTCACCACGACCGACACGGGTCTTCGCGGTCTTGGCACCGGGGGCCGGACGGAGGTTGTGGATCTTGAGCGGGTTCTGCTCACCCATGATCAGTCGACCTCCTCGACCGTCACGAGGTGGCGGACGGTCTGCACCATGCCGCGGAACTCGGGACGATCCTCCTTGACGACCTGCGTGTTGATGCCCTTGAGACCAAGGGAACGCAGGGTGTCACGGTGGTTCTGCTTGCTGCCGATGTACGACTTCGTCTGCGTGATCTTGAGCTGTGCCATTACGCAGCACCAGCCCCGGCACGCGCACGCAGCAGGGCCGCGGGAGCGACGTCCTCGAGCGGCAGACCACGGCGAGCCGCGATCTCCTCGGGACGCTGCAGACCACGCAGGGCCTCCACCGTGGCGTGCACGATGTTGATCGCGTTCGACGAACCGAGCGACTTCGACAGGATGTCGTGCACGCCCGCGCACTCGAGCACGGCACGCACCGGGCCACCGGCGATAACACCGGTACCGGGGGAAGCAGGCTTGAGCAGGACGACGCCCGCAGCCTTCTCGCCCGTGATCGGGTGCGGGATGGTGCCCTGGATACGGGGGACCTTGAAGAAGTGCTTCTTGGCCTCCTCAACACCCTTGGCGATGGCGGCCGGCACCTCCTTGGCCTTGCCGTAACCGACACCCACGGTGCCGTCACCGTCGCCCACTACGACGAGCGCAGTGAAGCTGAAGCGACGACCACCCTTCACAACCTTGGCGACGCGGTTGATCGCGACAACGCGCTCAACGTACGCGGTCTTCTCGGCGGCGTTGCCACCGTCGCGACCCTTCCGGTCCCGCCGCTCGCCGCCACCGGCACCGCCACCGCGGCGCTGGGGTCCAGCCATTGGAATTACCTCTCTCTGTTTCCGCTAGCTACGCAGCATCAATGAAGTCACTGCGCGAACGGGCAAGACTCAGAACTTGAGTCCGGCTTCGCGGGCGGCGTCCGCCAGGGCAGCGATGCGCCCGGCGTACTGGTTACCACCACGGTCGAACACGACGGCCTCGACACCGGCGGCCTTGGCGCGCTCGGCGACCAGGGCGCCGACCGACTTGGCCTGCGCGGACTTGTCGCCCTCGCCGCCGCGGATCGACGTGTCCAGGGTCGACGCCGACGCGAGGGTGTGACCCTTAACGTCGTCGATGACCTGCGCCACGATGTTCCGGTTCGAGCGCGTCACGACCAGGCGCGGACGCTCGGCCGTACCCGACATGTTCTTGCGGATACGGATGTGGCGGCGCTTGATGGCCGCACGCTTGTAAGCGTCGCCCTTAGCGATCTTCTGACCGTATGCCATGGCTTACTTACCCGCCTTTCCGACCTTGCGGCGGATGACTTCGCCTTCGTACTTGACGCCCTTGGCCTTGTACGGGTCGGGCTTGCGCAGCTTGCGGATGTTGGCCGCAACCTCGCCGACCTTCTGCTTGTCGATGCCCTCGACCGAGAACTTGGTCGCCGATTCGACCTTGAACGAGATGCCCTCGGGCGCCTCGACCAGGATCGGGTGGCTGTAGCCGAGCGAGAACTCCAGGTTGGAGCCCTTCGCCAGGACGCGGTAACCGACACCGCTGATTTCGAGCTTCTTCACGTAACCCGTGGTCACGCCGGTGATCATGTTCGCCACCAGCGTGCGGGACAGGCCGTGGAGGGCCTTGTTCTGACGCTCGTCGTTCGGGCGGGTGACGGCCAGAACGCCGTCCTCACCCTTGGCGATCTCGATCGGCGCCGCAACGGTGTGGCTCAGGGAACCCTTGGGGCCCTTCACCGCGACCGTCTGGCCGTCGATGGTGACGTCCACGCCGGCGGGAACCGTGATGGGGAGCTTGCCAATACGCGACATAGCTGTTTCCTCCGATTCCTTCCGCTACCAGACGTAGGCGAGGACTTCCCCACCCACGCCCTTCTTGCCTGCCTGCTGGCCGGTCAGGAGACCGTGCGACGTGGAGATGATCGCCACGCCGAGGCCACCGAGAACCTTCGGCAGGTTGGTGGACTTCGCGTAAACACGCAGACCGGGCTTGGAGATGCGCTTGATGCCGGCGATCGAACGCTCACGGTTCGGGCCGAACTTCAGCTCCAGGACGAGGTTCTTGCCGACCTCGGCGTCCTCGACCTTCCAGCCGGTGATGAAACCCTCCTGCTGGAGGATCTCCGCGATGTGCGACTTGATCTTGCTGTGCGGCATCGACACGGAGTCGTGGTATGCCGAGTTCGCGTTCCGCAGACGCGTAAGCATGTCTGCGATCGGATCAGTCATGGTCATGAATTGGCCTTCGGCCTCTCTCGCCGGGGTTTCCTGTATGCGCCATCCCTCTCCCCACACAGGGGCGGGACGGGTGCGGCGCGGGGACCTACGGCGTAGTAAGTCGGTCAGGGCGGCAGAAGCGCCCAACCCTCCTAGCGTAAGCCATGAGAGCTGGGGCCTCTGCCGACCCTCTACTTACCGAGAGATCCGGGCAATCCCAATTAAGGGACTACCAGGAGCTCTTGGTCACGCCCGGCAGCTCGCCACGGTGAGCCATCTCACGAAGGCACACGCGGCAGAGGCCGAACTTGCGGTACACGGAGTGCGGACGGCCGCAGCGCTGGCAGCGCGTGTAGCCGCGGACACCGAACTTCGGCTTACGAGCAGCCTTGGCAATAAGAGCCTTCTTCGCCATCTCGCTTACGCCTCCTTGAACGGGAAGCCGAGGTGACGCAGAAGGGCACGGCCCTCGTCGTCGTTGGTCGCCGTGGTGACCACGGTGATGTCCATACCCCGGACGCGGTCGATCTTGTCCTGGTCGATCTCGTGGAACATGACCTGCTCCGTGAGACCGAAGGTGTAGTTGCCACGGCCGTCGAACTGCTTGGGGGACAGACCACGGAAGTCGCGGATGCGCGGCAGCGCGAGCGACAGGGTGCGGTCCAGGAACTCCCACATGCGGTCGCCACGGAGCGTGACGTGGGCACCGATCGGCTGACCCTCACGCAGCTTGAACTGCGCGATGGACTTGCGAGCCTTGGTGATGGCCGGCTTCTGGCCGGTGATCGTCGTGAGGTCACGGACGGCACCGTCCATGAGCTTCGAGTCACGGGCGGCGTCGCCGACACCCATGTTCACGACGACCTTGACGAGACCGGGGATCTGCATGACGTTCTCGTACGAGAACTCGTCCTGCAGCTTCGCCGTGATCTCCTCGCGGTACTTCGTCTTGAGACGCGGAGTGGTGGTGGTCGTCATCAGATGTCCTCACCCGTCCGCTTGGCAACGCGGATCTTGTTGCCCTCGTCGTCGAAGCGGTAACCGACGCGCGTGACAACCTTGTTGCCGTCCTTCTCCACGACCAGCTGGACGTTGGAGACGTGGACGGGGGCCTCGGTGGTCACGATGCCGCCGGCCTGCGAGCCGCTGGCGGTCGGGCCGGCCTTCGTGTGCTTCTTGACCCGGTTGACACCCTCGACCAGGACGCGCTCGTCGCGCGGGTAAGCGGCAATGACCTTGCCCTGCTTGCCCTTGTCCTTACCGGTGATGACCTGGACCAGGTCGCCCTTCTTGATCTTCATGCTTACAGCACCTCCGGCGCGAGCGAGATGATCTTCATGAACTTCTTCTCGCGCAGCTCACGGCCGACCGGGCCGAAGATACGGGTGCCGCGGGGGTCGCCGTCGTTCTTCAGAATGACGGCGGCGTTCTCGTCGAAGCGGATGTACGAGCCATCCGGACGGCGACGCTCCTTGACGGTGCGAACGATGACCGCCTTGACGACGTCACCCTTCTTCACGTTGCCACCGGGGATCGCGTCCTTCACGGTGGCGACGATGACGTCACCGATGCCCGCGTAGCGGCGACCCGAGCCACCGAGAACACGGATGGTGAGAATTTCCTTCGCACCCGTGTTGTCGGCGACGCGCAGTCGCGACTCCTGCTGGATCACGTCTATCTCCTGTTTGTCTGCCGGTTCCCGGCAGGGGCCGCTCTCTTACGAGAGGGAAGCCCCTGCCGAGCCTGGCGGAACGAACTCTGAGGGATGCCTCAGAGAATTACTTGGCCTTCTCGAGGATCTCGACGATGCGCCAGCGCTTGCTCGCCGACAGCGGACGCGTCTCCATCAGGAGGACGCGGTCGCCGACACCGGCAGCGTTCTGCTCGTCGTGCGCCTTGAGCTTGTTCGTACGGCGGATGACCTTGCCGTACAGGGCGTGCTTGACGCGGTCCTCGACAGCGACGACGACGGTCTTGTCCATCTTGTCGCTGACAACAAGGCCCTCACGGGTCTTGCGGAAGCCGCGGGCGGCGGTCTCTTCAGTCACAGTCTTCTCGCTCATCAGGCGCTCTCCACCGTCTCGATGCCCAGCTCGCGCTCGCGCATGAGGGTGTAGATCCGCGCGATGTCCTTGCGGACGGCCTTGAGCCGGCCGTGGTTCTCGAGCTGACCCGTCGCCGCCTGGAAGCGGAGGTTGAACAGCTCTTCCTTGGCCTCGCGGAGCTTGGCGACAAGCTCCTCGTTGCCCAGCTCGCGCAGCTCAGACGCCTTGGTTCCGGCCGACATCACGCTTCACCTGCCTCGCGCTTGACGATCTTGCACTTCATCGGCAGCTTGTGCGCTGCACGAGTCAGCGCCTCGCGCGCGGTCTTCTCGTTGGGGTACGACAGCTCGAACATGACACGTCCGGGCTTGACGTTGGCGACCCACCACTCCGGGGAACCCTTACCGGAACCCATGCGGGTCTCGGCAGGCTTCTTGGTGAGGGGGCGGTCCGGGTAGATGTTGATCCAGACCTTGCCGCCACGCTTGATGTGACGCGTCATGGCGATACGAGCGGCCTCGATCTGACGGTTCGTCACGTACGCCGGGGTGAGGGCCTGAATGCCGTACTCACCGAACGCAACCTGCGTGCCACCCTTGGACATACCGCTGCGCTTCGGGTGGTGCTGCTTGCGGTGCTTGACCCTACGGGGGATCAGCATTTCGGTCAGGCCTCCGTTCCGGTGCTCTCAGCCGGAGCGGCAGCTGCGGCGGGAGCGTCGGCCTTGGGGGCCTCCGCAGCCGGCGCGGACTGCTGCTGCGGCTTGCGACCGCGACCGCCACGCTCGCCACCACGGCCACCACGGGCCGGGCGGTCGTTACCGCCACGGGCCGGACGGTTGCCGGCGCGGGCTGCGGCGTTCTCGGCGCGAACCTCGGCGATGTTCTTGACGTCGCCCTTGTAGATCCAGACCTTCACGCCGATGCGGCCGAAGGTCGTCTTGGCCTCGAAGAAGCCGTAGTCCACGTTGGCGCGGAGCGTGTGCAGGGGCACGCGGCCCTCGCGGTAGAACTCCGAACGGGACATCTCGGCACCGCCGAGACGACCGCCACACTGGATCTTGATGCCCTTGGCGCCGGCCTTCATCGTGCCCTGCATGCTCTTGCGCATGGCACGACGGAAGGAGACGCGGGAGGACAGCTGCTCGGCAACAGCCTGAGCAACCAGCTGAGCGTCGGTCTCGGGGCTCTTGACCTCGAGGATGTTCAGCTGGACCTGCTTGCCCGTGAGCTTCTCGAGGTCACCGCGGATGCGGTCGGCCTCGGCGCCACGACGGCCGATGACGATGCCGGGACGAGCGGTGTGGATGTCCACACGCACGCGGTCACGGGTGCGCTCGATCTCAACCTTCGAGATGCCGGCGCGCTCCATGCCGGACGTCATCATCCGACGGATGGCGACGTCTTCCTTGACGTAGTCCTTGTACAGCTTGTCGGCGTACCAACGCGACTTGAAGTCGGTCGTGACACCGAGCCGGAACCCGTGCGGGTTTACCTTCTGGCCCATTACCGGGTTCCTTCCTTGCTGCTGACGACCACGGTGATGTGGCTGGTCCGCTTACGGATCCGGTAGGCACGGCCCTGAGCACGCGGACGGAACCGCTTCAGGGTCGGGCCCTCGTCCACGTACGCCTCGCTGATGAACAGCGAAGACGCGTCAGGGTGGTCGTAGTTGTGCGCGGCGTTGGCGATGGCGCTGTCGAGCACCTTGCCCACCGGCTGGCTAGCGGCCTGCGGGGCGAATCGCAGGACCGCCTGAGCCTCCGTGGCATCCATGCCACGGATGAGGTCCACCACGCGGCGGGCCTTCATGGGCGTGACGCGGATGTACCGCGCCTGGGCCCTGGCTTCCATGGTTGTCCCTTCGGTGTTAGTCATAGTCGATTCCACCCCGCCTTAGCGGCGCTTCGACTTCCGGTCGTCCTTGACGTGACCCCGGAAGGTGCGCGTCGGCGAGAACTCGCCGAGCTTGTGGCCGACCATCGACTCGGTGACGAACACCGGGATGTGGGTCTTGCCGTTGTGCACCGCGATCGTGTGACCCAGCATGCTGGGAATGATCATCGAGCGGCGGGACCAGGTCTTGATGACGTTCTTGGAACCGGCTTCGTTCTGAGCGTCCACCTTCTTCACGAGGTGGCCGTCGACGAAGGGTCCCTTCTTGAGACTGCGCGGCATCTAAACCCGCTCCTAGCGCTTCTTGTTCGACTTGCGGCGGCGGACGATGTACTTGTTGCTCGCCTTGTTGCGATCACGAGTACGACCCTCCTTCTGGCCCCACGGCGAGACCGGGTGGCGACCACCGGAGGTCTTGCCTTCACCACCACCGTGCGGGTGGTCAACCGGGTTCATGACGACACCACGCACGGTCGGGCGGACGCCCTTCCAGCGCATGCGGCCGGCCTTGCCCCAGTTGATGTTGCTCTGCTCGGCGTTGCCGACCTCGCCGACGGTGGCGCGGCAGCGCACGTCGACCAGGCGGATCTCGCCGGAGGGCATACGAAGGTGGGCCATCGAGCCCTCCTTCGCGAGCAGCTGCACGGAGGCACCCGCGGAGCGGGCGAACTTGGCGCCACCACCGGGACGGAGCTCGATCGCGTGGATCGTGGTACCGACCGGGATGTTGCGGAGCGCCAGGTTGTTACCGGGCTTGATGTCGGCAGCGGGGCCGTTCTCCACCTTGGCGCCCTGCGCGAGACCGCGCGGAGCCAGGATGTAGCGCTTCTCGCCGTCCGCGTAGTGCAGGAGCGCGATGCGCGCAGTGCGGTTCGGGTCGTACTCGATGTGAGCGACCTTCGCCGGCACGCCGTCCTTGTCGTGACGACGGAAGTCGATCACTCGGAAGGCGCGCTTGTGTCCGCCACCCTGGTGGCGAACGGTGATCCGACCGGCGTTGTTACGGCCGCCCTTGCTGTGCAGCGGGCGGACCAGCGACTTCTCCGGCGTGGACCGCGTTACCTCGACGAAGTCGGCGACGCTGGAGCCACGACGGCCCGGCGTAGTCGGCTTGTACTTGCGGATTCCCATTTCTCAGTCCTCGTCCGATATTCGGACCAGGGTCTCCGTTAGGAGGCCTGGCCGAAGATGTCGATACGGTCGCCCTCAGCGAGGGTCACGATGGCGCGCTTGGTGTCGGCACGCTTGCCGAAACCGGTGCGCGTACGCTTCCGCTTGCCCTGACGGTTGATCGTGTTGACGCCGGTGACCTTGACCGAGAAGACCGCCTCGACGGCCTGCTTGATCTGGGTCTTGTTGGCGCCAGGGGCCACGACGAACGTGTACTTGCCCTCGTCGAGCAGCGCGTACGACTTCTCGGAGACGACCGGCTTGACGAGGACGTCGCGCGGGTCCGAGAAGGACTTGCTCAGCGGGGTCGGCTCAACGGCGACCTTGCCCTCGGTCGCGATGCGCTTCGCCTTGGCGACGCGCGCGGCCTTGGCGGCCTTGGCGGCCTTGGGCGCAATGCTCGGGTGACGCGTAGCCATCAGGCCTCGCTCCCTTCGGTGTCAGCGGCCTTGGGGCCAGACACGAAGGACTCGAAAGCGGCCTTGGTGAAGACCACGTCGTCCGAGACGAGAACGTCGTACGTGTTCAGCTGGCCCGGCTCCAGGATGTGGACCTGGGGCAGGTTGCGGGCGGAGAGCCACGCGGCCTCGTCGGCGCGGTCGACGACCAGGAGCAGGTTCTTGCGCTCCGAGACCTTGCCGAACAGCGTCTTCGCGGCCTTCGTGGAGACCTCGCCCTCGACCACGCCGGAAACGACGTGGATACGAGCGTTGCGGGCCCGGTCGGTGAGGGCGTGACGCAGCGCGGCAGCCTTCATCTTCTTCGGGGTCCGCTGCGAGTAGTCACGCGGCACGGGGCCGTGGACAACGCCACCGCCGGCGAACTGCGGCGCACGGGTCGAACCCTGGCGCGCGCGGCCGGTGCCCTTCTGGCGGTAGGGCTTCTTGCCACCACCGCGGACTTCGCCGCGGCGCTTGGTCTTGTGCGTGCCCTGACGGGCAGCGGCCAGCTGAGCGACGACGACCTGGTGAAGCAGCGGAACGCTGATCTTCTCTACGTCGAAGATCTCCGCGGGGAGCTCGACGGTCCCGGTCTTGTCGCCAGCAGGCGAAAGGATGTCAACAGTGCTCATCGGTTACCTCAGGCCCCCTTGGTCGCGGTACGGACCAGGACGAGGCCGCCGTTCGGACCAGGAACCGCGCCCTTGATGAGCAGCAGACCCTTCTCCGCGTCAACGGCGTGGACGGTCAGGTTCTGGGTGGTGACCCGCTCGTTGCCCATGCGGCCCGCCATGCGGGTGCCCTTGAACACACGGCCGGGGGTGGCGCAGCCGCCAATGGAGCCCGGCTTGCGGTGGATGCGGTGGGCACCGTGGGAGGCCTTGCCGCCCTTGAAGTTGTGCCGCTTCATGCCACCGGCGAAGCCCTTGCCCTTGCTCTGGCCGGTCACGTCGACCTTGACGCCACCGTCGAAGACCTCGGCGGTGACTTCCTGGCCGAGGGTGTACTCGGACGCGTCCGGCGTACGAATCTCGACGAGGTGGCGACGGGGGGTGACATCGGCCTTGGCGAAGTGGCCCTTGAGGGGCTTGTTCACCTTGCGCGGGTCGATCTCGCCGAAGGCGAGCTGGACGGAGTCGTAACCGTCGACGTCGTTGGTACGAACCTGGGTGATCACGTTCGGACCGGCCTTGACGACGGTGACCGGAACAACACGGTTGTTCTCGTCCCACACCTGCGTCATGCCGAGCTTCTCGCCCAGGATGCCCTTGATCTGCTTAGTCATCTTCAGATCACCGGCCCTCAGAGCTTGATCTCGATGTCGACACCGGCCGGGAGGTCGAGTCGCATCAGGGAGTCAACGGTCTTCGGAGTCGGGTCGAGGATGTCGATGAGGCGCTTGTGCGTGCGCATCTCGAAGTGCTCGCGAGAATCCTTGTACTTGTGCGGCGACTTGATGACGCAGTACACGTTCTTCTCGGTAGGCAGCGGCACCGGGCCCGCGACCGACGCACCAGTGCGGGTCACCGTCTCGACGATCTTCTTCGCCGAGGAGTCGATGACCTCGTGGTCGTAGGCCTTGAGCCGGATGCGGATCTTCTGTCCCGCCATGGCTACTTAGTAGTCCTGTCTCTCGTAACGCTCTGGAGCTCGGGGGCCCTGTTTCACACTTCCTCCGCCCCACGCGGTCGGGCGTGTCGCAGTCCCGCTGACAGAAATATCCGCATGGATGTCCCTGCTAAGGGGTCTGCGGCCAAGACCGCATGTACACGGGGGAAGAAACCCACCGAGCGCCTGGTCGGGGAACCGCGCTGAGCTTCCCGGAAGATTCCCGTACGTCCGGCCGATTGCTACCCCGAGGGATAGATACAGCCGACGAGTACTGTGGGACTCGCTTCCGGTCCTCCCGGCGGGAGGCGCGCAGCATCGGCACTCAACCGAGCAACCCCGACAGTCTGCCACACAGGGCACGTCGGGGGCCAATCGAGCCGAAGAGAGTACCCCCTCAGTGACGAAGGTCAAACCAGGGGTGTCCGTGTCGCGCTGCCGCCGCCCCTCACCGTACGCCCCGCATTGGTCTGCACCACCCCCTTGCTCCTGCCGCCCGCACGCCTCAAGCTCCCTTCATGGAGCTGGAGTTGCGGCATCTCAGGGTGGTCCGGACGATCTCCGATGCGGGCAGCCTCACGAGGGCGGCGACCGTCCTGGGCCTCGCACAGCCCGCACTGAGCGCCCAGCTCAGGCGTATCGAACGAATACTCGGCGGAGAACTGTTCGAGCGCGGACGGCACGGGGTGCGGGCCACCGCGCTCGGCGAGCTGGTCCTGGAGCGGGCCCGGATCGTGCTCCCCGCCGTGTCCGGGCTCCAGCAGGAGGCGACCCGGTTCGCCCGCACCCGGCGGGCCCGTGAGCAGCTGCGGCTCGGCGGCACGCACGGACCGCTGCTCGGCGCCCTGGTCGACCGGCTCGCCGAGGAACTGCCGGACACCGCCGTCACCACCCGTGCCTCCTGGTCCGAGCGGGAGCTCGCGGACCACGTGGACCAGGGCCTGCTCGACTTCGCCCTGCTCGGCACCTGCGGCGCCGCTCCCCCACCGGGCCCGGCCCACCTGGAGTGGCGGGAGATCGCCCTGGACCCCGTCTGCGTGATGCTGCCCGAGGGGCATCCGGCGGCGCACAGCGGCGCGGTCGACCTGGCCGCGCTCGCCGCCGAGGCCTGGGCCTGCGTGCCGGGCGACGGCTGCTTCGCAGACTGCTTCACGGCGGCGTGCGCCCGCGCCGGCTTCACCCCGCGCCGCATGTACGAGACGGACACGGCGTCCTGCGCGCACCTGGTCCGGGTCGGCCGGGCGGTGGGCCTGTGCCGGGCCACGTTCCCGCCGACGCCCGGCATCACGGTGCGCCCGCTCACCGGGGCCCCGCTGCTGTGGCGGCATCTGCTGGGCCTGCACCCCGGCGCCCAGCACCCGGACATCGTCGCGCTCCTGTTCGCGCAGGCCCGGGCCGCGCACGCGGACGCCGCGCGCACGGCCGCGGGGCTTCCATAACACCGGCCCCCGGGGTCGGCTGACGTCTTATGCGGCCCGGCCCCGCCTCCTACGGTTTCGGCACCTCCCCACCCGACCGAAACCGAGGAGACGCCATGCTCCACAGACGCACCAGGGCCGTGTGCGCGGCCCTGACGACGTCGGCCGCGCTGATCGTCGCGGGGCTCGGCAGTTCCGCGACGGCCGCGCCCACGCCCCCGGCCGCCGAGACCCTCCGTACCGACGAGGCCCCGCCCGCCCTGCTGAACGCCATGCAGCGGGACCTCGGCCTCGACCGCGCGCAGGCCCGCACGCGGCTCGCCAATGAGGCCGACGCCGGCGCCACCGCCGGAAAGCTGCGGCTCGCCCTCGGCCGGGACTTCGCGGGCGCCTGGGTGCGCGGCGCCGAGTCCGAGCGGCTGACCGTCGCCACGACCGACGCCGCCGACGTCCCCCGCATCGAGGCGGCGGGCGCCCGGGCCACCGTCGTGACCCACACGCTGTCGACGCTCGACGCCGCCAAGGCCCGCGTCGACCGGACCGCGAAGAGCCACGACACCACGAAGACACCCGTCTGGTACGTCGACGTGGCCTCCAACTCCCTTGTGGTGGAGGCGAGTCGGCGCACCGCCGCGACCGCGCTGCTGAAGGCCGCGGGCGTCGACACCGACCTCGTACGGATCGCATCCTCGGCAGAGCAGCCGCGCCCGCTGTACGACCTGCGGGGCGGCGACGCGTACTACATGAACAACAGCGGCCGCTGCTCCATCGGCTTCCCGATCACCCGCGGCACCCAGCAGGGCTTCGCGACGGCCGGGCACTGCGGCCGGGCGGGCACGCCCACCAGCGGGTCGAACCGGGTCGCGCAGGGCACCTTCCAGGCGTCGACCTTCCCGGGCCGTGACATGGCGTGGGTGGCCACCAACTCGTCCTGGACCGCGACCCCGTACGTGAACGGGTCGAGCGTCCAGGTCGCCGGTTCCACCCAGGCGCCGGTCGGCTCCTCCGTGTGCCGCTCGGGCTCCACGACCGGCTGGCACTGCGGCACCGTCCAGCAGCACAACACCAGCGTCACCTACCCCGAGGGCACGATCACGGGCGTGACCCGCACCTCGGTGTGCGCCGAACCGGGCGACTCCGGCGGCTCGTACATCTCCGGCAGCCAGGCCCAGGGCGTCACCTCGGGCGGCTCCGGGAACTGCACCAGCGGCGGCACCACGTACTTCCAGCCGATCAACCCGCTGCTGCAGAGCTACGGCCTGACGCTGAAGACCACGGGCGGCGGCGACCCCGGAGACCCCGGCGATCCGGGCGACCCCGGCGGCACCTGGGCCGCGGGCACCGTCTACCAGGCGGGCGCCACGGTGACGTACGGCGGAGCCACCTACCGCTGCCTCCAGGCCCACCAGGCCCAGTCCGGCTGGGAGCCCCCGAACGTGCCCGCCCTCTGGCAGCGCGCATGACCGCGGCCTGAGGACGCTCCTCGCCGTCGGCGCCACGGGGGCCGACGGCGAGGCACGCGCAGGAGCGTCCGGCAAGGCCCGGTACAGAGACCGAGGTCACCGGAACCCGCGCATCCTGTTGGCCCTCTGTTGAGGTGAACCACCTGAACAGAGGCGAGCGCACCACCCCCGAACGCTGCCTCGGCAGCGAACGGAGTGAGCGCCCCCGTGCGGGACAGACCTGCAACACCCCATCCGTACATACCAGTTGGGCGCGGCCCCGCCCGCCGGAGCACCCTCGTCGGCGGAGCCGCGCTCGCCGCGGCGGGCGCCCTCTCCGCCTGTTCCCGCACCACCTCCGCGCCGCCCCGCGCCGACGCCCCCTCCCCCGCCACCGGCCGCGCCGCCGCACAGGCCGAGCGCGCCCTGCTGCTCCAGGTCCTCGCCCACCCCGACGACGACCTGTACTTCATGAACCCGGACACCCGGCACGTCCTCGACGCGGGCACCCCGGTCGTCTGCGTGTACGTCACCGCGGGCGAGGCCGACGGCCGCAACAAGACACCGGCCGACCGGACCCCCGCGCCCGACAAGGCCGCCTACTCCTCGGCCCGCCACCAGGGCCTGCGCCAGTCCTACGCGACCCAACTCGGCCTGCCCGTCTTCACCCGCTGGACCACGAGCGCCGTACGGCTTCCCGGCGGCTTCACGGTCGAGGTCGACTCGCTCCAACACCGGGGCCGCAGCGTCGAGTTGGTGCACCTGAACCTCGGCATGCACACCCCCGAGGGCCACATGGGCGTCCCCGCCCTCTGGCGCGAACCGGGCCTGCTGCTGCGCACCCTCGTCCCCGTGGGCTCCCCGCTGCGCGCCGTGCAGACGTACGACCGCGAGGCCCTGGTCGACGTGCTCGTCGCGCTCTTCGAGCGGTACCGGCCCACCCTCGTGCACACGCTCGACCCGGACCCCGACATCCAGCACAGCGACCGGCTCACCCGGATCCGCGACAGCGAACAGCCGGGCTACTCCGACCACGCGGACCACACGGCCGTCGCCTGCTTCAGCTGGGCCGCGCTGATCCGCTGGTCGCAGCGGGCCAGGGGCGGGCCGCCCGCGTTCGCCGCCACCGCCTTTCGCGGCTACTACAACAACCACTGGCCGAAGAACCTGCCGCCGCGCGTCCTGAAGGAGAAGGCCGCCCAGCTCGTCCCGTACGGCGCCGCCCCGGACTGGAACTGCGGCAACCCGTCGGGCTGCGGCGACTACAACGTCGGCGGCGACCGCCCCCTCACCAACCGCAAGGGCTGGGTCCGCGCCACCCACTACCGGTATCCCGGGCCCCGGCTCGCCCTCGTCCCGGGCGCCGGCGGACGGCTCACCGCGTACGGGGTGCTCGGCCTGCGCGCCGTCCGCTACACCGAGAAGGACGGGGCGTTCGGGGACCCGGCCGACCTGGGCGGCGGCCCCCTCGCCCCGGCCCTGACCGCCGTGGCACTCCCCGACGGGCGCCACCTCGTCCTCGGCCTGCGCCTCGCCTCCGTCGAGCACGGCTCCGACGTGCGCGAGATCGTGGCCCTGGAACGGCAGGCGTGGAAGGGCCTCGGCAACCCGGAGCGCGATCCCGACCGGGGCAGGCGCATCGGTGTCCCGGTGGCCGTCGCCGCCCCGGACGGCCGCGTCCACCTCTTCGTACGCACTGCTGGGCAGGGCATCAGCACGCGCGTGCGGGACCGGTCCGGGGCCTGGTCCCCGTGGCGCGACCTCGGCGGCGGCCCGGTCCAGGACGGGCTCACGGCGGTCGTCCACGACGGGCAGGTGCACGTCTACGCCCCCGGGCACGACACCGTCCACCACTGGACCCCGGACGGGCCCGCGCCGCTGCCGGGGCTGCCCGCCCCCGCCGACGCCGTCGCCGCGTCCGGCGGCCTGCTCCACTACCGCCGTCCCGCGTCCGCCGAGCTGCTGTCCGTCGGCGGCCCGCCCGTCGACCTCCCCGGGTACGGGCCGGTGGCGGCGGCGGGCGGACACCTCCTCGGCCGTGACACCGAGGGCAACGTCCGGCTGCACCACGCGGGCCGCACCATCCGCCCGACCACGGCCCCGGTCACCCTGGACGGCCCCGCCCTGGCCCTGACGTCCCGCGGCCCGGCCGCGGCAGGCCTGTCCCCCGACGCCCGGCCGTGGCTGTGGCGGCCGACGCAGGCAAAGGCCTGACCCCCGTACCCGAACAGCAGAAAGGGCCCGTACGACCGAAGTCGTACGGGCCCTCTCAGGTGCTCCAGGAGCAGGTGCTCTATGAGCTACCAGGCATCAAGCCCCGAAGGGACTCAACAGGTAAGCGATGCTTACTTGTTGATCTTGGTGACCTGGCCGGCGCCCACGGTCCGGCCACCCTCACGGATGGCGAACTTCAGGCCCTCTTCCATGGCCACGGGCTGGATCAGCGAGACGGACATCTCGGTGTTGTCGCCCGGCATGACCATCTCGGTGCCCTCGGGGAGGGTCACAACGCCCGTCACGTCCGTCGTACGGAAGTAGAACTGCGGACGGTAGTTGTTGAAGAACGGCGTGTGGCGGCCACCCTCGTCCTTGGACAGGATGTAGGCCTGGGCCTCGAACTCGGTGTGCGGCGTGACCGAACCGGGCTTGATGATGACCTGGCCGCGCTCGACGTCCTCGCGCTTGATGCCACGGAGGAGGAGACCGACGTTCTCACCGGCCTGGCCCTCGTCGAGCAGCTTGCGGAACATCTCGATGCCGGTGACCGTGGTGGTGGTCTTCTCGGTCTTGATGCCGATGATGTCGACGGTCTCGTTGACCTTGAGGACACCACGCTCGATACGACCGGTGACGACCGTGCCACGACCGGTGATCGTGAAGACGTCCTCGATCGGCATCAGGAACGGCTTGTCGACGTCGCGCTCCGGGGCCGGGATGGCCTCGTCGACGGCGTGCATGAGCTTGAGGACGGAGTCGCCCCACTCCTTGTCGCCCTCGAGCGCCTTGAGCGCCGAGACCTTGACGACCGGAACGTCGTCGCCCGGGAACTCGTACTCGGAGAGGAGCTCACGGACCTCGAGCTCGACGAGCTCCAGGATCTCCTCGTCGTCCACCATGTCGGCCTTGTTCAGGGCGACGACGATGTACGGAACGCCGACCTGGCGGGCCAGGAGCACGTGCTCCTTGGTCTGCGGCATCGGGCCGTCGGTGGCGGCGACCACGAGGATGGCGCCGTCCATCTGCGCGGCACCCGTGATCATGTTCTTGATGTAGTCCGCGTGACCGGGGCAGTCGACGTGGGCGTAGTGACGCGCCTCGGTCTGGTACTCGACGTGCGCGATGGAGATCGTGATACCGCGCTGGCGCTCCTCAGGAGCCTTGTCGATCTGGTCGAAGGCCGAGGCCTCGTTCAGGTCGGGGTACGCGTCGTGCAGCACCTTGGTAATGGCGGCCGTGAGGGTCGTCTTACCGTGGTCAATGTGACCGATGGTGCCGATGTTGACGTGCGGCTTAGTCCGCTCGAACTTCGCCTTCGCCACTGGGTCCTCCTGTGGAGTGGTTCTGTACGCCTTGCTTCATCGGCGCCAGGTGATCTTTGCTGGATAGCCGGGACCCCGGGGCATTTCGCGGCTGTTGCCGGGAAATGCCCCAAGAGCTCCGGAGTCAAGCCTAAAGCGTGAACTCGAGTGAGTTACTCGCCCTTGGCCTTCGCGATGATCTCCTCGGCGACGTTCCGCGGAACCTCGGCGTAGGAGTCGAACTGCATCGAGTAGCTCGCGCGACCCGACGTCTTGCTGCGGAGGTCGCCGACGTAGCCGAACATCTCCGAAAGCGGGACCAGGCCCTTGACGAGGCGGGCGCCCATCCGCTCCTCCATGGCCTGAACCTGGCCACGACGGGAGTTGATGTCACCGATGACCTCGCCCATGTAGTCCTCGGGCGTGGTGACCTCGACGGCCATCATCGGCTCGAGGAGCACGGGACCAGCCTTGCGCGCACCCTCCTTGAACGCCTGCGAACCGGCGATCTTGAAGGCGAGCTCGGAGGAGTCGACCTCGTGGAAGGCACCGTCGAGCAGCGTGATGCGGACACCGGTCATCTCGTAACCGGCGAGGATGCCGAACTGCATGGCCTCCTGGCAGCCGGCGTCGACCGAAGGGATGTACTCCTTCGGGATACGACCACCGGTGACCTTGTTCACGAACTCGTACGAGGCGTCGCCGCCCTCGATCGGCTCGATCGCAATCTGCACCTTCGCGAACTGGCCGGTACCACCAGTCTGCTTCTTGTGCGTGAAGTCGACACGCTCGACCGTCTTGCGGATGGTCTCGCGGTAGGCGACCTGCGGCTTGCCGACGTTGGCCTCGACCTTGAACTCGCGGCGCATGCGGTCGACGAGGACGTCGAGGTGGAGCTCGCCCATACCACCGATGATGGTCTGGCCGGTCTCCTCGTCCGAGTGCACCTGGAAGGAGGGGTCCTCCTCCGCGAGACGCTGGATGGCGACACCCAGCTTCTCCTGGTCACCCTTGGACTTGGGCTCGATGGCGACCTGAATGACCGGCGCCGGGAAGTCCATGGACTCCAGGATGACCGGGTTCTTGTCGTCGGACAGCGTCTCACCGGTGGTGGTCTGCTTCAGGCCCATGACGGCGACGATGTCACCGGCGCCCACCGACGCGATCTCCTCACGCTTGTTCGCGTGCATGCGGTAGATCTTGCCGATGCGCTCCTTCTTGCCCTTGACGGAGTTCAGCACCGCGGTGCCGGCCTCCAGGCGACCCGAGTAAACCCGGATGAAGGTGAGCTTGCCCAGGTGCGGGTCGCTCGCGATCTTGAACGCGAGGGCCGCGAGCGGCTCGTCCTCGGACGGCTTGCGCGCGACGACCTTCTCCGGGTCCTTCACGTCGTGACCCTCGATGGAGTCGACGTCAAGGGGGGTCGGCAGGTAGCGCACGACCGCGTCGAGCAGGGGCTGAACGCCCTTGTTCTTGAACGCGGTACCGCAGAACACCGGGGTGACCGTGGTGTCGGCGGACTTGCCGGACGCGATGGTGATGCGACGGATCGCGGCGTACAGCTGCTCCACGGTGGGCTCGGTGCCCTCCAGGTACAGCTCCATCATGTCCTCGTCGTTCTCCGCGACGGCCTCAAGGAGCTTGCCGCGGTACTCGTCCGCAGCCTCCTTGTGCGTGTCGGGGATCTCGACGGTGTCGTAGGCCTCGCCCTTGGCGGCCTCGGCCGACCAGACGTACGCCTTCATCGTGACGAGGTCGACGACACCCTGGAAGTCGGCCTCGGCCCCGATGGGGAGCTGCATGACGAGCGGCTGGGCGCCCAGGCGGTCCGAGATCATGTCCACGCAGCGGTGGAACTCGGCGCCGGTACGGTCCAGCTTGTTGACGAAGCAGATGCGCGGCACGCCGTAACGGTCGGCCTGACGCCACACCGTCTCGGACTGCGGCTCAACGCCGGCGACGCCGTCGAACACGGTCACGGCACCATCGAGCACACGCAGGGAGCGCTCCACCTCAACGGTGAAGTCGACGTGCCCGGGGGTGTCGATGATGTTGATCGTGTAGTCGTCGTTCTCGAGCGGCCAGTGACAGGTGGTGGCAGCAGAGGTGATCGTGATGCCACGCTCCTGCTCCTGCTCCATCCAGTCCATCGTGGCGGCGCCGTCGTGGACCTCACCGATCTTGTACGACACGCCCGTGTAGAACAGGATCCGCTCGGTCGTCGTCGTCTTGCCCGCGTCGATGTGGGCCATGATCCCGATATTGCGGACCTTGGCCAGGTCAAGTGAAGTGGTAGCCATAAGGCTTCAGTCTTCTCTCGGTCTCGATGTGGGTAGCGACTACCAGCGGTAGTGCGCGAAGGCCTTGTTGGACTCGGCCATCTTGTGCGTGTCCTCGCGCTTCTTGACGGCAGCACCGAGGCCGTTCGAGGCGTCGAGCAGCTCGTTCGTCAGACGCTCGGTCATCGTCTTCTCGCGACGGGCGCGGGAGTAGCCGACGAGCCAGCGGAGCGCGAGGGTGTTGGCGCGACCGGGCTTGACCTCGATCGGCACCTGGTAGGTCGCGCCACCGACACGGCGGGACTTGACCTCGAGGGTCGGCTTGATGTTCTCAAGCGCGCGCTTCAGGGTGATGACCGGGTCGTTGCTGGTCTTCTCGCGCAGGCCCTCCATGGCGCCGTACACGATGCGCTCGGCGGTGGAGCGCTTGCCGTTCAGCAGCACCTTGTTGATGAGGGAGGTCACCAGAGGAGAACCGTAGACCGGGTCGATGATGACCGGGCGCTTCGGGGCGGGGCCCTTACGAGGCATTCTTACTTCTCCTTCTTGGCGCCGTAGCGGCTGCGGGCCTGCTTGCGGTTCTTGACACCCTGGGTGTCAAGCGAACCGCGGATGATCTTGTAACGAACACCGGGCAGGTCCTTCACACGGCCGCCGCGCACGAGCACGATGGAGTGCTCCTGCAGGTTGTGTCCCTCACCCGGAATGTAGGCCGTGACCTCGATGCCGCTGGTCAGACGCACACGCGCGACCTTACGGAGGGCCGAGTTCGGCTTCTTCGGGGTGGTCGTGAACACACGCGTGCAGACGCCACGGCGCTGGGGCGAACCCTCGAGTGCGGGCGTCTTGTTCTTCTCGACCTTGTCCTGCCGGCCCTTCCGGACCAGCTGCTGGATCGTAGGCACTACTTCTCCGGTTTCTGTGTGCCGAGTAGTAAAGCTAACCTGGAACGTTTCCCGACCCACGCGGTCGGGTGTGTCGAATACTGCAGACCCCCGCCGAAGGCGGGAAAACGGCAGATTGCGGTGGCCCTGATCGGACTCGCCGTGCGGCTGATGACACGCACACGAGCCCAGGCACACCCCAGGCACAAGGTCTGAGCGTACCTATCTCATACGCTGTGGTCAAAACAAATACCCCGGAGCCAGGACACGCCGGGCGCGGCGGCTACGAACCGGCGGCCGCCGACACCACGGCCGCGACGATGATCAGGGTCCAGAAGGCCACACCCAGCCAGCCCAGCACCAGCCCGGCCACCGCCATACCGTCACCGGTCTCGCCCCGCTCGCGGATCTCCTTGCGCGCCATGTGGCCCAGGACCACCGCGGGGATACTGGAGGCCCCGGCGCTGAAGATCGTGCCCACACCGCACACCAGGGCCCCGATCGCCTTGCCGTTGGTGGCAGGCGGGGGCGGCGGCAGGAACGTCCGCGGCACGCCCATCATCTGCTGCTGTTGCGGCGCCGGCCCCTGCGGCAGGTCGGCGACCAGCATGGTCAGCTCCCCCACCGTGCGCGCCTGATAGGCCCGCTCGATCCGCCGCTCGTACTCGGGCTGCTGCAGCCGCCCCTCGGCGAACCCGGCACGCAGCACATCGACGGCGCGCTCCCGGTCCGCGTGCGCGGCCAGCATCGACGGCTGGTGACCCTGCTGGCCCGGCCACGGGACCGGCTGCCACGACGGATTCGACACGAGACCACTCCCCCGGGACCCGGACATGTTGTGGCGTCCATCATGCGTCAAAACGCCGCAGGGCGGCCACCCCGGTTACCCGGAGTGGCCGCCCTGCGGTTTCAAGCGGCTGCTCGCCTACTGGTTGTACGGACCGTAGTCGTAGTCCTCCAGCGGGACGGCCTGGCCGGAGCCGGTGCCGAACGGCGAGTAGTCGATGTCGTCGTAACCGACGGCCGAGTACATCGCGGCCTTGGCCTCCTCGGTGGGCTCCACCCGGATGTTGCGGTAGCGGGACAGACCCGTACCGGCCGGGATGAGCTTACCGATGATGACGTTCTCCTTGAGGCCGATGAGGCTGTCGGACTTGGCGTTGATCGCCGCATCCGTCAGGACTCGGGTCGTCTCCTGGAAGGAGGCGGCCGACAGCCAGGACTCCGTCGCCAGCGAGGCCTTGGTGATACCCATCAGCTGCGGACGGCCGGAGGCGGGGTGACCGCCCTCGGTGACCACACGACGGTTCTCGCCCTCGAACTTCGAGCGCTCGACCAGCTCGCCGGGCAGCAGCTCGGCGTCGCCGGACTCGATGATCGTCACGCGGCGCAGCATCTGCCGGATGATGATCTCGATGTGCTTGTCGTGGATCGACACACCCTGCGAGTTGTAGACCTTCTGGACCTCGCCGACCAGGTGCACCTGCACCGCACGCTGGCCGAGGATGCGCAGCACGTCGTGCGGGTTGGTGGCACCCACGGTCAGCTTCTGGCCGACCTCGACGTGGTCGCCCTCGCCCACCAGGAGACGGGCACGCTTCGAGATCGGGAACGCCGTCTCGTCGCTGCCGTCGTCCGGGGTGACGACGAGCTTCTTGGTCTTCTCGGTCTCCTCGATGCGGACACGGCCCGCGGCCTCGGAGATCGGGGCGACACCCTTCGGCGTACGAGCCTCGAAGAGCTCGACGACACGGGGCAGACCCTGGGTGATGTCGTCACCGGCCACACCACCGGTGTGGAAGGTACGCATCGTCAGCTGGGTACCGGGCTCACCGATGGACTGGGCGGCGATGATGCCGACCGCCTCACCGATGTCGACCAGCTTGCCGGTGGCCAGCGAGCGGCCGTAGCAGAAGGCACAGGTGCCGACCGCGGACTCACAGGTGAGCACCGAGCGGGTCTTGACGATCTCGACGCCGTGGGCGACGAGGGCGTCGATGAGCACGTCACCGAGGTCGACGTTGGCCGGCGCGATGACCTTGCCGTCGACGACGATGTCCTCGGCGAGCATGCGGGCGTAGACGCTGGTCTCGACGTCCTCGGTCTTGCGCAGCACGCCGTCGGCGCCCCGCTCCGCGATCTGGAGCTTGAGGCCACGGTCGGTGCCGCAGTCCTCCTCGCGAATGATGACGTCCTGCGAGACGTCCACCAGACGACGGGTCAGGTAACCCGAGTCGGCGGTACGCAGGGCGGTGTCAGCCAGACCCTTACGAGCACCGTGGGTCGAGATGAAGTACTCCAGCACCGACAGGCCCTCACGGAAGGAGGCCTTAATCGGACGCGGGATCGTCTCGTTCTTGGCGTTCGACACCAGACCACGCATACCCGCGATCTGACGCATCTGCATCATGTTTCCTCGGGCACCCGAGTCAACCATCATGAAGATGGGGTTGGTCTTCGGGAAGTTCGCGTTCATCGCCTCGGAGACCTCGTTGGTCGCCTTGGTCCAGATCGCGATGAGCTCCTGAGTGCGCTCTTCCTTCGTGATGAGACCGCGCTCGTACTGCTTCTGGACCTTCTCGTCCTGAGCCTCGTACCCGGCGACGATCTCCTTCTTCGCCTCGGGAACGACGACGTCGGAGATGGCCACGGTGACGCCGGAGCGCGTGCCCCAGTAGAAGCCGGCCGCCTTCAGGTTGTCGAGCGTCGCCGCCACGATGACCTTGGGGTAGCGCTCCGCGAGGTCGTTGACGATCTCGCCGAGCTGCTTCTTGCCGACCGAGTAGTCGACGAACGGGTAGTCCTCGGGCAGCAGCTCGTTGAAGAGCGCGCGGCCCAGGGTCGTCCGCAGCCGGAAGCTGTCACCCGGCTGGTACTCGGGCTCACCCTCCTCGACGGGCGGCGGCGTCCAGCCACGCGGCGGCATGGTGCCCACCGGGAAGCGGATGTCGACGGCCGACTGGAGCGCCAGCTCGCCGGCGTCGAACGCCATGGTCGCCTCGGCCGTGGAGCCGAACGCGCGGCCCTCGCCCTTGACGTCACGGAGCTCACCGTCGGTGGTGAGGAAGAACAGACCGAGGACCATGTCCTGGGTCGGCATCGTCACCGGACGGCCGTCGGCGGGCTTGAGGATGTTGTTCGAGGACAGCATCAGGATGCGGGCCTCGGCCTGCGCCTCCGCGGAGAGCGGCAGGTGCACGGCCATCTGGTCACCGTCGAAGTCCGCGTTGAACGCGGTGCAGACGAGCGGGTGGATCTGAATGGCCTTGCCCTCGACCAGCTGCGGCTCGAAGGCCTGGATGCCGAGGCGGTGCAGGGTGGGAGCACGGTTCAGCAGAACCGGGTGCTCGGCGATGACCTCTTCGAGGACGTCGTACACGACCGTGCGGCCGCGCTCCACCATGCGCTTGGCGCTCTTGATGTTCTGCGCGTGGTTCAGGTCGACCAGACGCTTCATCACGAACGGCTTGAAGAGCTCCAGCGCCATGGCCTTCGGCAGACCGCACTGGTGCAGCTTCAGCTGCGGACCGACGACGATCACGGAACGCGCGGAGTAGTCCACACGCTTACCGAGAAGGTTCTGACGGAAACGACCCTGCTTGCCCTTGAGCATGTCGCTCAGGGACTTCAGCGGGCGGTTGCCGGGACCGGTCACCGGGCGACCACGACGACCGTTGTCGAAGAGGGCGTCCACGGCCTCCTGGAGCATGCGCTTCTCGTTGTTCACGATGATCTCGGGCGCACCGAGGTCGAGAAGGCGCTTCAGGCGGTTGTTGCGGTTGATGACGCGGCGGTACAGGTCGTTCAGGTCGGAGGTCGCGAAGCGGCCACCGTCCAGCTGCACCATCGGACGCAGGTCCGGCGGGATGACCGGCACGCAGTCGAGCACCATGCCCTTGGGGCTGTTGCTGGTCTGCAGGAACGCGGAGACGACCTTGAGGCGCTTGAGCGCACGGGTCTTCTTCTGGCCCTTGCCGGTACGGATGATCTCGCGGAGGCGCTCGGCCTCCTCCTCGAGGTCGAAGGTCTCCAGGCGCTTCTGCAGCGCCGCGGCACCCATCGAACCGTCGAAGTACGTGCCGAAGCGGTCACGGAGCTCGCGGTAGAGCAGCTCGTCGCCCTCGAGGTCCTGGACCTTGAGGTTCTTGAAGCGCGACCAGACCTCGTCCAGACGGTCGATCTCGCGCTGCGCACGGTCGCGCAGCTGCTTCATCTCGCGCTCGGCACCCTCGCGCACCTTGCGGCGCACGTCGGCCTTGGCACCCTCGGCCTCGAGCTCGGCCAGGTCGGTCTCGAGCTTCTTGGCGCGGGCCTCGAGGTCCGAGTCGCGACGGTTCTCGATCTGCTGACGCTCGACCTGGACGTGCGCCTCGAGGGAGGGCAGGTCGCGGGTACGACGCTCCTCGTCGACGAACGTGATCATGTACGCCGCGAAGTAGATGACCTTCTCGAGGTCCTTCGGGGCGAGGTCGAGCAGGTAGCCCAGACGCGACGGGACGCCCTTGAAGTACCAGATGTGCGTGACGGGAGCGGCAAGCTCGATGTGGCCCATCCGCTCACGGCGCACCTTGGCGCGCGTGACCTCGACGCCACAGCGCTCGCAGATGATGCCCTTGAAGCGGACACGCTTGTACTTGCCGCAGTAGCACTCCCAGTCCCGGGTCGGACCGAAGATCTTCTCGCAGAAGAGCCCGTCCTTTTCCGGCTTGAGCGTGCGGTAGTTGATGGTCTCGGGCTTCTTGACCTCGCCATGGCTCCACTGACGGATGTCGTCAGCGGTGGCCAGACCGATCCGGAGCTCATCGAAGAAGTTGACGTCGAGCACTATGCGTCAATCCCTCTCAGGGTTGTAAGTCTGTGGTCTGAAACGGGGGTCGAGGGGTGCCGGCCGGGGGCCTCTCGGTGAGGAGAGGGCCCCTGGCCGACGACTCCCGTCAGACCTCTTCGACGCTGCTCGGCTCGCGCCGGGACAGGTCGATGCCGAGCTCCTCCGCTGCGCGGAAGACGTCCTCGTCGGTGTCGCGCATCTCGATGGACATGCCGTCCGAGGACAGCACCTCCACGTTGAGGCACAGGGACTGCATTTCCTTGATGAGCACCTTGAAGGACTCGGGAATGCCGGGCTCGGGGATGTTCTCGCCCTTGACGATGGCCTCGTAGACCTTCACGCGGCCGGTGACGTCGTCGGACTTGATCGTCAGCAGCTCCTGGAGGGCGTAGGCGGCGCCGTATGCCTCGAGCGCCCACACCTCCATCTCACCGAAGCGCTGGCCACCGAACTGAGCCTTACCACCCAGCGGCTGCTGGGTGATCATCGAGTACGGACCGGTCGAACGCGCGTGCAGCTTGTCGTCGACCAGGTGGTGCAGCTTGAGGATGTACATGTACCCGACCGAGATCGGGTCCGGGAACGGCTCACCGGAGCGGCCGTCGAACAGCCGCGCCTTGCCGGACGGGAGGACCATGCGGTCGCCGTCGCGGTTCGGCCGGGCGTTCTCGAGCAGGCCCGCGAGCTCGTCCTCACGCGCACCGTCGAAGACCGGGGTCGCGACGTTCGTACGCGGCTCGACCTGGTCGGCGCCGATCGACTGCAGGCTCTTGGCCCACTGGTCGCTCAGACCGGAGACGTCCCAGCCCTGGCTGGCGAGCCAGCCGAGGTGGATCTCCAGAACCTGTCCCGGGTTCATTCGGGACGGCACACCCAGCGGGTTGAGGATGATGTCGACCGGGGTGCCGTCCTCCAGGAACGGCATGTCCTCGATCGGGTTGATCTTCGAGATGACGCCCTTGTTGCCGTGACGGCCGGCGAGCTTGTCACCATCGGTGATCTTGCGCTTCTGGGCCACGTAGACACGGACCAGCTGGTTCACGCCCGGCGGCAGCTCGTCGCCCTCTTCGCGGTCGAAGACGCGGACGCCGATGACCTTGCCGATCTCACCGTGCGGCACCTTCAGCGAGGTGTCGCGCACCTCGCGCGCCTTCTCACCGAAGATCGCGCGGAGCAGGCGCTCCTCCGGCGTCAGCTCGGTCTCACCCTTGGGCGTGACCTTGCCGACGAGGATGTCGCCGGCGACGACCTCGGCACCGATCCGGATGATGCCGCGCTCGTCGAGGTCGGCGAGGACCTCCTCGGAGACGTTCGGGATGTCCCGGGTGATCTCCTCCGGGCCGAGCTTGGTGTCACGGGCGTCGACCTCGTGCTCCTCGATGTGGATCGAGGAGAGGACGTCGTCCTGCACGAGGCGCTGCGACAGGATGATCGCGTCCTCGTAGTTGTGACCCTCCCACGGCATGAACGCCACGAGCAGGTTCTTGCCGAGGGCCATCTCGCCCTCTTCGGTCGCGGGACCGTCGGCCAGGACCTGGCCGGTGATGATCCGCGCGCCCTCGTCCACGACGACCTTCTGGTTGACAGAGGTGCCCTGGTTCGAGCGGGAGAACTTGTGCAGGCGGTACGTGCTGTACGTGCCGTCGTCGTTGGCGGTGGTGATGTAGTCCGCGGAGACCTCCTGGACCACACCGTCCTTGTCGGCCTTGAGCACGTCGCCGGCGTCGGTGGCGCAGCGGTACTCCATGCCGGTGCCGACGAGCGGCGCCTCGGACTTAATCAGCGGCACGGCCTGACGCATCATGTTCGCGCCCATGAGGGCACGGTTGGCGTCGTCGTGCTCGAGGAACGGGATCATCGCGGTCGCGACCGACACCATCTGGCGCGGCGAGACGTCCATGTAGTCGACGTCGTCACCGGGGACGTAGTCGACCTCTCCGCCACGGCGGCGGACCAGGACGCGGGCCTCGGCGAACTGGAGCTCGTCCGTCAGCGGCGCGTTGGCCTGCGCGATGACGAAGCGGTCCTCCTCGTCGGCCGTCAGGTAGTCGACGTCGTCGGTGACGACGCCCTCGACGACCTTGCGGTACGGCGTCTCGATGAAGCCGAAGGGGTTGATCCGGCCGTACGAGGCGAGCGAGCCGATGAGACCAATGTTGGGACCTTCAGGGGTCTCAATCGGGCACATGCGGCCGTAGTGCGAGGGGTGCACGTCTCGGACCTCGAAGCCCGCCCGCTCACGGGACAGACCACCCGGGCCGAGGGCGTTCAGACGACGCTTGTGCGTCAGCCCCGACAGCGGGTTGTTCTGGTCCATGAACTGGGACAGCTGCGAGGTACCGAAGAACTCCTTGATCGACGCCACGACCGGGCGAATGTTGATCAGGGTCTGCGGCGTGATCGCCTCGACGTCCTGGGTCGTCATGCGCTCGCGCACGACGCGCTCCATACGGGCGAGACCCGTACGGACCTGGTTCTGGATCAGCTCGCCGACGTTACGGATACGACGGTTGCCGAAGTGGTCGATGTCGTCGGTCTCGACGACGATCTCCCGGCCCGACTCGCCCACCGTCTCCGTCTCGCCCGCGTGCAGCTTCACGAGGTACTTGATGGAGGCGATGATGTCGTCGGTCGTGAGCACGCCGGCGTCCAGCGGCTCCTCGGCACCGAGCTTCTTGTTCACCTTGTAGCGGCCGACCTTCGCGAGGTCGTAGCGCTTCGGGTTGAAGTAGAGGTTCTCGAGCAGCGTCTGCGCGGCCTCACGCGTGGGCGGCTCGCCCGGACGCAGCTTGCGGTAGATGTCGAGCAGCGCGTCGTCCTGGCCCTGGGTGTGGTCCTTCTCCAGGGTGGCGCGCATGGACTCGTACTCGCCGAACTCCTCGAGGATCTGCTCGGTCGTCCAACCGAGAGCCTTCAGGAGAACGGTGACGGACTGCTTGCGCTTGCGGTCGATGCGCACACCGACCATGTCGCGCTTGTCGATCTCCATCTCCAGCCAGGCACCCCGGGACGGGATGATCTTGGCGGAGAAGATGTCCTTGTCGGACGTCTTGTCGATGGAGGAGTCGAAGTAGACACCCGGCGAGCGGACCAGCTGGGAGACAACGACACGCTCGGTGCCGTTGATGACGAAGGTGCCCTTGTTGGTCATGAGCGGGAAGTCGCCCATGAAGACCGTCTGGGACTTGATCTCGCCGGTCTCGTTGTTGGTGAATTCGGCGGTGACGAAGAGCGGAGCCGCGTACGTGAAGTCGCGCTCCTTGCACTCGTCGATGGAGTTCTTCGGCGGTTCGAAGCGGTGGTCGCGGAAGGTCAGGGACATCGACCCGGAGAAGTCCTCGATCGGGGAGATCTCCTCGAAGATCTCCTCCAGACCGGACTTCGTGGGGACGTCGTGACCCGACTCCAGAGCCTCCTCGACCCGACTCTGCCAAGCGGTGTTGCCGAGCAGCCAGTCAAAGCTCTCGGTCTGCAGCGCGAGCAGGTTCGGAACCTCGAGAGGCTCCTTGATCTTTGCAAAGGAGATGCGCAGCGGGGCGGTGCTGGCGCCGTTGTTCGTATTCGCGATCGAGGCGTTGCGCGAGGCGGCCAAGAGGGGGTCCTTCCGAGGGCTCGGACTCACTACGCGCGTACCGGTCCCAAGCCATACACGGGACAGAGCCCCTGATCTGGCATATGGCCAGGTCAGAGCCGGTTCAATCCACGGTGCTGAGGCGAGGGCATGCCCCTGGTGACGGGCAGGGAGCAGCTAACAGGCAGCGCAAAGGGACAGTGTAGCCAGAAGGCCCACTGATGTCCAGTGCGGGTTTTTTGAGACCCTCGTTGTTCTCAACCGTTCACCGTCTGCGGCGTTCCCTGTGCGCTGAGCGCACATCCTTACTGCCCTCTTCGCCGTCGATCCATGCCTCGGATCCGGATCGTTGTGACGACGCGTCCTGAGAATTGCGCGCTGCGTGCTGTTCGTCAAGGCCCCCTCTTGGCCGAACAGGGGTGGCGCCAGGCACAACGAAGATCACCATACTCTGCACGCCCGACAGCGCAAGGCACCCTCGGCCAGCGATCCGGACAACGCCGAAGGGCGACCACCCAACTGGGTGATCGCCCTTCGGTACCTCGGCGTTACAGCTCCCGGGGGAGCAGTTTCACCGGAGAGGATTCGACAGAGTCGAAGAGGTCTTACTTGACCTCGACGGCCGCGCCGGCGCCCTCGAGCTGCTCCTTGGCCTTCTCGGCAGCGTCCTTGGCGACCTTCTCGAGGACCGGCTTCGGGGTGCCGTCGACGAGGTCCTTGGCCTCCTTGAGGCCCAGGGAGGTGAGCTCGCGCACGACCTTGATGACCTGGATCTTCTTGTCGCCGGCGCCGGTGAGGATGACGTCGAACTCGTCCTGCTCCTCGGCGGCCTCGGCGGCGGCGCCACCAGCGGCACCACCGGCGACGACGACCGGGGCGGCAGCCGCGGCCTCGACGTCGAACTTGTCCTCGAAGGCCTTCACGAACTCGGAGAGCTCGATGAGGGTCATCTCCTCGAACTGCGCAAGCAGCTCGTCCTGGGTGAGCTTCGCCATGATGGCGGTCCTTCCACTAAATCGGCAGGTGCCGGATGTACTGGGTGAGGCGGGCGTATGCCTTTCGGCATTACGTCGTAGACGTGCGGCCCGCTGCGATCCCTGCCGCCGTCTCAGACGGCGGGGATCAAAAAGCGAGCCGAGTTACTCGGCACCGCCCTGCTCGTCCTGCTTGGCACGGAGCGCGTCCACGGTGCGGACGAGCTTCGTCGGCAGCGCGTTGAAGACGGAGGCAGCCTGCGACTGCTTCGCCTTGAAGGCACCGGCCAGCTTGGACAGCAGAACCTCGCGGGACTCGAGGTCCGCAAGCTTCTTGATCTCGTCGGCGGACAGCGCCTTGCCGTCAAGGACACCGCCCTTGATGACGAGGTTCGGGTTGTCCTTGGCGAAGTCACGAAGACCCTTCGCCGACTCCACCGGGTCACCGGTGACGAAGGCAACCGCCGTCGGACCGTTGAACAGGTCGTCGAGCGTGTTGATCCCGGCCTCGTTGGCCGCGATCTTGGTCAGCGTGTTCTTCACCACGGCGTACTCGGAGTTCTCACCGAGCGAACGGCGCAGCTGCTTGAGCTGGGCCACGGTGAGACCCCGGTACTCGGTCAGCACGGCGGCGCTCGAGCTGCGGAACTTGTCCGTGAGCTCGGCTACGGCGGCAGCCTTGTCGGGCGTCGGCATAGAGCGTCAGCCTCCTTCCGGGTGATGAGGACCGCTCGCAAGGAGGCTGGGAAAACGAAACGCCCCGGCGCAGGCGCACGGGGCGTGAGCTCGACCGGATCCCCGAGGGGTTCCAGGAGCACTTCCACAGTCACCTGCGCGGGTCGTCCGCAGTTTCAGCGGATCCTTCGGCCACCGAACTCTCTTGCGAGTGGACGGCAACGACCAGCGGTCTTTGGCTTCTGTGGAAGGTTACGTGAAGGAGAGCGTGTCGAGCAAATCCGCTCAGACGCCGCTGTCAATACCGGAGGAACCGGCGCTGCTCCCGGCGCCGGAGGCCCCGCCGAGCTCCTTGAGCATCTGCATCATGTCGAAGGTCTGGCTGGCGGGCGGCACATCGGCCTTCACCGCGGCGCCGTAGTCCGAGAACTTCTCCGACATCTGGATGGCGCCCTGCGAGCTGTCCATCGTGACGTCGAGCTTGACCGGCAGATCGTCCTTGTTGATCCACAGCTCGGTGTCGTACGTCTTGATGCCGGCCTTCTTGACGTTCTTGAGCAGCTGGTCGCGGTCGGACTTGCTGAGGACCTTCAGCGAGTCGTTCTTCGCCAGCATCTCGTCGACCGTCAGCTTGCCCTTGTAGTGCTCCGTCTCGGTGCCGTCCACCGTGGCCGAGCCGAGGTGCTTCAGGTTCGGCGAGTCCAGGAGGACGGCGATCTGCTGGGCCGGGTCCTGGTTCATGCTGTCCAGGCTGCCGGTCATCTGGCGCGCCATCTTCTCGTCGCCGGACTTCTTCGCCATGGCGGCGAGGTCCATCTTCATCCAGCGCTTGCCGTCCATGGTCTTGGCGGCATTGGCGCCCATGTCCATGTACATCACGTTGTCCTGCATGAGCATGCGGATGCTCTTGGGCGCGTCGGGACCGCCGGCCGAGAACGCGGAGCCCGACATCGTCATGTCCATGACGCTCGGGTCCCAGCCCATGGTGCCGGACATCTTCATGTCGCCACCGCCCTGGGCGGCCGTCGGCATCTTCATGGTCATGTCGACCTTGGCGGACTTGGCCGCGGAGGTCTTCTCGTACGCGGCCGTGACGGCCTGCGCGACCGACTGGGAGCCCGACCCGGAGGCCTTCTTCCCGCCCTTGTCGTCCCCGCCACCACAGGCGGCGACGGCCGAACACAGCAGCGCGGTGGCAGCGGCGGCGCCGACCACTCGTCGTACGGAAACAGTCATCTTGAATCCCACCCCTTGGTGCATCTTGATCTGCCCGCACGATAGCGGACGCCTCTGACAGCCCGCCCACAGCTTTGTCCGGCTCATCCGGCGCCCGTGACCTCCGCGAAGTCGACGGTGTCGCGTGCTGCCGGGCGTTCCGCCGCGGCCGGGGCGCCGTAGCCGCGGTAGTGGACGGTCACCGTGAAGTCGCCCACGTGCTGGGTGCGCCGCACCAGACGCTGCCGGGCATCGAGCCATACGTCGATGTGCCCGCGGCCCGCACTCCCCCGGTAATGGGTGGCCCGTGTCCCGCGCACGGTCTGGCGCCCCACCCTGTGGACGTCCTCGGCCCCGATGAGCGCCTTGAGCGAGTCGGCCGGGGTGAGGTCGCCGCGGGTGTCGTACGGGCGGCGGATCCAGTGGCGGCCGCCCTGGAGCTCGGCGAACCGGTCGCTCATGCGGGTGTACTGGGCGTCCGGGAGGAACCGCGTCTGCGACGGGTCACCGCCCAACGCGCGCGTGGAGGCGGCCAGTTCACCGCCGGTGACCCGCACGGTCAGGGTGCCCTCGACACCGTCCGCCCAGCTGAGCGCGCCCGTGCTGCGCGAGGTCAGCCGCTTGCCGGTGGTCATCGTGGCGTCGACGCGCGCCGAGCCCGCCGCGAGAACCTGCTGCCTGGCGGTGCGCAGCGCCTCGCGCGCCTCGCCGGCCCCGTGCTCCGGTGTCCCCCCGCAGGCGGCCAGCAGGACCCCCACGGCGGCCAGCGTCACCACGCGCGCGTACTTCGGCATCCGCTCCCGCTCCCCCGGTCGGTCACCGTGAAGCTAGCGCAGCCACGACCGCGTGCGGACCGGAAAAGCGGAACGGGCCCCGCACCTCGAAAGGTGCGGGGCCCGTAGCGACTACAGCGAGCCTGGAAGGGCTCAGACCGCGGCCGGGTCCTCCTCGACGAGGAGGTTCCGGGTGCGGTTGGAGTCGAGCTGAATGCCGGGGCCCATCGTGGTGCTGATGGCGGCCTTCTTGATGTAGCGACCCTTGGCGGCGGACGGCTTCAGACGGAGGATCTCCTCCAGGGCCGCGCCGTAGTTCTCCACCAGCTTGGCGTCGTCGAAGGACACCTTGCCGATGATGAAGTGCAGGTTCGCGTGCTTGTCGACGCGGAACTCGATCTTGCCGCCCTTGATCTCGGTCACGGCCTTGGCCACGTCCGGGGTCACGGTGCCGGTCTTCGGGTTCGGCATGAGGCCACGCGGACCGAGCACGCGGCCGAGGCGACCGACCTTGCCCATGAGGTCCGGGGTGGCGACAACGGCGTCGAACTCGTTCAGCCGGTCGCCCTTGGCGATCTCGGCGATGAGCTCGTCGGAGCCGACGATGTCGGCGCCCGCGGCTTCCGCGGCCGCAGCACGGTCACCGGTCGCGAAGACCAGGACCCGGGCGGTCTTGCCGGTGCCGTGCGGCAGGTTCACGGTGCCACGGACCATCTGGTCGGCCTTGCGCGGGTCAACGCCCAGGCGGAAGGCGACCTCGACGGTGCCGTCGAACTTCGACGTGGAGGTCTCCTTGGCGAGACGGACGGCCTCGAGCGGGGCGTAGAGCTTGGCCCCGTCGACCTTGGCGTCCGCAGCGCGGAGAGACTTGCTGCGCTTGCTCACTTGCTTCTCCTGAGTTCTAGAGGAGTCGTGGTGCGGGCCGAGCAGGCCCTGCCACGGATGGATCTGCGAGGTGGAGGTCAGCCCTCGACCGTGACGCCCATGGAACGGGCGGTGCCGGCGATGATCTTGGACGCGGCGTCCAGGTCATTGGCGTTGAGGTCGGGCATCTTGGTGGTGGCGATCTCGCGGACCTGCGCCTCGGTGATCTTGGCGACCTTGGTCTTGTGCGGCTCGCCGGAGCCCTTCTCGACACCAGCGGCCTTGAGGATCATCTTCGCGGCCGGCGGGGTCTTGGTGATGAAGGTGAAGGAACGGTCTTCGTAGACCGTGATCTCCACCGGGATGACCCAACCGCGCTGCGACTCGGTCGCGGCGTTGTAGGCCTTGCAGAACTCCATGATGTTCACGCCGTGCTGGCCCAGCGCGGGGCCGACAGGCGGGGCCGGGTTGGCGGCGCCGGCCTGGATCTGGAGCTTGATGAGCCCCGTGACCTTCTTCTTCTTGGGAGGCATGTGCTCTCTCTCCGGGTCTTAGTGAGAGTGTTCAGCCACCATCCTCATGAATGATCGTTGGGATCATCCGGATGGAGGCATACCGCACAACGATAACGGGTATCCATGTGCGGCTAAAAACCGAGCAGGTCAGACAGGCTTTGCAGCCCGTCTGACCTGTTCGGAAGCGTGTGCCCAGAAGGCGCCGGAAGGGCTAGTTCTTCTGGATCTGGTCGAAGCTCAGCTCGACCGGGGTCTCGCGACCGAAGATCTCGACGAGGCCCTTGACCTTCTTCGAGTCGGCGTTGATCTCGTTGATCGTCGCCTGCAGCGTCGCGAACGGGCCGTCGGTGACGGTGACCGAGTCGCCGACCTCGAAGTCCAGGACCTCGACGGTGACCTTGCGGGCCGGAGCCGGCTTGCCCTCGGCCTCGGCGGCCTCCTTGGCGGCCTTCTCCTCGGCCTCCGGGGCGAGCATCTTGACGATCTCGTCCAGGGTCAGCGGGTACGGGTCGTAGGCGTTGCCCACGAAGCCGGTGACGCCGGGCGTGTTGCGGACGACGCCCCAGGACTCGTTCGTCAGGTCCATGCGGACGAGCACGTAACCGGGCAGCTTGTTCTGCCGGACGTTCTTGCGCTCGCCGTTCTTGATCTGGACGATCTCTTCCTCGGGGACTTCAGCCTGGTAGATGAATTCCTCGACGTTGAGCGAGACGGCGCGCTGCTCCAGGTTCGCCTTCACGCGCTTCTCGTAGCCCGCGTAGGTGTGGATGACGTACCAGTCACCGGGCAGGAACCGCAGCTCGTCGCGGAGCGCGGCGATCGGGTCGACCGGCTCCTCCTCGACGGCCTCGACCGCCTCGGCGGCTTCCTCGGCCTCGGCCGGGGCGTCCTCCGCCTGGGCCTCATCGGCCTCGGCGTCGGCGTCCACCACGGTCTCGACCGCGGCTTCCTCGGCGGGCTCGCCGGCGGCGATGTCGGCAGCCTCGGCCTGGTCCGGGTCCTCGGCGTCCGCCGCCTCGACGATGTCGAGCTCGTCCTCAGCGGACTCGACCGGCTCGATCGCCTCGTTCAGGTTCGGGTCAGACACTGTGGCTGCTTCTTCCTGGATACATAGGGGTGGAACGCGCGAAAGGGGCGCCGGACACGGCGCCCTCCGCTTTTCGGCTCAGCCGAATACGTACTTGACAAGGTGGTTGAAGCCATAGTCAATCACGGTGACAAGACCGATCATGATGACGACGAACACAATCACCACTGTGGTGTACGTCGAGAGCTGACTGCGAGACGGCCAGACGACCTTGCGGAGCTCCGCGACGATCTGGCGGTAGAAGAGCGCGAGACGGCCGAAGGGGCCCTTCTTGCCGCGCTTTCCGCCCTTGCGGGCCTTCTTGGACTCCAGCGCCTCGGCATCAGGCTTGTCGATGGAGCCCACGGCGTCCGTCACTCGTCCTCACCTGATTCCGGGTCGTGGCCGTGCCGCGCCCGGTGGAGCCGCACGGCGGTGCAATGCAGTACGTACATGCGCACACATCCTGGCGAAGGAGTGTGTAGCAGGGCCGGAGGGACTTGAACCCCCAACCGCTGGTTTTGGAGACCAGTGCTCTACCAATTGAGCTACGACCCTTTGTCTCCCCCAACGTACCGCATCCGCCCGGACGCACGGAGTGCGGTCGGAAGGCGCGGCCGTTGAAGGCCAACGAGCAGTGAGTGTACGTGTTCCTGAGCCCTCCGTCGAACGAGCAACATCCGCAAGTGGATCAAGAAGTGGATCAAGAGCGGTTTCTCGCTCTTCGAAACCCGTGTGCCCGGCGGCTTTCCGGTCTGGAACGATGGGGCCATGAGCGCTGCAACTCCTTCTCCGTCCGCAGGTTCCTCTCCCACCGAGCGCCGGGTGTCGGCCCGGGTCGGCTCGATCTCCGAGTCCGCGACCCTCGCCGTCGACGCCAAGGCCAAGGCCCTCAAGGCCGCCGGGCGCCCGGTGATCGGCTTCGGCGCCGGTGAGCCCGACTTCCCGACGCCGGACTACGTGGTCGAGGCGGCCATCGAGGCCTGCAAGAACCCGAAGTTCCACCGCTACACCCCGGCCGGCGGTCTGCCCGAGCTGAAGGCCGCGATCGCCGCGAAGACGCTGCGCGACTCCGGCTACGAGGTCGACGCCTCGCAGATCCTGGTGACGAACGGCGGCAAGCAGGCCATCTACGAGGCGTTCGCCGCGATCCTCGACCCGGGCGACGAAGTCATCGTCCCGGCCCCGTACTGGACCACGTACCCGGAGTCGATCCGCCTCGCGGGCGGCGTGCCGGTGGAGGTCGTCGCCGACGAGACGACCGGTTACCGCGTCTCCGTGGAGCAGCTGGAGGCCGCGCGCACCGAGCGCACCAAGGTCGTGCTGTTCGTGTCGCCCTCGAACCCGACGGGCGCCGTGTACAGCGAGGCCGACGCGGAGGCCATCGGCCGCTGGGCCGTGGAGCACGGCCTGTGGGTGATGACGGACGAGATCTACGAGCACCTCGTCTACGGGGACGCGAAGTTCACGTCGCTGCCGGCGCTGCTCCCGGAGCTGCGCGACAAGTGCATCGTGGTCAACGGTGTGGCGAAGACGTACGCGATGACCGGCTGGCGCGTCGGGTGGATCATCGGCCCGAAGGACGTCGTGAAGGCCGCGACGAACCTGCAGTCGCACGCCACGTCGAACGTCTCCAACGTGGCGCAGGCGGCCGCGCTCGCCGCCGTGTCCGGGGACCTGACGGCCGTGGAGAAGATGCGCGAGGCCTTCGACCGGCGCCGTAAGACGATCGTGCGGATGCTCAACGAGATCGACGGCTTCGTGTGCCCGGAGCCCGAGGGCGCGTTCTACGCGTACCCGTCGGTGAAGGGCCTGCTCGGCAAGGAGATCCGCGGCAAGCGCCCGCAGAGCTCCGTCGAGCTCGCCGCGCTCATCCTGGAGGAGGCCGAGGTCGCGGTGGTGCCGGGCGAGGCCTTCGGTACGCCGGGCTACCTGCGCCTTTCGTACGCGCTCGGTGACGAGGACCTCGTCGAGGGCGTCTCCCGCATCCAGAAGCTGCTCGCCGAGGCGCGCGACTGAGCTTCCTGAATGTCTCGCGAGCGGGCCGCCTCCTTAAGGACTG